>NZ_JBFTLH010000026.1:0-52831 GCF_056396345.1 Cupriavidus sp. 05T42
CGCTGTCTATTTCATGGCGTTTGGCGATCTCACCATAGCCTGCCTGACCGTCCAGGTAGCTCTGGATAACTGTCAGCCTGAACTGCTCCGAGTACCGATACATGAAAACACCCCAAAAGTTGGTGTCCAACTTTTGGGGTGCAGTTCAGGACGGCGCGGCGTTTTTCATTCCGGGGACGGCAGCCGGACTAGGGCTGCTGCGCCGGGATGCTGAATTCCTCGATCTCCAGCAGCGGCTGGAGGATGTGGCCCCATTCCTTGTCGACGTAACCACGCAGCTTGCCATCGGTTAGATAGTTGGCCACGGCGCCGAGCGCCAGCGAGTTGTCGAGGTACAGCGCGCAGTTGGATACGACGCCGGTCTGCACGTCGACACTGTCCATCAGCMCATAGGTCGGGTKGTCCAGTGCGGGGAAGTTGGTGATCAGCTTGCGCATGGCGTCCATCACGGCTTCGGGCTCGTATTCGATCAGCGACAACACGGAATAGGGCGATACCACCGGGCCGGCACGKGTGGATTCACGCTGCCCCACCGGGCGGTAGCCGCCCGCCACGGACAGCGGCGGCGCGCCGTACTCGGTGTACCCGCCCGTGGCCGGAATGGTGGCGGGCGAGAAGCCCCAGTAGCCGAACTGGTCGAGCCCGTACTGGATCTGCGCCTTGGCCATGTTCGGATGCGAACGTGCCCAGCTGTTGGTACCCCATTTCTGCTCGTTGATCATGATTGGCACGGCAAATGTCTCGAATACGGAGCCGCCCCAGGTCGGGATGAAGGACTGCCCCCCGAAGCTGCGCGAGGCCTCGTAGACGCGCACGCCTTCATAGGTGCGGTACTTCGACTGGTCGATGCTGCGCTCGGCCCATTCCGGCACGCGGTCGAGGTGGAAGTACTGGCTGCGCGGCACATTGCCCAGCGCGATGGCCGCATAGCTGATCAGCCGCGTCTCGCTCATCAGGTCATAGGTACTCCCCGAGTTCTGCTGCGTGGCCGGGTTGTAGTTGATGTAGAACTGCTGCTTCTGCGGGTCCAGCATGGTGTCGAAGCGCATCTGGGCGAGGATGGCGCCGGCCTGCGCGGCGAGTTCCGGGAAGGCCTGCTTGGCCATGGCCAGGCCGGTGGCCACCCAGGCGTTCTCGATGACACCCACGTCGCCGTCCGGCACGCCCGTGGTGCTGTTGAGCGAACCGAGGAACAATCCGCCCGGTGCACCCTTGTCCTTCGCCTGCTGCTGCAGCACGGCGATGGCGGGCAGCATGCGCGCCATGCGCTGGCTGGCGTCTTCCGGCGTGATCAGGCCCAGGTCCCGCGCAGCCACTACGTTCGAGATATACGAGGCAAGCTCGCCGATGAACATCCAGTTGACCGCGTTCATCTTGTTCTCGGCGTTGACGCAGGCCTTGTTCGACGGGAACGCTGGCTTGGTCTCCATCGCCTCGATGGACTTCCACAGCGACTTCGCATAGATGCGCGCTTCGGCCTTCAGGGCCGCCTGCGGGTCGGGCTGGACGGGGACATCGGGCGCTACGTCGGAAGGGGGGACCTCGGTGGGTGTCGGGGCAGGGATGGGGGCGGGGGTCGGCTGGGGCGTCGGCTGGGGCGTCGGGGTGGGCGCCGGCTCGGTGCCGGTATCAACCCGCGCCTGCGTGCCCGGCTGGGCCGGCGGGGCGACCGGCTCGTCGCTCCCGCCGCCTCCGCAGGCAACCAACAAGGCGCTGAGGCCGATGCAGATGGCTCGGTGAGCCAGCGGATGTGCGGATGAATCGAGTGCCATGATGTGCTCCGTGCGGGGAATGTTCTGATGAACCATTCTCGTCCGCGAGAGCGATCAAGATAATCGTAGTTCGTCCATTTTTAGCCCTGCTGCGCAGGCTCCGCCGGGATGCTGAATTCCTCGATCTCCAGCAGCGGCTGCAGCATGTGGCCCCATTCCTTGTCCACATAGCCGCGCAGCTTGCCATCGGTGAGGTAGTTGGTCACGGCGCCCAGCGCCCAACCGACGTTGCCGGCGAGCAGGCACTTGGAAACGGTGCCGTTTTCCACGTCGACACTGTCCATCAGGCMGTATTGCGGGTGGTTCAGCGTGGGGAAGTTGTCGAGCAGCTTCTTCATGTTGGCCATCACCGCCTCGGGGTCCTCCTCGATCAACAGCAGGACCGAGTAGAGCGACACCACCGGGCCGGCACGGGTCGCCACGTGTTGCCCGCGCGGGTTGTAGCCGGTGCCGCCCAGCGAAGCCGGCGGCGTGCCGTACTCGGTGTATCCGGCGTTGGCCGGCACGGAAGCGGGCGAAAAGCCCCAGTAGCCAAAGGTGTCGAGGCCGTACTTGATCTGCGTCTTGGCCATGTTCGGATGCGAGCGCCCCCAGCTGTTGGGGCCCCATTTGGATTCGGAAATCACCACGGGCACCGCGAACGATTCGAACACCGAGCCGCCGTTGGTCGGCATGAAATGCCGGCCGTCATAGGAGCGGGTGCCTTCATATACCCGGACGCCCTCGTAGGTGCGGAACTTCGCCGGGTCCTGCGAGCGCTCGGCCCAGGTCGGTACGCGGCCGATGTTGAAATACTGGCTGCGCGGCACGGTTCCGAGGGCGATGCCGACATAGGCCAGCAGCCGTGTCTCGCCGAGCAGGCCGTAGGTCATCCCCGAATATGTCTGCGTCTTGGGATTGAAGGAGATCTCGTATTGCTGTTTTTGCGGATGCACCATGGTCTCGAAGCGCATCTGGCCGAGGATGGCGCCAGCCTGCGCGGCGAGCTCGGGGTACGCCTGTTTGGCCATGGCGAGGCTGACCGCCAGCCAGGCATTCTCGATCGAACCCACATCGCCGGAGGGTATGGCTGTCCGGTTGTCCGTGGTGCCATGGAACAGGCCACCGGGCGCGCCATTCTGCCGGGCTGTTGCTTGCAGCACGGCGAGGGAGTCCAGATGGCGCGCCACGCGCCGCTGGGCTTCGGCGGCGTCCAGCAGGCCAAGATCACGCGCGGCAGTCACGTTCCAGATGAACTGGCCGAGGTTGCCGGTGAACACCCAGCCCACCGGGCTGGCCACGCCTTGCGCGTTCATGCAGGACTTGTTGACCGGCAGCGCGCGGCCAGGGTCCAGCGTTTCGGCGGACTTCCATAGGGCTTCGGCGTATACGCGAGCCTGCGTTTTCAGTACCGAGTCCCGCGTGATTACTTCTGTCTCGGTGGGCGGTCCCGGGTGGGGAACGGGCGGGATCGGCTGCGGCTCGGGCGGGACGGGAACAGGGGCCGGTGGCGTGGGCGCAGGCGCGGGTAGCTCCGGCGTGGGGGGCGTTKGCGCGGGTTCGACGTTGGGCGGCAGCGGGGCCGGGCCCGCCTCGGGTTGGGTCACGGAGATGTCCGTGCCAATCGGTTCCGAATCGTCGCCGCCCCCACCGCAGGCGGCCAGCAGCGCACTGACGCCAAGACAGATTGCTCGGCGGGTCAAGGGGCGGACGTAAAGATCGATTGCCATCATGCTCTTCCCAGTTGGAAATGGATGATGGATTCTCGTCAACGGCGGGGATCAAGAGAATCGTAGTTCGTCCAATTCCTAGGGCCAATCGGCACAATCCTGGCGGAATTGCGATGCGGCGATGACATATGAAGCAACAAGGCCGCGCATGTTGCCGTGCGCGGCCTTGATGTGAACTGACGCGGCGGGATGCCGCTGGTTCAGCGTGTCATCKATAAACGATGACCGGGATGTCGGTGTGAGTCAGGACCTTCTGGGTTTCGCTGCCGAGCAGCAGGCCGGACAGTCCGCGCCGGCCGTGCGAAGCCATGAAGATCACGTCGCAGCCATGGCGTTCGGCCGCGTCGATGATGCCGAGGTAGGGCACCGCGAAGGTGGTCATGTCGGCGTCGAACGGCAGGCCATCGGCCACGGCGGCGGTCTCGATCTCCTTCAGGTAGAGCCGCGCCTGATTCTCGATCCGGTCCCGGAAGGCTTGCGGGGCCTCGACGACAATCTCGCTAAACGGCGTGTAGGGGTATTCCTCCAGACAGACATAGGCGGTGACCCGGGCACCAATCGCCTTGGCCAGCTCCAGGCCGCCATTGATGGCCTTTTTGGAGAGTTCCGACCCGTCGGTGGGCAACAGGATGTGCTTGAACATGCCATACCTCCTTTCACGAATTTAAAGATTTCACGATAAGGCGGGGCAGGCCAGACGGCGCCTGTCTGATTGGATTGTAGTCAGTGTGAAGCAGTCGCCATTGCGGAATATCAATGTTTACAGTGGGTGAAACCACCTATGCCACGGCGGCGGACGCCTCGGCGGCGGCGCTGGTCGGCGCCTGCTCGGCGCGGCGCCAGTAGGCCGGGTTGCCGTAGGTGTGCTTCAGATGGTCGATGAACAGCCGTACGCGCAGCGGCAGGTGCTTGCGCTGGGGGAACACCGCGTGGATGCCGATGGGCGGCGCCTGGAAGTCGTCGAGCACGGTGACAAGCCGGCCGCTGGCGATTTCCTGGCCCACCTCCCACCAGGACCGCCACGCCAGCCCATGGCCTTCGAGGCACCACGCGTGCAGCACGGCGCCGTCGGTGCATTCCATATCGCCGCCCACCTTGACCGTGACCGCGCGCCCATCCTGCTGGAACACCCAGCCGCGCTGCACGTTGGCACTGGCGCCGAAAGCCAGGCAATTGTGGCGTGACAGGTCCTCCGGCAGCTTCGGCGTGCCGGCGCGGGCCAGATAGCCGGGGGAGGCCACCACCACGCGGCGGTTTTCCGCCAGGCGGATCGAGACGAGGCTGGAATCGGGCAGGTCACCGAGGCGGATGGCGCAGTCAAAGCCTTCGTTGACGAGATCGACCACCCGATCGGAGAGGTCGAGCGTAAGCGTCACGTCCGGGTGCGATTCGATGAACAGCGGCACCACCGGCGCCACATGCTTGCGGCCGAAGCCAGCCGGGGCGGTCACCCGCAGGTGGCCGCTGGCCTTGACGCCGCCGGCCGAGACGCTGGCCTCGGCGTTGTGCAGGTCGTTCAGGATGCGCTGGCAGTCCTCGAGGAAGGCGGAGCCTTCGAACGTCAGCGTGATCTTGCGTGTGGTGCGCACCAGCAGCTTCACGCCGAGCCGTTCTTCCAGCGCATCGATGCGACGCCCGATGATCGCCGGCGCCACGCCTTCGGCGGCGGCGGCAGCCGAGAGGCTGCCACGTGACGCGACCGATACAAAAGTCTCCAATTGCTTGAAATGATCCACGAAAGCTCGCCGGTTAATACACAGTCTTGTGCGGATCGGCCAAGATTAGTTGCCCAAAAGTAAAAGATCAAGTGACCCGGTGCGACTTTGCCGCACTGCAACGACTGACTACAATCGGATGCATTCAACGGTGTACAGGCCCATTCAGTCCCTCCATGAACAAGATCCGCGCGGTGGTGTTCGATGCCTACGGCACGCTGTTCGACGTGTATTCGGTCACGGCGCGCGCGGAGCAGTTGTTTCCCGGCAAGGGAGAGGCCCTGGCGCTGTTGTGGCGCGAACGCCAGATCGATTACACGCGGTTGCGCACCATGGCCGCGCCGGACGGCGCGCTGTACAAGCCGTTCTGGGCGCTGACCGTGGATGCGCTGCGCTACGCCGCGGAGCGCCTCGGGCTGAAGCTGGGCGAGGCCACCGAGGCGCAACTGCTCAAGGAGTACGCCTGCCTTTCGGCCTTCCCCGAGAACCTCGGCGCGCTCAAGCGGCTGCGCCGCGCGGGGCTGCCGCTGGGCATCCTGTCGAATGGCAACCCCGAGATGCTCGACATCTCGGTCAAGAGCGCAGGCATGCACGGGTTGTTCGACCATGTGCTGTCGGTCGATGCGGTGCGCCAGTACAAGACCGCGCCGGCCGCCTACGCGCTGGGGCCGCAGGCCTTCGACCTGCCCGCCGGGGACATCGCCTTCGTGTCCTCGAACGGCTGGGACGCGTGCGGTGCCACCTGGTATGGCTACAAGACTTTCTGGATCAACCGTGCCGGCCACCCGGCGGAGCGCCTGGACGTGGCGCCCACCGGCACCGGGCACGACATGAACGACCTGCTGGCCTTCCTCGCCGCCTCCGGCGTCGCGGTCTGACGGACGGGTCCACCCAACAACACACCATCGCACACACAGGAGAAGACTGATGGCTATCACGCTGCCCGCGGGCATGAAGATTACCGGCGACATCCTGCCGGCCTACGAAGACATCCTCACGCCGGAAGCCCTGGCCCTGGTCGACAAGCTGCATCGCGCCTTCGAGCCGCGCCGCCAGGAACTGCTGGCCGCCCGCGTGGCGCGCGCCAAGCGCCTGGATGCCGGCGAACTCCCGGACTTCCTGCCGGAGACCAAGAGCGTCCGCGAAGGCGAATGGAAGGTGGCACCGGTGCCGCAGGCGCTGGAGTGCCGTCGTGTGGAAATCACCGGTCCGGTGGAAGCCAAGATGGTGATCAACGCCTTCAACTCGGGCGCTGACAGCTACATGACGGACTTCGAGGACTCCAACACCCCGAACTGGCACAACCAGATGCAGGGCCAGGTGAACCTGAAGGCCGCCGTGCGCCGCACGCTGACGCTGGACTCCAACGGCAAGCACTACAAGCTCAACGACAAGATCGCCACGCTGCAGGTGCGCCCGCGCGGCTGGCACCTGGAAGAGAAGCACGTCACCATCGACGGCAAGCGCATCTCGGGCGGCATCTTCGACTTCGCACTGTTCCTGTTCCACAACGCCCGCGAGCAGATCGCGCGTGGCGCCGGCCCGTTCTTCTACCTGCCGAAGATGGAAAGCCACCTGGAGGCCCGCCTCTGGAACGACATCTTCGTGATGGCCCAGAACGAGATTGGCCTGCCGCAGGGCACGGTCAAGGCCACGGTGCTGATCGAGACCATCCTGGCCGCGTTCGAGATGGAGGAAATCCTCTATGAACTGCGCGACCACAGCGCTGGCCTGAACGCCGGCCGCTGGGACTACATCTTCTCGTGCATCAAGAAGTTCAAGGTGGACAAGGACTTCTGCCTGGCAGACCGCGCCAAGGTCACGATGACCGCGCCGTTCATGCGCGCCTACGCGCTGCTGCTGCTGAAGACCTGCCACAAGCGCGGTGCGCCCGCGATTGGCGGCATGAGCGCCCTGATCCCGATCAAGAACGATCCGGAAAAGAACGCCATCGCCATGGAAGGCATCATCAGCGACAAGCGCCGTGACGCTACCGATGGCTACGACGGCGGCTGGGTGGCCCACCCGGGTCTGGTCGCGCCGGCGATGAAGGAATTTGTGGAAGTGCTCGGCGACAAGCCGAACCAGTTCGAGAAGCAGCGTCCGGACGTGAACGTGAAGGGCGCCGACCTGCTCGACTTCAAGCCCGAGGCCCCGATCACCGAGCACGGCCTGCGCATKAACATCAACGTGGGCATCCATTACCTGGGCGCCTGGCTGGCCGGCAACGGCTGCGTGCCGATCCACAACCTGATGGAAGATGCCGCCACGGCCGAGATCTCGCGCTCGCAGGTCTGGCAATGGATCCGCTCGCCGAAGGGCAAGCTGGAAGACGGCCGCAAGGTGACCGCCGAGCTGGTGCGCGCGCTGATTCCGGAAGAACTGGCCAAGGTGAAGGCACTCGTGGGTGGCGATACCAGCACTTATGATCGCGCCGCGCAGATCTTCGAGGAAATGTCGACGTCGGAAGACTTCGCCGAATTCCTGACGCTGCCGCTGTACGAGGAAGTCTGAGTTTCTTCAGGCTTGCAATGAAAAACCCCACGGTTCGCGCCGTGGGGTTTTTTGTTTGTGGCTGGCTCGTGGGTCAGGGGCCCGCCACGGCGCCGTAGCCCCGGCCCCGCCATTCGATGAAGCACAGGCCATGGCCGAACGGGTCGGACAGGCGGGCCTGCCGGCCCCAGTCGAAGTCCTGCGGCCAGTCCTCKATCTCGGCGCCGGCGCCCAGCGCGCGCTCGATGGCCGCTTCGAGGTTTTCCACCACGAAGTCCAGGTGCACGGGGGTCCAGTGCCGCGCGTAGTCGCGCCGCGCATCGGCCCGCGCCGTGGCCACCGTGCCGGCCTCCTTGGCCAGCAGGTAGATCGGCGCGCAGGCGCCGTGCATTTCCGCCACGCTGTTGTCGAACAGCCGGCGGCCCAGCCGCAATCCCAGTCCTGCTTCGTAGAAGCCGATGCCGTGTTCGAGGTCATCGACGTCGATATTGATCAGCAACTCCATGCCAGCCTCCTGCTTCATGAGCGTTCTCGGGCGTGGCGGCGGCCAGTGTCGGTTCGTGCTTTTCCACTTCTGTCCGCTCCTGACGGCTCCTGACGCCTTCCTTGCCCGGGCCAGCATTGTGCGCCGGCACTCCTGACAATAGCTGTCAGGAGTGATGCCAGTCCGGACAGGATCATCGATGCGCTGCATGGCGGCTATGAGATGACTCTGAAAACGAAAGCGCGGACCGCCGCGGCGCGCAAGGAGCCTTCATAATATGGACATTCACGAGATTGGAGAGTCAAGTTGCGTTTTGAACACCTGGTGGAGATCAATGACCCAGGCAATCCCACGCTGGAGCCGCTGACCGCTGAACAGCTGTGGCAGGGCCTGGTGCTGCGGGCCGAGTCGCCCGAGTTGTTCGTCCTGGGGCTGGAGCGCGCCGAGGTATTGGCGCGGGGCGATGGCTGGCTGGACCGCGTGCTGCATTTCGGAAAGACGTCGATACAGGACCGCGTGGTATTCGAGCCACGGCGCGCGGTGCGCTATGAGACTGCGGCCACGGCCGAGCATGCCGGCGGCAGGCTGTCGATGAGCATCGAGACCCCCGCGCCGGGCGCGCTGCTGGTGCGTTTCATCTATGAAACGACCCTGCCCGACACGGATGACAGCGGCGACGACCGCTATGCGGAGATCGTCAAGTCGGCATACCACGAGGCGGACCTCGACACGGTGCGCAAGATCCGGGAGATCGCTCACACCGGGCGGCTCGGGTGACGGGCTCGCAGCCGGCCGGCGGGCCGACACGCGCCGTGCTGCGCGCCCGCTATGGCGAGCGCCTGCGCTGGCTGATCCTGGTCACGCTGATGCTGGGCACGATGTCGTCCATCGTGTCCTCGACCATCGTCAACGTGGCCGTGCCGGACCTGAGCYGGCATTTCCACCTGGGCCAGGAGCGCGCGCAGTGGGTGGCGGCCAGTTTCATGATCGCCATKACGCTGTCGATGCTGCTCACGCCGTGGCTGCTGAACCGATTCGGGCTGCGCCGGACCTTCGTCGGCAGCCTGTTGCTGCTGGGCGCGGGCGGGCTGATTGGCGGGTTTTCGCCCACCTTCGGCGTGATGCTGGCCATGCGCGTGGCCGAGGGCATCGCGGCCGGCATCATGCAGCCGCTGCCCAATATTTTCATCCTGCGCGTGTTCGAAGAACGCGAGCAGGGCAAGGCGCTGAGCCTGTTCGGCTTCGGCGTGGTGCTGGCGCCAGCCATCGGCCCAAGCGTGGGCGGCTTCCTCGTGGAGACCTTCGGCTGGCGCTCGATCTTCTTCGTGGTGGTGCCGCTGACCCTCATCGGCCTGTGGATGGCGCGCCGCTATATGGCCGTGGACTCGGCGATGATCGGCGAGCGGAAGGCACTCGACTGGCGCGGGCTGGCGCTGGCCGGCGTGGCCACCGTGACGCTGCTCAACGGGCTGGTGGAAATGCGCGAGAACGTGCCGGCCGGACTGGCGCTGGCCGGGCTGGGCGTCTTGCTGCTGGCGGGCTTCGTGGTCTGGCAGCTGCGCGCGCCCGAGCCGCTGATGGATATGCGGCTCTACAGCTACCGCCAGTTCTCGGCCGGGGCCGTGGTGGCGTTTATCTATGGCGCCGGGCTGTTCGGTTCCACCTACCTGCTGCCGGTCTACATGCAGATGGCGCTGGCCTATACGCCGTCGCAGGCGGGCATCGTGCTGATGCCGGCCGGCATTGTGCTGGCGGTGACGATTGCGGTGGCGGGGCGGCTGACCAACTACATCTTGCCGCACCGGCAGGTGTCGTTCGGGCTGGCGCTGCTGGCGGCGTCGTTCCTGCTGATGGCCACCGGGTCGATGGCCACGCCTTACCTGCTGCTGGTGCTCTATGCGGTGATTGGGCGGATCGGGCTCGGCTCCATCCTGCCGTCGCTGACGCTCGGGTCGATGCGCGGGGTGGATTTCTCGCTGATCGCCCAAGGGTCGAGCTGCATCAATTTCCTGCGGCAGCTTGGCGGAGCGATCGGGGTGAGTCTGGCGGGGGTGGGGCTGCAGTGGCGGCTGGCGGAGCACGGCGCGGTGCTCGGGCCGGGTGGCGATCCGGTCGCCCGGATCGCGGCATTCGATGAGACCTTCCTGGCCGTGGGCGTGGTGATCGCCACGGCGATCCTGGCCGCGTGGCGTATCCGGCCGAAGCCGATGCCGGTCGGGGCAGGGGCCTAGCGGCGGCTTAGCTGGCGGTGCCTGCCAGCAGTTCGCCGACCAGTTCGACGTATTTCTGCTTGGCGTCGTCCTGGCTGGTGCCCTTGAGGGCTTCCCAGGCTTCGAACTTGTAGCGGCCGACGAAGTCGGTCATGCCGGGCTTGTCGCCGTGGGCGTCGCCCTCGGCACCCTGCTTGTAAAGCGCGTAGAGGCGCAGCAGCGTCATATTGTTGGGACGCTCGCTCAGGGTCTTGACGTCGATTAGGGCCTGGTCGAAGCGGGCCTGCAGGTCGCTCATGGTGTCTCCGGGTAATGAGTGGGCGTAGAAGTGCGATGATAGCCGCCGCGCCGCGCCGTTTGCGGCGGAAAAACCGAAGAAGCCCTCGGTCCGCGCGCGGCGGCACGGTCTGTCGCGCACGGTGCCGGCGTGCCTGCCAATACAGCTTTGGCCGCGCTCCGGATACAATCGCGCCATGTCCTGGATTCTTGCTGTCGAGACCTCCACCGAGTGGTGCTCCGTCGCACTGGGGCGCGCCGCCACTGACGGCGCCCTCGAGTGTTTCTCCCGCCATGAGCATACGGGCGCGCGGTCGTCTGCGCGCGTGCTCCCGGCCGTGGCCGAAGTGCTGGCCGAGGCCGGCATCACGCTAGCCGACTGTGCCGCCATCGCGTTTKGCGCCGGCCCCGGCTCGTTCACTGGCCTGCGTACCGCCTGCGGCGTGGCCCAAGGGCTCGCCTTCGGCGCTGATCTGCCGGTAATTCCCATCAATGTATTGACGATGTGCGCGGAAAGCGTCCGATCCGGCACTTCATCGTTGCCGGCGGACACGCGCGTGCTGGTTGCGCTCGACGCCCGCATGGACGAGACCTATGCCGCCACGTTCCGCTGGGACGCCGCCGCAATGGAGTGGTCGATGGAGGGCCCGGTGCAGGTGGGACCGCCAGAAGCCGTGGCGCAGCCCGATGGCGCGTTCTGGCTCGCCGGCAATGGTTCGACCGTGTTTGGCGAACGGCTCCAGGTGGCCGCGCAGGCCGGCCGCGTAATGCCCGAAGCCATGCCGGACGCCCGCGCCGCGGTGGCCATCGGCCTGCGGGCGCTGGCGCGCGGCGAGACCATCGACGCTRCCGACGCCATGCCGATCTATGTGCGCAACAAGGTTGCCCACACCATCGTGGAGCGCGAGGCGATTGCCGCCGAGAAAGCTGATAAAGCCGCCAAGGCCGCGAAGGCCGCGAAGGCCGCGAAGGCCGCCGCAGGGGAGGCCGCGTGAGCGCCGCGCTGCTGCCCGAGTCGCCCCAATGGCCGGCCGTGCCGGTCATGCCCGAGCTGGGCGATGGCTGGACGCTCGGCCGCATGAGCGCGCTGGACCTGCACGCCGTGGCCGATATCGAGCAGCGCGCCTACAGCCATCCCTGGACGCGCGGCAATTTTGAGAATTCCCTGAAATCGGGCCATATCGGCCTGACGCTCCGTGATCCAGCCAATACGCTGGTCGGCTATGCCGTGTTGATGCCGGTGGTCGACGAAATGCACCTGCTCAATATCACCGTGGACCCGCGCCGGCAGCGGCAGGGCCATGGCCGGCTGCTGCTGGCCGTGGCGCTGGCCACCGCCCATGCCCACAACCTCGGCACCATGCTGCTGGAAGTGCGCCCGTCCAATGTGGGCGCGCTGACGCTGTACGAGGAAGCCGGGTTTGCCGAGATCGGCCGCCGCAAGGGCTACTATCCGGCCACGGCCAATGGGCGCGAAGACGCGCTCGTGCTGCGCCGGGCCTGGCACGAAGGCAAGGAGTCCGCATGAATCGCCGCGCGCAGTTCCTCGAAGTGCTCGGCATCCCGTCGGAATGGGTGCCGCGCCGGTTGGCTGGGGCGCCTGTAGAGGCCGAAGCCGACGTCGAGGTCGAAATCGAGGTCGCCACGGTAGCCGTGGCCGAAATCGAACCCGAAGTCGACGTGGTGATGACCACCCCGGCCGCCACCCCGCGCCCCGTGGTGATCGAAGCCCTGTCGCCGCCGCCGCAACCCGCCGTGCAGGATGAGGCCGCTCTGGCCCGGGACGCCGCCATCGCCGCCATGGACTGGGCGGCGCTGGAAGCCGCCGTGGCCGAGTGCACCGCCTGCGGCCTGAGCGACACCCGCACCAATACGGTCCTCGGCGTGGGCGACCGCCGCGCCGAATGGATGCTAGTGGGCGAGGCCCCGGGCGAGAATGAAGACCTCCAGGGCGAGCCGTTCGTCGGCCAGGCCGGCAAGCTGCTCGACAACATGCTCGGCGCGCTGGGMCTTGCGCGCGACCGCAATGTCTTTATCGCCAATGTGCTGAAGTGCCGCCCGCCCGGCAATCGCAATCCGGAGCCGGAGGAGGTGGCGCACTGCGAGCCGTTCCTGCGCCGCCAGATCGCGCTGATCCGGCCGAAGGTGATCGTGGTGCTGGGGCGTTTCGCGGCGCAGTCGCTGCTGCGCTCGACGACGCCCATCGGCAAGCTGCGCGGCACCGTGCACCGGTACGAGGGGATTCCCGTGGTGGTGACCTATCATCCGGCTTACCTGCTGCGCACGCTGACCGACAAGGCGCGCGCATGGGAAGACCTGTGTCTGGCCCGCGAGGTACACGACCGTGCGGGAGCTGAAGCCTGATCCCGCGCAGGCCATCCGCCCGGGCGGGCCGGTAGCAGCCGGCGCCGACGGGCCGGCGCCCCTGTGGCGCACCGCCGCGTCCCAGCGGGTGCGCGATCTCGCGTGGTGCTCGCTCTCGCCGCCGCTGCTCTCGCACCTGCCGGCTGGCTACGGCGCCGGCGCCGCGTTGGCCTACTGGCCGCCCGGCGCGCAGGCCGCGTGGCAGCGCTGGCTGGAGCGCGCCGACCCCGCCACACTTCCCGAAACCATCGCCGAACTGAGCGGCCACCCGGACCCCACGGGTAGCCGCAGCCTGCGCCTGGGCCGCCATGCCGAGCGGCTGCTCCACTTCGCGTTGCATCGGGCCGATGGGATCGAACTCGTCGCCGCCAATGTGCCGATCCGGCGCGCCAACGGCCATGGCATCCAGACGCTGGGCGAACTGGACGTGATCTGGCGCGATCCCGCCAGCGCGCAGACCGTGCACTGGGAGATGGCGGCCAAGTTCTACCTGATGGTGGATGGACAGCCGGGCACGCCACCCKACCGCCGCAACTTCGTCGGCCCCAATCTCGTCGATCGGTTAGGGGACAAGCTCGACCATATCGTCGGCCGTCAGCTGCCGCTGGGCCGCGCGGCCGAAGCGCAGGCGGTGCTCACCCATCCCATCGACCGCAGCGAGGTCTACCTGCTGGGCTGGCTGTTCTATCGCGATGGCCGCCTGCCGGCCGGGCTCGATACGCTGGGCATCGCGCCCGATCACCTGCACGGCTGGTGGTCCACGCTGGAGGACTGGGCCGCGCGGGCGCAGGCCCACCCGGCGGCGGCCACCACGCGCTGGTGCCGGCTGCCGCGCGCGGACTGGCTCTCGGGCGCGCGGGTGCCCGAGTCGCAGACGGAGTCCGCCGCCGCGTTGCACACCGCGCTGGCGCAACGCTTTGCCGATCCGCACCAGGCGCATAGCTGGCGGCGTGAAGCCCCGGTGATGGTCTGCGAACTGGCGCCCGCCGGGCCCGAGCAGCCCGGCATCTGGCAGGAACGCTCGCGCGGCTTCGTGGTGCCGCCGGGGTGGCAGGCGCGCGCCGCCGAGCGGGCCACTGCCGACAAATCCCCTCCCGCACCCGCCTCTCGCTAATCCATTCCGGCCTCCGCACCGCACCGCGATACTTCCCCTCACGCTGCATCGAAACGTCCGATCCGGACGTCGCGACGAAGGGGGATGGCAGATGTCGGACATCGAGAAGGTCAAGACGCTCCACTGGCTCACGGACCCCGAGTGGTTCCACAAGGCCGGACTCGACAAGGGTCTCGGCCATGACCGCCAGCATCTCGGCGTGGTCCTGGCGGCGGGCGGCGAGCTGACGATCAGCCAGATCGACATGGATTTCATGGGCGAGCTGACACTGCGCCTGCTCAACAGCGACGGCCGCACCGAGCGCGTGTTCAGTTTCGGCGAAATGCCACTTACGATCACGGCGCACACCGCCTCGGTGCCGTTTATCGAGACCCCGTACCTCGGCGGCGGCACACCGCCCACGGTCTGGTACACCTGCTMGCCAACCAGCAAGACGCTCCCCGTGTTCGAAGCTGGCGGTGCGGAATCCCCATTTTTTTCGACGTGGGACCAGCAGGCGGCCGAATTCGCGCTGATCCAGTCGCGCTACGTCCGGATGCTGGTGCCCGAGGCCGACAAGCCCATGCTCAGGACCTTGCCGGGCGGCCTCGCCGCACTGACGGCGTACTACGACAACGTGGTTTCCACCTTCAACGCGCTGTGTGGCATAGCGTTCGATCCCGAACGGGCGACGGATCTCAACATCCGCAACCAGTTCTTCATCAAGGCCGATGCGGAGGGCAGCGGCAGCGCCTACTACGGCCCCGCGTGGGCCGCATCCACCTCGGCGTCCATGACGGCGGACTGGTTCGCCGGCCTGCGCACCAATTGGACCCCGCTGGAAACGCTGGGCCACGCCTACCTCGGCACCTTCATGGCGGCTGGCTCGGTCAGCTTTCTCGAGGTCTGGAACAAGCTGTATGCCGCCACCTGGCAGGACAACGCGCTGGGCGCCGCGGTGCACACCGATGGCTGGCTCTATCAGGACGAGGTGGCCCTGTTCAGCGGCGTGATCGGCCGGATCACGAGCGGTACGCCGCTGCAGGAGTGGAGCATGCGCGAGAAGCTCTACTTTTTGATGCTGCTCAAGTACAAGGCTGGCAACACGGCGTTTGCCAGCTTCAACCGGCAATACCGGACCTATGCCAACGCGCTGCCGTTGCCGCCGATCGCGCCGCCCGTGATCGACATKATGGCCGAGGTTTATGCCGCCGAGGCCGKGGTGGATGTGGCGCCATTCATCGGCATGGTGGGCGCCAGGATGGCGTCGGTGCGGACGGTGCTCAATATGTTCAGCGACGCGCGCGCGGTGTACCCGCTCTATGCGCTGGTCAGCGCGGCCAGCCTGGTCCCGGCGCAGGAGGCGCTCCATGCGGCGTCGCCGCTGCAACTGGTGGACCCGGCGGAGATGCGCCGTACTGGCCTGCGCGGCAGCGTGACGCTGCAGTTTGCCATCGACCAGTTCGTGCAGATCTACGACGAACCGCTGTTCGTGATGGAAGGGCCGAGGGAGGTGTCCTCGGCACGCATCATCGCCACCGGGGTGACGTTCGCCGATTTGCCGGTTGGCGTGTACACGTTGCGCCCACCCACCGGCAAGAATCGTAAATATGCGATTGACTCGGCCTACCTGATTGTGAAGGAGGGCACCAGCACGCAGGCGCTGGCCTATGTCTTCAAGCAGGCGTCCGCCATCGTCACGCAGACCTTCATGCTGTTGGGGGCGGATAACGGCCTGTACGGCACGATCCGCGTGGACGCGCCCACGCGCCAGATCATCGTGGACCTGTTGAGCAACCCCAATACCGCGTTCATGGATACGGTCTACATCGGCGTCACGATCCGGACGGCCGATGGCGATCCGGTCTATCAGCGGGACTTTCACGGCAACCACCCAGCCCCGGAGCATGCGGACATTCCGTTCGAGATCGGCTATCGGATCGAGGTGCGCCATGAGGAGCCATCGCGGCTGCGGGTGCTGCCGGCCGCCCCCGGACTGATTCGGCCGCAGGCGACCAACGACTTCGTGATCACGGCGCACGGGCTCGAGAACCTGCAGGCGATGAACAGTCCGGTGGCGGACCTGTCGTTGCGCATTGCGGAAGCGGCGGCACTGGTGCGGGAGCGCCTGTCGATTACCACGGCACCGTATGCCACGGTCAAGGATGACATCTACCTGGCCGTGATGGCGCTGCCGGAGCCGGCGCGCGCCCAGGCGGTGGCCGACTACGCCGACGTGATGTCCCTGCAGAACACGGCGCCGGGCACCAATATCGGAAACAATTTCGTCGTCTCGCTGAAGGGCATCAGCAATTGGACGTTCTTCACCATGACGCTCGACCTGGTTCGTCTCGAAGTGCGCTTCCAGACCTTCAGCGGCAAGCCGCACAGCTATTTTGGGAGTACTTACGGCTACGTCAGCTTTCGCGACGCKGACGGCCAGGAATTGTTCTCCTATGACTTCATCGGCGACCTGACCGTGACCGCCATGGTCCGCACGTTTCCGCTGTCCCGCTACGGTGGCGAGCAGTTCTACTCGTTCAAGGAGGAACTGGGTCAGCGCTACACCATCGAGAACAGGATGCAGGGCGTCACGTGGAACGGGTTGGCCAATACGATGCTGGACCTGCCCGGCAACGGCGTGGTGATGACGGCCACGGCATCGGAAATCTCTCAAACGCCGTCCGTGCGGGGCAACATGTTCACGTGGAATCTGCTCGGTAATGCGGATCAGCCGGTCGCCACGCTGGAACTGGACCTGGTGATCAATGTGCTGAGACTGACGCTACACGCTGCCGTGCCGAATCCCGGCGTGCCGGCGGTCTATATCAGCATCGGCGTGGCAAACCGCTACGGCGATCCCGTCTATGACATCGCCATGCCGGGGAATGCCGCGGTGTCCGCCGATAACCAGTTCTTCCCGCTGCAGAAGGGCTATACGGTCACGGTCTTCCACCAGGACCCCACGCGCTCCCAACTGATCAACGCAGAGACGTCGGCGCGGACCACCGTGGCGGCCACGGCGCGCTACCAGACCATGCCGCGTGGCTTGCGGGCGGTGGCGTGACGCGCAGCCGGGTCCGATTGCATCCTTCACGAGGTATCCAAGATGGCGGAAATCCTACAAACGAAGTCTGTGTACACGCTTCAGGATCCGGAATGGATTCGCAAGGGGGGGCTGCCGAAAGGGCTCGATCACGACAAGCAGGCGCTCGGCATCATCCTGCCGACTGGTGCCACGCTCCGGCTCCGGCAAGTATCGCCCGACTTCACTTCGTCGGTAATGGTGACATGCGCCAGCGACGGCACGATCCCGGCGCAGTGGGTGGGAGTGGGTAATGCGTGGGTCAATGTCACCATGAACGCGGTGCGCGTCCCGTTTGTCGTGACGCCCTATGTGGCAGGCACCCCTCTGATCGAGTTTGCCTTCCCCTCGACGAGCAAAATGCTGCCGATCTATCGGGCGGGCAATGCCGAGGCGCCATTCTTTGCCACCTGGGACGCGCAGGATGCCGAGTTTGGCCTGATCGAGGGCGACTATATGTACATGCTGGTGCCGGCGCGGGACAAGGCCGTGCTGCGGGCCTATCCCGGCGGTCTCAATGCGCTGGGTGCGTACTACCAGGACATGTTGACCTCCTTCAATGCCCTGATGGGGGTGTCATTCCAACCCCAGCGGCCCACGGATCTCAACGTCAGGAACCACTACTACCTGGCGGCCGATGACATCGCATCGGATGCCGAACCTGCCTACTATGGCCTACGCGTGGCCGCCACGACGTCGGCGTCGGTCGCGCCGGTCTGGCTCGACAACCTGCCGACCAGCTGGAATGCGCCCAATGTCATCGCTGGCGGCTATCAGCGCCGCTTCTCCKAGCAGAATGTGGCCGATCCGGATTCCGTATGGGGCAATGTTTTTGCGGCCACCTGGCAGGACTTCGTGATGGGCGCCAACGTCTACACCCAGGGTTGGCTCTACCAAGGGGCGCCGGCGTTCTTCGCGAGCGTGATGGCGCTGCTCCGCAGCGGCACGCGGTATGAGTCCTGGGATGTCCGGGCGCAGGTCTATCTGGTGATGCTGCTGAAGTACAAGGCTGGCGATGCCTCGATCAMCCGCCTGAACCAGCAGGATCGGATCCATATGAACACGTCGCCCTCGCCGGCGGTGCGGCCGGCCGGGTTCGATGAGATGGCTGCCGCCAGCGCCGAACGTTGCGATGTGGATGTTGCGCCATTTCTCGCGCTGGCCGGCGCGCCGGTGACGCCGCTGCGCGCCATGCTCAACGCCTTCAGCCACGCCCGCGCGGTCTATCCGCTCAGCGAACTGGTCACGGCGGAGACGCTGCCGACAGTGCAATCCGCGCTGCATCTCGACTCGCCGCTGCGCCTGGTCGATACCGTGGAGCTGCAGGGTACCGGCGTCACGGGCAGCCTTTCCCTGCGGTTCGTGATCGACGAATTCAAGCAGATCTACGGCGAACCGCTGGTGCTGATGGAGGGCGCCCGGGAGGTGCTCCACGTTCCGGTCCGCGCGCCGGAAATGATCCTGGACAACCTGCCGATTGGCGCTTATACGATCCGGCCACCGACGGGCAAGAACCGCAAATACCTGGTGGATGCCGACTATCTGGTCGTCAAGGAACAGACGGCCAGCCAGTCGCTGACATACACCTTCAAGCAGGGGTCGGGCACGATTTCCCAGACGCTGGTGCTGCTCGGTTCCTCTCGCGATGTAAGCKGGACAATCCGCGTCGACTTCACCACCATGCAGGTGCGCATCGATATCAAGGCCCAGCCGCTCGATGCCTTGGGCACGGGGTTCTACGCCGCGATCGGGGTGAAGAACGGCGTGGGAGCCTACGTCCTTGCATGCGAGATTAGCGGCCAGGCCGCGGCGCCGTTTCACCGCGCCGCGGCCTTCGAGATCGGCTATCAGCTTGAGGTGCACGTGGCGTATGCCAACCTGCTGGCTGTCGAGCCCCCCACGCCCGGCTTGCTCCTGGACCAGCAGAGTCACTTGCTGACGATCACGGCGCTGGGTCTGCAGAACGCGGCGGCCAGCAACGATCCCGAAGCGGACCTGCAGGCGCGCATCGCCGCTGGCGCGACGATCGTGCGCGACCACCTGCCGATGGCTCATGCGCCCTACGCGCAGTTGAAAGATGACCTCTACCTGGCGGTCATGGCGCTGCCGCCGGCGGCCCGCACCGCGGCGCGGCGCGAGTACATGGACGTAATGTCCACCTTCAACTTCGAACCGGATGCCTACGTTGGCAACCTCTTCACCCTCAAGATGAAGGGCATCAGCGACTTCCAGTTCTGTACCGTGACGATCGACCTGGCGGCGCGGGAGATCCGCTTTCAGATCATTGGCGGGAAGCCGMACTATTACTTCTCAGATACCTACGGCTATGTCAGTTTCTCCGACGTCACCGGCAATGAATTGTTCTCATATGACTGTATCGGCACATTGAATTCGACCGCCATGAACGTGATCTTCCCGTTGTCCCCCTATGGCGGCGAGCGGTATTACTCGTTCAAGGAGGAGGCGAACATTGGCCGCTATCCGATCGAAAACGTGATGCAGGGGCAGGTCAAGGCCGGGGTAAAGAACATGGTGGCCGAGGTGCTTGCCGATGGCCTCATCACCTATGCGTCAGCATCCGAGATCGCGGTGGTGCCGACCGTGCGCGGGAACATGTTCCTGTGGTCGCTGTTCGACGGTGCTGGCAATCCGGTGGCGACGTTGAACCTCAGCCTGGTCTTCAATACGCTGACGGTTTCCGTTTCCGCCGGGACGCACGAAGGGGGATTGCGCGTCAGCGTGCATGTGGAGGATAAGTATCAGCAGGTGGTCTACGACCTGGATGTCCATGGCGGGGCGCCGGTGGCCCCCGAGACTTCCACCTTCTCGTTGCAGAAGGGCTATACGGTCACGGTGTTCCACAGCGATCCGACCCGTTCCCAGTTGGTCAACACGGAAACCAATGCACGGACCGTGGTCGGCGAGACCGCGCGCTACCAGACCATGGCGCGCGGCCTGAAGGCGCTGCCAGCATGAAAAACGCCCCGCCGGCGCAGGCCGGGCGGGGCGTTTCCTGTTTCGCTGCCCGCGCGCGGGTCAGTGGTGCTTGTCCTCGCCGATCATCGCCAGCGAGTTGTGCATCTTGATGTTGTGCTTGTGCAGGCGCATGACCAGCAGCATGGTGGCCGAGATGAACAGGCCCAGCGCCACGATCACGAAGCCGATCGGCACATTCAGCTTGATGAGCAGCGCGTAGAGGCACAGCATCAGCAGAACTGAAACATTTTCGTTGAAGTTCTGGACGGCGATCGAGTGCCCGGCGGACAGCAGCACGTGCCCGCGATGCTGGAGCAGGGCGTTCATCGGCACCACGAAGTAGCCCGACATGGCTCCGACGATCATCAGGAACACATAGGCGATGGCCATGTAGAGCGGCATGGGATAACCCAGCACGTTCAGCATCACGGCCGGCATGGCGTCCTTGGTGTAGAAGGCCATGATCATGACGGTGATCCCCATCGCCACGCCGAACGGCAGCACCGACAGCGAGCGGCGCAGCGGGATCCGGGCGGCGGCCATGATCGCGCCGACCGCCACACCCACCGCCACCACGGCCTGGAGCAGGGCGCCCTGGGACAGGTTCAGCCCCAGCGACTTCTCCGCCCACTTGAGCACGATGAACTGCAAGGTGGCGCCCACGCCCCAGAACAGCGTGGTCACGGCCAGCGAGATCTGGCCCAGCTTGTCGCGCCACAGCGCGATGAAGCAGTCGCCGAACTCGGCAATCAGCTTCACCGGGTTCTTTTCCTGTTGCGGGTAGCGCGCGCCGGTCTCCGGGATAAACACGTTGAACACCGACGCCACGACGTAGAAGAACATGATCACCACCATGGCCGCCTCGGCCGGGGTGTTGATGCCGGTGTCCACGTAGGGGATGTCGAAGCGGAGCAGGATGTCCGAGATATGGACCGAGATCAGCGCGCCGCCCACCACGGTGCCGAGGATGATCGAACTCACCGTGAGCCCCTCGATCCAGCCGTTGGCCATCACCAGCTTCTCGGGCGGCAGCAGCTCGGTCAGGATGCCGTACTTGGCCGGCGAGTACGCGGCGGCGCCGAAGCCCACCACGCCGTACGCCAGCAGCGGGTGCAGCCCGAACATCATGATCGCGCAGCCGACGATCTTGATGGCGTTGGTGATCAGCATGACCTTGCCCTTGGGCATGGAGTCCGCGAAGGCCCCCACGAAGGCCGCCAGCACCACATAGGACAGCACGAAGAACAGCTTCAGCAGCGGGGTCATCCACTGCGGGGAATGCAATTCGGTGAGAAGGGCGATGGCGGCGATGAGCAGCGCATTGTCGGCCAGCGACGAAAAGAACTGCGCGGCCATGATCGTGTAGAAACCCTTCTTCATACCTTCGACTTTGTCTCCATCGCGGACGCCCGGCGCGGCGGGCAGGGGCACGCCGACCGGCAACATCGCGGCTTGTAGGGAACCTGGCGCGACGGCCTTGTCAAAGTGGGGCGGTTGCGCAACTTTCGCGCGCCTTTCGGCTTGCCTGACCGTCATTGACATATTGCTTCTCTTTTAAAACATGGCCGGAGCGTCCGGCTTTATATCACGAAACCACGACATTTCAGCACTCCGGCGGACCCGCGTTTTGACAGGAACCCGCCTTCCGGATTCCCTGAGGTGGGCGCCGGTTGTGTTCAAATATCGCCTGCGCGATGTTGCCCCGCATGTGCCGGCCGCTCCGTATTCCAGCGCACTTTCGCGTCATGCGCGTGGCGGTGCCGGCACAGTGTATGCAACATCAACGCCCGATTGCAGCGGGTTGCCGTCCGGGTCTTCCCTGATCCGGTGCATGCCGGGACGCAACCTGCACCCTTAGCCAGACCATGCCAAGACCCATACACGCAGTCATCCACCAGCCCGCGCTGGCCAACAACCTGGACGTGGTGCGCCGCTACGCGCCCCAATCCCACATCTGGGCGGTGGTCAAGGCCAACGCCTACGGCCACGGTATCCGGCGCGCCTTTGCGGGCATGCGCGGCACCGACGGCTTCGGGCTCCTCGACCTCAACGAGGCCGTGCTGCTCCGCGAACTCGGGTGGCAGGGGCCGATCCTCTTGCTAGAGGGATTCTTCCAACCGCAGGATGTTCCCCTGTTGGAACAATATCGCCTCACGACAGCCATTCATTGCGAGGAACAACTGCGCATGCTCGAGGTGGCCCGGCCCCGGGGGCCGCTGGCGATCCAGCTCAAGCTCAACACCGGCATGAACCGGCTCGGCTTCCGACCGGAGGCCTATCGGACCGCCTGGGAACGTGCGCGCGGACTCTCCTGTGTGGGCAGTATCGTGCACATGACGCATTTCTCGGATGCCGACAGCGCGCGGGGCATCGCGCACCAGATCGAGGCCTTCGACACCACCACGGCCAATTTGCCGGGCGAAGCCAGCCTGTCCAACTCGGCCGCCGTGCTCTGGCACCCGCAGGCGCACCGCGCCTGGGTGCGGCCGGGGGTGATCCTGTACGGCGCGTCGCCCACGGGCGTGGCGGCGGATATCGCTGATACCGGCCTGCAGCCGGCCATGTCGCTGCACAGCGAACTGATCGCCGTCCAGGACCTGCAGCCGGGCGATACGGTCGGCTATGGGTCGATGTTCACGGCCGACCGCGCGATGCGCATCGGCATCGTGGCCTGCGGCTATGCCGATGGCTACCCGCGCCACGCGGCCGGCTGGGGCGACCGCCCCGCGCCGGTGCTGGTTGATGGCACGCGCACCACGCTGGTCGGCCGGGTCTCGATGGACATGGTCTGCGTGGATCTCACGCCCTGCCCGAAGGCCCGTGTCGGCACATCGGTCACGCTCTGGGGCCAGGGCCTGCCGATCGACGAGGTGGCGGCGGCCAGCGGCACCGTCGGCTATGAGCTGATGTGCGCGCTGGCGATGCGCGTACCCTGCACGGTGGCCACGCTGACCACGGCCGACGCCCCGGCCTGACCCGCGCCTGACCGCCGCTGACCCTCTCCCAGAACAAGGACGCCGTTTGGCCAAGACCAAGACTGTCTATTCCTGCACCGAGTGCGGCGGCACCACGCCGCGCTGGGCCGGGCAGTGCCCGCAGTGCAACGCCTGGAACACGCTCGTGGAATCCGTGGCGGATTCCGGGTCCAGCGCCGCCCGGCGCTTCCAGCCGCTGGCCAACTCGGCCGTGGTGCGCAAGCTGTCCGAGATCGACGCGGCTGACGTGCCGCGCTTCACCACCGGCATCGATGAGTTCGACCGCGTGCTCGGCGGCGGGCTGGTCTCGGGCGGCGTGGTGCTGATTGGCGGCGACCCCGGCATCGGCAAGTCCACGCTGCTGCTCCAGACGCTGGCCAACCTGGCCGGCCAGCGGCGCGTGCTCTATGTGAGCGGCGAGGAGTCCGGCGCCCAGATCGCCCTGCGTGCCCAACGGCTGGGCGTGGATGCCCCCGCACTGGGCCTGCTGCCCGAGATCCAGCTCGAGAAAATCCAGGCCACGCTGGAGGCCGAGCAGCCCGAAGTGGCCGTGATCGACTCGATCCAGACCCTGTATTCGGAGGCGCTGACCTCGGCGCCCGGCTCGGTGGCGCAGGTGCGCGAGTGCGCGGCGCAACTGACGCGCATCGCCAAAAGCACCGGCATCACCATCATCCTGGTCGGCCATGTGACCAAGGAGGGCAGCCTGGCCGGGCCGCGCGTGCTGGAGCACATCGTCGATACGGTGCTGTACTTCGAAGGGGACACCCATTCGTCGCACCGGCTGATCCGCGCCTTCAAGAACCGCTTCGGTGCGGTCAACGAACTGGGTGTTTTTGCGATGACCGAGCGCGGCCTGCGCGGCATCAGCAATCCTTCGGCGCTGTTCCTCTCGCAGCACGAGGAATCGGTGGCGGGCTCGTGCGTGCTGGTCACGCAGGAGGGCACCCGGCCGCTGCTGGTAGAGGTGCAGGCGCTGGTCGATACCGCCAACGTGCCCAATCCGCGCCGGCTGGCGGTGGGGCTGGAGCAGAACCGGCTGGCGATGCTGCTGGCCGTGCTGCACCGGCACGCGGGCATTGCCTGCTTCGATCAGGACGTGTTCCTGAACGCCGTGGGCGGAGTCAAGATCACCGAGCCGGCCGCCGATCTGGCGGTGCTGCTGTCGATCCATTCGTCGATGMGCAACAAGCCGCTGCCGCGCGGGCTGGTCGTGTTCGGCGAAGTGGGGCTGGCTGGCGAGATCCGCCCGAGCCCGCGCGGGCAGGAGCGGCTCAAGGAAGCCGCCAAGCTCGGCTTCACGATGGCGGTGATCCCGAAGGCCAACGCGCCGAAGCAGAAGATCGAGGGTATCGAGGTGATTCCCGTGGATCGCCTCGAACAAGCCATCGACCGCGTGCGGCACCTGGACTGACGGCCAAGGCCGGGGGGAACGAGCATGGCAGACGCAGCAGACACCCTCGATGGCAGCGCCAGCCTGGCCAAGGCCAAGCGCTCCCAGGCCGCCTATCAGGCGCTGCGCGACGACATCTTCGCCTTCCGCCTCCTGCCCGGCGATCGGTTCACCGAGAACGATGTGGCGGAGCGGCTGGGCATCTCCCGCACGCCCGTGCGCGAGGCGCTGCACCGCCTGCAGGGCGATGGGCTGGTGCGCGGCTACTACCGCAACGGCTGGGAAGTGGTGCCGCTGGATCTGGCCCGCTTCGAAGCGCTCTACGAGTTGCGCACCCTGCTGGAGACCCACGCGGTAACGCGGCTGTGCCGGCCCGAGGCCCCGCATCAGGCGGCCCTCGCGGCGCTGGTGCGGCAGCTTGGCGCGATCTGGCGCGTGCCCGTCGCCGGGCGGCTGGCCGATGGCAACGCCGTGGCGCAACTGGACGAGGCCTTCCACCTTGCCATCGTCGATGCGGCCGGCAATCCCGAGTCGGCGGCGGTCCACCAGCAGGTGACGGACCGCATCCGCATCATCCGCCGGCTCGACTTCGCCTTCGGCACGCGGATTTCGCT
This sequence comes from Cupriavidus sp. 05T42, assembly GCF_056396345.1. Classification (NCBI taxonomy): domain Bacteria; kingdom Pseudomonadati; phylum Pseudomonadota; class Betaproteobacteria; order Burkholderiales; family Burkholderiaceae; genus Cupriavidus; species Cupriavidus sp. 05T42. The sequence goes on from NZ_JBFTLH010000026.1 coordinate 25,160, forward strand.
GACGTACGACGAACATTCGGCCATTCTCGACGCCCTGGAAGCCGCCGATGGCGCCCGCGCCGTGGCGCTGCTCTCCACCCATATCGAAGATGGCCGTGCCGAGGTCAGCCGGCTGACCACCGAGCGGCTCGAGCAAGCCCGCACCAGCCTTGTGCGCCCCGCGCCGGCCCAGACCCCGAACGCACCCGTCCGGCGCAGGCGCTTCGGCTGACTCCCGCCTTTCCCATTCCGCTTTCCACGTGAGCATCCACCCGCCAGCCCCGTGCTGACGCGGGCTTGAGACGTTTCTTATTAGGCGAGCGTGCCCGGGCGCACGTGGTGGCACGCCTATTGCGATCCTTCTGCACAGGAAATTTATGTATACATAAATCGCAGGAGTCGCGGAGCGTGGCATTTCATCTCAATCCGATCCGGGGTAGCCGGGGCATGGCCGTGGCGCCGCACGCGCTGGCGTCGCAGAGTGCGCTGGCCGTGCTGCGCGAGGGCGGCAACGCCGTCGAGGCGATGGTCGCCGCCGCCGCCACCATCGCCGTGGTCTATCCCCATATGAATAGCATCGGCGGCGACAGCTTCTGGCTGATCTCCCGCCCCGGCGAGGCGCCGCGCGCCCTGGACGCCTGCGGCGCAGCGGCCGGCGATGCCACCATCGCGCGCTATCGGGAGGCCGGCTTCCAGGCCATTCCCACGCGCGGCGGCATGGCGGCGAACACCGTCGCCGGCACGGTGTCCGGCTGGCAGGCGGCGCTGGCGTGGTCGCACGACGCGCTGGGCGGGCGCCTGCCGCTCTCGCGGCTGCTGGCCGATGCCATCGACTATGCCCGCGTGGGCGTGCCGGTCACGCAGAGCCAGTCGGCCTGCGTGGCCGCCAAGGCCGCAGAACTGGCCGATGTGCCGGGCTTCGCTGAGACATTTCTGATCGACGGACGCGCTCCGGCGGCGGGCACGCGCTTCCGCCATCCGCGTCTGGGCGCCACGCTGGAGCAACTGGCGCAGGCCGGGCTCGATGACTTCTATCAGGGCGATCTGGCACAGATGCTGGCCCGCGAACTCGGCAACGCGGGCAGTCCGCTGACGTTGGCCGACCTGCGCGCGCACCGCGCCACTTGGAAAGCGCCCCTGGCGCTGGCCCATTCACGCGGCACGGTCTACAACATGCCGCCGCCCACGCAGGGGCTGGTGTCGCTGCTGATCCTCGGTCAGTTGGACCGCCTGCTGGCGCCCGGCATGGACCCGCTCGGCCCGGACTTCGTCCATGCCTGCGTGGAGGCCACCAAGCAGGCGTTCCACGTGCGCGACCGGCATATCACCGATCCCGCCTATATGGAGATCGATCCACAGGACCTGCTGGCGCCGCCGTGGCTCGATGCCGCCGCCGCGCGCATCCGCCCGGACGCGRTGCTGCCGTGGGGGCAGGGCATGGGGCCGGCGGACACGGTCTGGATGGGCGTGATCGATGGTAGCGGCGTGGCGGTGAGCTTTATCCAGAGCATTTATCACGAGTTCGGCAGCGGCATCGTGCTACCGGGCACCGGCGTGAACTGGCAGAACCGGGGCTGCAGCTTTTCGCTCGATCCGACTGCGCGCAACCCGCTGATGCCGGGGCGCAAGCCATTCCACACGCTGAATCCGGCCATGGCGCGCCTGAACGACGGCCGCACGCTGGTCTACGGAAACATGGGCGGCGACGGCCAGCCGCAGTCGCAGAGCGCGGTGTTCTCGCGGATCGTCCATTTCGGCATGAACCCGCAGGCCGCCATCGACGCACCGCGCTGGCTGCTCGGCCGCACCTGGGGCCAGACCAGCGACACCCTCAAGCTCGAATCGCGCTTTCCCGATGCCACGCAGCAGGCGCTGCACCGCCTGGGTCATGCCGTGGAGGTGCTGGGGCCATACGACGAAACCATGGGCCACGCCGGCGCCATCGTGCTGCAGGCCGATGGCCTCTACCAGGGCGGCAGCGATCCGCGTAGCGATGGCGGCGTGGCGGCCTGGTAGGGCGGGGGTCGCAATTTACTGAGTTCCAACCTGCGCGAGCCCGCCATGACGAATGCGTGGCCGCGTGTCTTCCTCGAAGTTCCTGTCTCAAGGAGTGGTGCAAATGCGTACCGTTGCTGATAACGCGGCCCTCGGCGTGCCGCAGGCCATGCCGCTGGCGCGCACGCGCTGGCTGCAACTGTTGCTGGGTCTCGTCTGCATGATGGCGATTTCCAGTCCGCAGTATGTCTGGACCCTGTTTACCAAGCCGCTGGCGGCCAAGCTGGGGGTGCCGCTCTCGGAGTTGCAGGTCACCTTCTCGCTGCTGATCGTGCTGCAGACGTTCTTTTCGCCGTTCCAGGGCGCGCTGATCGAGCGCTTCGGGCCACGCCGGCTGATCGCGGCCGGCACGGTGATGGCCGGGCTGTCGTGGGTGCTGGCCGCCTCGGCCCAGAGCGTGGGCATGCTGTACCTGACCTATGGCGTGGTCGGCGGCCTGGGCACGGGCATCGTCTATATCGGCGTGGTGGGGCAGATGGTGCGCTGGTTCCCGGACCGGCGCGGGTTTGCCGTCGGCATGGTCGCGGCCGGCTACGGCATGGGCGCCATCGTCACCACCTTCCCGATTGCTTCGGCCTTGGCCGGCAAGGGGCTGGAGACCACGCTGTGGCAGTTCGGCCTGATTTTCGCGGTGATCGGCTTCCTGGCTTCGCAGGGGCTGCGCGCCCCGGCGCCGGGCGAGCGGCTGCCGGTGCGCGCGTCGTACACGCCGTCCAACGTGGTGGACGTGCCGACCCGTCAGATGCTCAAGATGCCGCTGTTCTGGCTGCTGTTCCTGATGATGACGATGATGTCCACGTCAGGGCTGATGGTCACCTCGCAGATGGCCGCCTTCGCCAAGGACTTCGGGGTGTCCAACGCGGTGGTCTTCGGCATGGCCGCGCTACCGCTGGCGCTGACCATCGACCGGCTCACCAACGGGCTGACGCGACCGATGTTCGGCTGGATTTCCGACCGCTGGGGTCGTGAAAATACGATGTGCTTCGCCTTCGCGCTGGAGGCCGTGGCGATGACGCTGTGGCTGCTCACGCGCGAGAACGCGGTGCTGTTCGTGCTGCTCTCGGGCGTGGTGTTCCTGGGCTGGGGCGAGATCTTCTCGCTGTTCCCGTCCACGCTGACCGATACCTTCGGCACCAAATTCGCCACCACCAACTACGGCTGGCTCTATATCTCGCAGGGGATCGGCTCGATTTTCGGCGGCCCGCTGGCGGCGCTGATGCATGAGCGCATGGGGAGCTGGATGCCGGTGTTCGGCGTGGCCATCACGCTGGACATCGTCACGGCGGCGCTGGCCATCGCGGTGCTCAAGCCGTGGCGCCGGCGCTATCTGGCGGGCACTTCGGCAGCCGCGGCAGCCTGACCGCGGGCGCTGCGTCAATCCGCCGCGGCGGATTGACAGCGCAATGGCGGGATATCAAGGGGCCGCTGGCAACGGCGGACGGAAAATGGGTAATAATTCGGCTCGACGCCTCTTCCGTCCCGGACCCCCATGCAAGCCAATTCCCGTGCCTACTTCCTGCTGATCGCCGTGCTCTCGTTCGCGATGCTCGGCGCCGCGCTCTACTTCCAGTTCGTGGAGGGCTACCAGCCGTGTCCGCTCTGCATCATGCAGCGCTTCGCCTTCGTCGGCATCGGCCTGTTTTCCCTGCTGGCCGCGCTGGCCCAGAACACGCGCACGCTGTGGCAGGGGCTGGGCATGCTGTCCGGCGTGGCCGGGATCGCGGTGGCGGGGTATCACGTCTCCCTGCTGCTGAACCCGAAGTCCTCATGCGGCATCGATCCGCTGGAAAACTGGGTCAACCAACTGCCCACCGCGCGCCTGCTGCCCCAGGTCTTCTTCTCGGACGGCCTGTGCACCGCGCCGCTGCCCCCCCTGTTCGGCATCTCGATCCCCGGCTGGTCACTGATCTGGCTGGTGATCCTGACGCTGACGCTGGCGGTGGGGCTGATCCGGCGGGAGAAGAATTACCGGTGAGACGCCGGTGGGATCAAATAAAAACGCCACCCGAGGGTGGCGTTTTCACATGTCTTACGCGATCTGTTCGATCTGTTCCTGCAGTTCCAGCCAGCGCTCCTCCAGCTGTTCCAGTTCGCTGGTGACTTCGCCCTGGCGCTTCAGCATTTCCATCAGCCTGGCCTTGTTGGTTTCGGCGTAGCTGGTCTCGTCGGCCATGAAGGCGTCGATGGCGGTCTTGTCGGTGTGGAGCGCGGCCATGCGCTTTTCGACTTTTTCGAGTTCCTTGGTCAGCGGCTTGCGCAGGACGGAGAGACGCTGGCGCTCGTCGGCGTCGGCGCGGCGCTGGTCCTTGCGGTTGACGTTGGCGCCGGCGTCCGCCGCGGCTTCGGAGGCGTGCGCGGCCGTGGCGGCGTTGCGCTTGGCGGCGGCTTGCTGGAGCAGCCAGTCACGGTAGTCGTCCAGGTCGCCATCGAATGGACGGATGGTGCCGTCCGCCACCAGCATGAACTGGTCCGAGGTGGCGCGCAGCAGGTGCCGGTCGTGGGAGACCAGGATCAGGGTGCCTTCGAACTGGGCCAGCGCCATGGTCAGGGCCTCGCGGGTGTCGAGGTCCAGGTGGTTGGTCGGCTCGTCCAGCAGCAGGAAGTTGGGCTTCTGCCAGACGATCAGCGACAGCGCCAGCCGGGCCTTTTCGCCACCCGAGAACGGTTCGATCGGCGCGGTCGCCATGTCGCCCCGGAAGTTGAAGCTGCCCAGGAAGTCGCGCAGCTCCTGCTCGCGCACGTCCGGCGCCAGCCGCGCCAGATGCTGGAGCGGGGAATCGTGGTCGCGCAGGGTTTCGAGCTGATGCTGGGCGAAATAGCCGATCACCAGCCCCTTGCCCAGCCGCAGCGTGCCGTTCATCGGCGCCTGCGTGCCGGCCAGCGTCTTGACCAGCGTGGACTTGCCTTGACCGTTGGCGCCAAGCAGGCCGATGCGCTGGCCGTTCTGGATCGACATCGCCAGGTTGTGCAGGATGGTCACGGGCGGCTCGGCCTCGGCGTACCCGCAATCCACCCCCTCGAGCACCATCATCGGGTTCGGCGCCGAATCGGGCTCGCGGAACTCGAAGGCAAAGCCGGCCGCCACGTGCACCGGCGCCAGCCGCTCCATCTTCTCGAGCGCCTTGACGCGGCTCTGCGCCTGGCGCGCTTTGGTCGCCTTAGCCTTGAAGCGGTTGATGAACGATTCCAGATGCGCGATTTCTTTCTGCTGGCGCGCGTAGGCTGACGACTGCAGCGCCATCTGCTGGAGCCGCAGGGTCTCGAACTGGGTGTAATTGCCGCCATAACGGCGCAACTGCTGGTTCTCGATATGGACCGTGACGTTGCAGATCGCGTCGAGGAACTCGCGATCGTGGGAAATCATCACCAGCGTGCCCGGGTAGCGCGCCAGCCAGTCCTCCAGCCAGACGATGGCGTCCAGATCCAGGTGGTTGGTCGGTTCGTCGAGCAGCAGCAGGTCGGACGGGCACATCAGCGCCTGGGCCAGGTTCAGGCGCATGCGCCAGCCGCCCGAGAACGACGCCACGGGCTGCGTCACCTGCGGCAACGTGAAGCCCAGGCCCAGCAGCAGCGCTTCGGCGCGGGCCGGCGCGGTGTAGCCGTCGGCATCGGCGAAGGCGGCGTGGGCCTCGCCCTCGGCGCTGCCGTCGCCGCTGGCCTGGGCGGCGGCGATGCGCGCTTCGATCTCGCGCAGCCGGGTGTCGCCATCGATCACATAGTCCACGGCGGAGCGGTCAACCGCCGGGGTTTCCTGCGCCACGTGCGCGATACGCCACTGCGCGGGCACGAAGACATCGCCGCCATCCGGGTGCAGCTCGCCCCGCAGCATGCCGAACAGCGTGKACTTGCCGCTGCCGTTGGCGCCGACAAGGCCKACGCGCTCGGCTGGGTTGAGCGTCACGCTGGTGTGGTCGAACAGCACCTTGGTGCCGCGCTGGAGGACTAGCTGGTCGATTCGGATCACGAGGACTGGGAGATAAGGCGAAGAACACGCCAGGAGGCGGGCAGGCCGGCATTGTAGCGCGCCCGGTGGCCGGTCTTGCGGGCGCCAGCCGGCCCCGGGCCCCATGTCCGCATCCATGTATTCAGGGATTTCCCCTAATTCGTCACTTCCAGGTTCTCCTGGTACGGGGTTTGCGTGTAAATTTATTTACATAGACCGCCGCACCGGGAAAGTGCCTTTTCATCAAAGGACTTTCCGGGATGGTGCGCGCGGCGCCCTGAACCGGTTCTTTCCCCAGACATGCCCGAAGGCCAGTCGATTTCCGAACGCATCGCCCGCAGCCTGCCCACGCTGACGCCCGCGCACCAGCGCATGGCGCAGTACGTGCTGGACAACCTGTTCCGCGCGGCGACCATGCGCATCGACGAATTCGCGACGGCCGTGGATGTGTCCGTGGCCACGGCCAACCGCTTTGCCCGGGCGCTCGGCTTCGAAGGCTATCCGCAGTTCCGCGCCGAACTCGTGCGCGGCTTCGAGGCCACGCTGGCCCCGGTGGAGCGCCTGCGCGACGAACTGGCCCGCCCGACGACGGTGGCCGAGGTCTTCGCCGCCGCGCTGGACGACGGCGCGCGCAACCTCGAAGCCACGCGCCGCGCGCTCGATGCCGAGGCCTGCGAGCGGGCCGTCGATGCCATCCTCGCCGCCGAGCGCGTCTATGTGATGGGCTTCGGGGCGAGCGGCTTCCTGGCCGGCCTGCTCCAGCACGGGCTGGAGATGCACTGCCGCATGGTGACGTCGGTGTCGACGGTGGGCGGCGCGTCGCACGCGGCGCGGCAACTGTTCAAGCTCCAGCCGCAAGACCTGGTCATCGCCATCGCCTTTCCCCGATATGTGACGGACAGCATGGTGCTGGCCAAGCGCGTGAAGGCCCATCGCGGCAGGCTGCTGGCGCTGACGGATGGCCCGACCTCGCCGCTGGCACCGCTGGCCGATATCGCGCTGTATGCCAACGCCGGCAATCGTCTTTCCGCGAATTCCGATGCCACGGTGCTCGCGCTGATCGAAGCGCTGTGCGGTGCCGTGGCCTATCGCTCGGCGCGCTCCGTCAAGGCGGCGGCCGAGATGACCGAATTCCTGCTCCCCTGGCTCTACGACGCACCCGGTGCGGGCCAGCGCGAGCGGGGCACCTMGAAATCTTCCGAATCTACTGAGTGAAAGCTGTCATGACCCAGGCTGTCATTGCCATCCACGGCGGCGCCGGCACGATTACCCGTGCCGCCATGGATGCCAACCGTGAACGCGAATACATCGCTGCGCTGGAGCAGGTGCTGCTGGCCGGCCAACGCGTGCTGGCCGAGGGCGGCAGCGCGCTCGACGCCGTGACCGAAGCGGTGCGCCTGCTTGAGGACTGCCCGCTGTTCAACGCCGGCAAGGGCGCCGTGCTGACCCACGCCGGCACGTTCGAGCTGGACGCCGCCGTGATGGACGGCGCCACGCGCAACGCTGGCGCCGTGGCCTGCGTGACGCGCGTGCGCAACCCGGTGCTGGCCGCGCGGGCCGTGCTGGAGCACAGCGAGCACGTGCTGTTCGCCGCCGACGGCGCCGAGGCGTTTGCCGAGGCGCAGGGGCTCGAACTCGTCTCCCCCGACTATTACTTCACGCAGGCCCGCCACGACCAGTGGCAGCGCGCGCAGGCGAGCACCGGCATGGCCTTGCTCGACCACGACGCGGCGGCGCTGGCAGCGAAGGCGGCGCAAGCTGGCACCGATCCGATCGATCCGGACAAGAAGTTCGGCACGGTGGGCGCGGTGGCTTGCGACGCCCAGGGCAACCTGGCTGCCGCCACCTCTACCGGCGGCGTGACCAACAAGCAGGTGGGCCGCGTGGGCGATACGCCCGTGTTCGGCGCCGGCTGCTATGCCGATGACGTGGCGGCCGTGTCCGCCACCGGCACCGGCGAGATGTTCATCCGCACCGTGGCCGCGCACGATGTGTCCGCGCAGATGCGCTACGCCGGGCTGTCGCTGGAAGAATCGGCGCGCCGCGTGGTGATGGAGAAGCTGGTCGCCATTCAGGGCCGGGGCGGCCTGATTGCCGTGGATCGGCAGGGCAACGTCACGCTGCCGTTCAACACCGAGGGCATGTACCGCGGCGTGGCGCGCGTGGGCGAGCCTGTCAGCGTGCTGATCTACGGTTGATCGTCGTCAGCCCGCAGCCCCGCAAATTCGAAGTCTTTCGTAGCAAATCGCAGTAGAACGCAGCAATCGCAGCACATCGGACAAGTCGCATGGCCAACACCTCTACGCATCGAAACCTCGTACTTCCCCCTGAACGCGTCGTCGCGGTGGACAACCTGTCCGTCCGCTTCGCCACCTCGGAGCGGACCGTCGAGGCCGTGCGCAACCTCTCTTTCCACGTCGATCGCGGCGAGACGCTGGCCGTGGTGGGCGAGTCCGGCTCGGGCAAGTCGGTCACGTCGCTGGCGCTGATGCGGCTGGTGGAGCATGGCGGCGGCAAGATCGCCAACGGCAGCATGCTGCTGCGCCGGCGCGGCGGCGAGGTGCTGGACCTGGCTCGCGCGCCCGATGCCGCCCTGCGTTCCGTGCGCGGCTCGGACGTGGCGATGATCTTCCAGGAGCCGATGACCTCGCTGAACCCGGTATTCCCGGTGGGCGAGCAGATCGCCGAATCGATCCGGCTGCATCAGGGCAAGAACAAGGCTGCCGCGCGCGCCGAGGCGCTGCGCATGCTCGAACTCGTACGCATTCCCGAGGCGCGCCGCGTGCTGGACCGCTATCCGCACCAGCTCTCCGGCGGCATGCGCCAGCGCGTGATGATTGCCATGGCGCTGTCGTGCAAGCCGGCGCTGCTGATTGCCGATGAGCCGACCACGGCGCTGGACGTGACCATCCAGGCCGAAATCCTGCAACTGATCCGCAACCTCCAGTCCGAGATGGACATGGGCGTGGTCTTCATCACCCACGACATGGGCGTGGTGGCCGAAGTGGCCGACCGCGTGCTGGTGATGTATCGGGGCGAGAAGGTCGAGGAGGGCACCTCCGACGAGGTCTTCCACGCGCCGGCTCACCCGTACACGCGCGCGCTGCTCTCCGCCGTGCCGAAGCTCGGGGCGATGTCCGGCAAGGATCTGCCGGCCAAGTTCCCGCTGGTGCAGGTGAACGACGTGGCCGCGCCCGAGGCCGAGGTGCCGCAGGACACCGTCCACGCCGGCGCCGAGCCGATCCTGCGCGTGCGCGATCTGGTCACCCGCTTCGACGTCCCGGGCGGCCTGTTCGGCCGGGTCACGCGCCGCGTGCATGCGGTGGAGCAGGTCAGCTTCGACCTGTACCCGGGCGAGACGCTGGCGCTGGTGGGCGAATCGGGCTGCGGCAAGTCCACCACGGGCCGCTCGCTGCTGCGTCTGGTGGATGCCCAGAGCGGCACGATCGAGTTCGCCGGCCAGAACATCAGCCAGATGCAGGGCCCGGCGCTGCAGGCGCTGCGCCGCAATATCCAGTTCATCTTCCAGGACCCGTTCGCCTCGCTCGATCCGCGCGTGCCGGTGGGTTACTCGATCATGGAGCCGCTGCTGGTGCACAAGGTGGCCAGCGGCCGCGAAGCCGAAGCCCGCGTGGCGTGGCTGCTCGAAAAGGTGGGCCTGACGCCCGCCCACGCCTCGCGCTATCCGCACGAGTTCTCGGGCGGCCAACGCCAGCGCATCTGTATTGCACGGGCGCTGGCGCTGAACCCCAAGGTGGTGGTGGCCGACGAATMGGTGTCCGCCCTCGATGTGTCGATTCAGGCACAAATCGTGAACCTGATGCTCGACCTCCAGCGCGAGCTGGGCGTCGCTTTCCTGTTCATCTCCCACGATATGGCCGTGGTGGAGCGCGTGAGCCATCGCGTGGCCGTGATGTATCTGGGCCAGATCGTCGAGATCGGCCCGCGCCGCGCGATTTTCGAGAATCCGCAGCACCCGTATACGAAGAAGCTGATGTCGGCGGTGCCGATTGCCGATCCGGCGCGCCGCCATGTGAAGCGCGAGCCGCTTTCTGATGAAATCCCCAGCCCGATCCGTGCAGTGGGCGACGAGCCGGTGGTGCAGCCACTGGTGGCGGTGGCCGGCAGCGGCGCGCACGGGCACTTCGTGGCCCGGCACCCGGTTGGCGGCGCGTATTGAGCTTTTATCAAGTCTTGAGTCTAGTCATCACGCAGTACTGATTTTTTCCAACAGGAGAAGAGAAATATGTCTACCCGTATGGTTTCGCCGCGCCTGATCGCCGGCGCCGTGGCGATGAGCGCGATTGGCATGCTGGGCGCCAGCCCGGCGTTCGCGGCCAAGGACGCCGTGATGGCCGTGTACTCGACGTTCACCACGCTCGATCCGTACGATGCCAACGACACGCTGTCGCAGGCAGCCGTGAAGTCGTTCTACCAGGGCCTGTTCGGCTTCGACAAGGACCTGAAGCTGGTCAACGTGCTGGCTGACAGCTACGACGTGACCAAGGACGGCCTGGTCTACACGATCAAGCTCAAGAAGGGCATCAAGTTCCACGACGGCACCACCTTCGACGCCACCGCCGTCAAGGCCAACCTGGACCGCGTGACCGATCCGGCCAACAAGCTCAAGCGCTACACGCTGTTCAACCGCGTGGCCAAGACCGAGGTGGTGGACCCGGCCACGGTCAAGATCACGCTGAAGGAGCAGTTCTCGCCGTTCATCAACGTGCTGGCCCACCCGTCGGCCGTGATGATCAGCCCGACCKCGCTGAAGAAGTACGGCAAGGAAATCGCCTTCCACCCGGTGGGCACCGGTCCGTTCGAGTTCGTCGAATGGAAGCAGACCGACTACCTGAAGGGCAAGAAGTTTGCCGGCTACTGGAAGACGGGCTACCCAAAGATCGACACCATCACCTGGAAGCCGGTGGTGGACAACAACACCCGCTCGGCCGTGATGCAGACGGGCGAGGCGGACTTCGCGTTCAGCATTCCGTTCGAGCAGGCCGCCGTGCTGAAGGCCAGCCCGAAGGTGGACCTGATCGACGGTCCGTCGATCATCCAGCGCTATGTGTCGTTCAACACCCAGGTCAAGCCGTTCAATGACCCGAAGGTGCGCCAGGCCATCAACTACGCCATCAACAAGGAAGCGCTGGCCAAGGTGGCCTTCGCCGGCTACGCCGTGCCGGCCCAGGGCGTGGTGCCGCCGGGCGTGGACTTCGCCGAGAAGCTGGGCCCGTGGCCGTATGACCCGGCCAAGGCGCGCGAGCTGCTGAAGGAAGCCGGCTACCCGAACGGCTTCGAGACCACGCTGTGGTCGGCCTACAACCACACCACGGCGCAGAAGGTGATCCAGTTCGTGCAGCAGCAGCTGCAACAGGTGGGCATCAAGGCGCAGGTGCAGGCCCTGGAAGCCGGCCAGCGCGTGGAGCGCGTGGAGTCGGTGCAGAAGCCTGAGGACGCCGGCGTGCGCCTGTACTACGTGGGCTGGTCGTCGTCGACGGGCGAGTCGGACTGGGCGCTGCGCCCGCTGCTGGCCTCGGAATCGATGCCGCCGAAGCTGCTGAACACGGCGTACTACAAGAACGACCAGGTCGATGCGGACATCGCCGGCGCGCTGCGCACGACGGACCGCGCCGAGAAGGCCAGGCTGTACAAGGACGCCCAGGAACGGATCTGGAAGGATGCCCCGTGGGCGTTCCTGATCACGGAGAAGGTGCTGTTCGCGCGTTCCAAGCGCCTGAGCGGCGCCTACGTGATGCCTGACGGCTCGTTCAACTTCGACGAGATCGACATCAAGCAGTAAGCGTTTTGCGCCCCTCTCCCGCTTGCGGGGGAGGGGCGCAAATATAAAGACGGCGCCACCAAGCGCCGCCGAAGTGGTAGCTGTAGTCGCGGTAAGTCGTCCTTACAGTCGTACGCAGTAAGCCGTGTTGGCCGCCCGCCCGAGATGCGGGGGCATGGGCGGGTGGCCCGCGGTCTCAATTCCTGGTAGCCAGATGCTGAATTACTTCCTCAAACGATTCCTGGGCGTGATCCCGACACTGCTGCTCGTGGCAGTGCTGGTGTTCCTGTTCGTCCACATGCTGCCCGGTGACCCGGCGCGGCTGGCCGCCGGCCCTGAAGCCGACATGGCCACCGTCGAACTGGTGCGCAAGGACCTGGGACTGGATCGCCCGATGCCCGAGCAGTTCGTGCGCTTCTTCACCAACGCGCTGCAGGGGGAATTCGGCACCTCGCTGCGCACCAAGCGCCCGGTCTCCGAGGAGATTGGCGAGCGCTTCCTGCCCACGCTGTACCTGACGCTCTCGTCGATGGTCTGGGCAGTCATCTTCGGCATGGCCATCGGCATTGGCTCGGCCGTGTGGCGCAACAAATGGCCGGACCGGCTCGGCATGACGCTGGCGGTGTCGGGCATCTCGTTCCCGGCCTTCGCGCTCGGCATGCTGCTGATGGAGGTCTTCTCGGTGCAACTGGGCTGGCTGCCGTCGATTGGCGCCGATAGCTGGAAGCACTACATCCTGCCCTCGCTGACGCTGGGCGCCGCCGTGGCCGCCGTGATGGCGCGCTTCACGCGGGCCTCGTTCATCGAGGTGCTGCAGGAAGATTTCGTGCGTACCGCCCGGGCCAAGGGCGTGCGCGAGACCGTGGTGGTCATCAAGCACACGCTGCGCAACGCGATGATCCCGGTCGTGACGATGATGGGCCTGCAGTTCGGCTTCCTGCTGGGCGGCTCCATCCTGGTCGAGAAGGTGTTCAACTGGCCCGGCCTGGGCCGCCTGCTGGTGGACGCCGTGGAAATGCGCGACTACCCGGTCATCCAGGCCGAGGTKCTGCTGTTCTCGCTCGAATTCATCCTGATCAACCTGGTGGTGGACATGCTCTACACCGTGATCAATCCCACCATCCGCTACAAGTAAGAGGCCGGCATGACTGAGCTTTCCACGCCCGCCGCGGCAGCATCCCCCAGTACCGCCCCGGAGGCCGTCCGCACGCCCTGGACCGAGTTCTGGCGCAAGTTCCGCAAGCAGCACCTGGCCCTGGTGGCCGGCGCCTTCGTGCTGATGCTGGTGGTGATTGCGGTGCTGGCGCCGTACATCGTCCCCTACGACCCCGAGAACTTCTTCGACTACGACGCGCTGAACGCCGGGCCGTCCGCCGCCCACTGGATGGGGGTGGACTCGCTCGGCCGCGACATCTTCAGCCGCATCCTGGCCGGCACGCGCATCTCGCTGGCGGCCGGCTTCTTCTCGGTCATCATCGGCGCCATCATCGGCACCGTGCTGGGGCTGATGGCGGGCTACTACGAGGGCTGGTGGGACCGCATCGTGACGCGCCTGTCGGACGTGCTGTTCGCGTTCCCGGGCATCCTGCTTGCGATCGGCATCGTGGCCATCCTCGGCAATGGCATGACCAACGTGATCTTCGCCGTGGCCGTGTTCAGCGTGCCGGCGTTCGCGCGGCTGGTGCGCGGCAACACGCTGATGCTCAAGGGGCTGACCTATGTGGAGGCGGCCAGGAGTATCGGGGCGTCCGACTGGACCATCCTGATGCGGCACATCCTGCCGGGTACGGTGTCGTCCATCGTGGTGTATTTCTCGATGCGGATCGGCACGTCGATTATCACGGCCGCCGGGCTGTCGTTCCTGGGCCTCGGCGCCCAGCCGCCCACCCCGGAATGGGGCGCGATGCTCAACGAGGCGCGCGCCGACATGGTCACCGCGCCGCACGTGGCCATCTTCCCGAGCCTGGCCATCTTCCTGACCGTGCTGGCGTTCAACCTGCTCGGCGACGGGCTGCGCGACGCCCTCGATCCGAAGATCGACCGCCGGTGATGCCCGCATGACCGCCAACGCGCCCCCCGTGGTCGGCAACCTGCCGGCCGGCTCCCGCAACGCGATCACCGATGTGCCGGGCGTGAGCGTCGGCCATCGCACGCTGGCGGACGGCGCCTGCCAGACCGGCGTGACCGTGATCCGCCCGCACGCCGGCAACGTCTACACCCACAAGGTGCCGGCGGCGGCTGTGGTGCTCAATGGCTTCGGCAAGAGCATCGGGCTGGTGCAGGTGGAGGAACTGGGCGTGCTGGAGACGCCCATCGCGCTGACCAACACGTTCAGCGTGGGGACCGTGGCGCAGGCGCAGATCCGCGCGGCGATTGCGGAGAACCCCGAGATCGGGCGCGGCTGGCCCACGGTCAATCCGCTGGTTTTCGAATGCAATGACGGCTACCTGAACGATATCCAGGCGATGGCGGTGCAGGAAGCCGACTACGCCGGGGCACTGGCGACTGCCGGGGCCGAGGTGGAGGAGGGCGCCGTGGGCGCCGGGCGCGGGATGTCGTCGTTMGGGGTGAAGGGTGGCATCGGCACGGCGTCACGTCTGGCGGGTGGGTATACCGTCGGCGCGATGGTGCTGTCGAACTTCGGCACGGCCGAGTCGCTGATCTATGCGGGCCAGGCCGTGGGTTCCAGGCTGGCCGAGCGTCTGGCTGCCAAGACCGAGACGGAGAAGGGCTCGATCATCATGGTCGTGGCCACCGATGCGCCGCTCGACGCCCGGCAACTGCGGCGCCTGGCGCTGCGCGCCGGCACCGGCCTCGCGCGTACCGGGTCGGTCTTCGGCCATGGCTCCGGCGACATCGCGCTGGCCTTTTCCACGGCCTACACCGTGCCCCATCTGGCCGATGTGCCGATGCCTGCCGTGCCGATGGTCCACGAATCGCGGCTCGACCCGCTGTTCCGGGCCGCCGCCGACAGCGTGGAGCAGGCCATCGTCCACGCCCTCTGGCATGCCGAGCCAGTGACCGGCCGCGACGGCCACCACCGCGCGGCGCTGCGCGAGCTGCTGCCGGATCTCTCCGAGACCTGATATGAAGATTCTGATTTCCGCCGATATCGAAGGCGTGGCGGGCGTATTCCACACCGAGCAGACGCGCGCCGGCAATGGCGAGTACGAGCGCGCCCGCGCCTGGATGACGGCCGAGGCGAACGCGGCGGTGCAGGGCGCCTTCGCGGGCGGCGCCACCGAGGTGCTGGTCAACGACTCGCACGGCGGCTTCCGCAACCTGCTGCCGGACCAGATCGACCCGCGTGCGCAACTGGTGCTCGGCAAGCCGCGCTACCTGAGCATGATGGCCGGCGTGGAGCACGACTGCGACGGCGTGTTCATGATCGGCTATCACAGCCGCGCACAGGGCCGGGGCGTGCTGGCGCACACCATCAACAGCAGCGCCTTCGCACGGGTCTGGTTCAACGGGCTGGAGCTGGGCGAGGCGGGCATCTATGCCGCACTGGCCGGCGAGTTCGACGTGCCCGTGCTGCTGGCCAGCGGCGACGACGTGTTCATCGCCGAAACCCAGCCGCTGATGCCCTGGGTGCGCTACGTGCAGACCAAGACGGCGGGCGGGCAGGGCAGCGGCACCACGCTGTCACCGACGACTGCGCGCGATGCCATCGCCCACGCGGCGGAGGCCGTGACGCGCAATGCCATCGCCCATCCCGAGGCCCGCTGCCTGGAACTGGCCGGCCCGGTCAACTGCCGGCTGCAAACCATGTCCTCCGCCTACGCCGACCTGTTCTGCCAGTGGCCGACCTTCGAGCGCGTGGACGGCGTGACGCTGGCCTTCACGGCGCCCACCGTGCAGGCCGCCGTGCGCATGCTGAACTGCTGCTCGGCCATGGCCTTCATGCTGAAGTAACGATAAATGGTGGCGGCGGGGCGGGCGGTGCGACAATAGCGCCCGTTCCCCGGATTTACCCCTCGTCACCATGAAGCAGGCCCCGCCCGGCGGCTGGATTCCCGTTCGCAAGGATTTCGTCGATCCCGCCAACACCCGCTGCCACGCGCGCGGCGCCAAGGGCGGCCGCCACCACGGCTTTCCCGAGGGCCACGCCTATATCCTGCGCGGGCCGGATGGCCACGAATACCCCTTCGGCGCCGACTGTGCCCGCGCCGCGCTGCCCGAGCCGGCCTGGCTTGAACAGGTGCCCGACTACACCGAGCGCGACGCCGTGCCGCGCCTCCCCGATTTCACCGACATCCCGCCCCCGCGCCGCAGCCGCAAGGCCACCGCCGCCGAGCAGGAACTCGCCCGCCGCAACGCCGCCACGCGCTACGTGGTGCTACGCATGGAGAAGGTGGCCGCCGTGCCGCGCGTACAGCCCACGGTGCGCTTCCCGGCGCTGGAAGACCTCTACCAGCAGATCGCCCAGGGCGGGGCGCTCTCCAACGCGCAAGTGACGCGCGTGCTGGCCATCGAACGCAGCGCCGCCACGCCAGCCAAGCTCCGCATGCTGAACCTGCTCGACGTCTACACGGCCCACGTGAAGCTGGAACGCCTGATCGCCGCCTCGAACAACCTCGACAACATCCGCTTCCTGCGCAGCCTCCACGACTGGCTGGCGCGCCACCTCGTGCTATCCACGGCGCAGCTGGACGCGGCAGGGGTCGTTATGCATCCCCATGCGTTCCGGTCGGCCTGGCCGAGTGGGGGTGGGGAGGGGGAGTTGTTCTAGGGGGGGCAGGCGCGGCTCTGCAAATCCCACGATTGAGGGGGGTACCTCCCTCGTCGGTGGGGGAGGGGCGGCGTGGGCGCTCGGACGTCTTTCGACAAGGTGCAATCCCCCGCATCGACAGATAACGGCACGCCGCACATCATCCTTAACCTCATGTCGTGATGTAACTGGCGTCAGGCGTGAGATGTGGGGTGTTCACGCATTGCTGTGCGCGGTGCGGCTTGAATTTAATCCTGCTTACTTCTCCCTTAAAAATTACGAAATCGCCTCAAATTGCAACGTTGCACTCCGCCCACGACGCGGGTGCTTTTAGCCGATCGGCTATTTGAGGCAGATCCCGCCTTTGTTATCTTCCGGCCCCGATAGCCGCTGCGTTCGTCACATGCGCAGCACAGGATAAGAAAGAAGGGAGCAGGTMGTTGTATCGAGTACGGGGGAATTTTGCCTGGCTGCCGCGTGGGGTGGCCGGATGTGTCACGGGTCTGAGCCAGTTCGCACTGGCCGCGCACTGCCTTGCCGCCGGCGTTGTGCCGGACGGCGGCACTGCCACCACGGCCGTCACGGGCGCCAATGGCCGCATCACGGTCGGCGTGGCCGGCGCCGTGGGCGGCGTTTCCGCCAATACCTACCGCGAATTCAACGTGCCGCGTGCCGGGGTCGATCTCGACAACGCGGCGGCGCGCGCACGCACCATCCTCAACCAGGTCACCGGCACCAATCCGTCCCTGCTCGAGGGCCAGCTCAGCGTGCTGGGCCTCCGCGCGAACGTCGTGATCGCCAATCCCAACGGCATCAGCGTCAACGGCATGGTGGTGCGGAACATGGGCAACCTGGCGCTGACCACGGGGCAGGTCACGTTCAACGATTTCACGGTCAACGGACAGTTGCAGCGCAACCTCGTGCTGAATACGCGTCAGGGCGCCATCGACATTGGCCCCGGCGGGCTGTCCGGCACGCTGCTGAACCTGGAGCTGATCGCCAAGCAATTGCGCATCGCCGGCAAGGTCGAGAACCTGTATGCGGATGCCAACGCGCGCGTCCGCGCAGTGGTGGGTGACAGCCATGCCGAGATCGACGCCAGCGTTTCCCCAACCGACAACCTGTCCCCCTGGATTGCCTACAGCGCGCCGTCCGCCACCCCGGCGAATGGCATTGCGCTCGATATCACGGCCGCAGGCAGCCTGATGGCTGGCCGGATCGAACTGATGGTGACGGACCAGGGCGCCGGCGTGCGGCATGCTGGCGCGGCCTATGCGACCGCCGGCGATTTCGTTGTGTCGGGGAGCGGCGACCTGCGGCTCGCATCGGGCCGTATCGAGGCCAATCGCGACGTGGTGGTAGCCAGCGGTGGCTTGCGGGGCACGGGAACGGTGGAGGCGGGGCGGCATGTGTCGGTGGCTTCAGACCGGGTGGAGTTGGCCAATGCCGCGATCCGGGCCGGCTCCAAGGGAGCCGGGGACATCGTGATCGGCGCCAGCGGCCAGGTCCATACCGAAGCGGTACGGCTGGCCGATACGACGCTCGATGCCAGCGGCGGCATCGGCCTTTTTGACGCGGGCACGGCCATGCAATTGACCGGCACGCGCGCCTCGGCAGGCGGGCACCTGATCGTCGGCGCCCATGACGTGGCACTCGATGGAACGGTGCTGACGTCCGTGGGCGGCGCCGCCAACATCGACGCCGCCGGGCGTTTTGCCCTGCGTGACAGCGACATCCTGGCCGCCACCGACATCAGGCTGCACGCCGGATCGATCGAACTCGAGTCGGCAGCACGTCAGTCCACCGTCGTCGCCCGCAGCGGTGGCGTGCTCGTGCAGGCCGATGGCGACATGGTCAACCTGGGCGCGCTGGTGCAGGGCCAGACGCGCATTCAGGATACGGCGGCGTCCCTCGGCGCGGTCACGGTGCAAACCGGAGGCTCGCTCCGCAACGAATCGACGCCCGATTCCCTCGCCATCCTCTTCGGCGTCAACGACGACGTCGTGGTGCGCGCCGGCGGCGACGTCATCAACCGCCACGCGCGGATGCTGTCCAACGCCCGGCTCGAAGTGACCGCCGCTGGCGACCTCGTCAACGCCATCACCAAGTCCGATGGCGCCAACGCCGAACAGCCCGTTATCGGCGCCTCCTCCGGGCGGCGCTGGCTGGTGCTGTCGAAGCGCAGCAATACCTTCGATATCGACTACGGGACGGTAGACCGCCCGGACCAGACCGCCTACCTGCTTTCCGAGACCGGCACCACGCTGAGTGGGCGCAATGTGATCAATACCGGGGGCAACATCTACGCCAACAACGGATCGATCGTTATCAAGGCGGCCGACACGTTCCGGACAGAAGGCGTCACCAGCGGCGCCGCGCACCTCTCGCGCACGTGCATGATCGTGTGCCGGACTTCGGCGTCCTCGACGACGACTGTCAGCGGCGGGCTGCTGTCCGCCGGCGGCGATATCGACATCACGGCGGGCCGCGTGGCCGAGAACATCGGCGGGCGCGTGCTGGCGGTGGGCGACCTCACGGTCAACGCGCCGCTCACCTATGCCACTGGTGTTACCGGCTACACGGCGATCGCCCGGGACCGCGGTTTCAAGGTGTTCTTCGGTGACACCTGGGCGCGGCTCTATGCCATGGACGTGGGCGGAAGCTGGATGGCCACGAGCCGCACGCGCCTGAGCGGCGACGCCGTGATCGATGGCGGTAGCCTGGACGGTGACGTGACGGTGGCCGGGAACACCACGGTGGTGCGGCCCCGTCAGCAGGACCCGGTCAGCATCGAAAGCCATGTGGGGCTGACGTCATGGGCATGGCGATGAGCACCCGGCACGCAGTGGCATGGGCGGCAGCCTGGACGGCCGCCACGGCGGCMTGGGCGCAGGCGCTGCCGCCGGGCCCCATCGTTCCGGAAGACCCCGCCCAGCGTTTGCTGCGGGAGCAGCGCCAGCGCGACCTCGAGCGCGAGGCGACGCAGCCGCCGGCCCGCATCGACAGTGGCGTCGTGGTGGCGCCCGACGCGCGCGTCGAGGACGTGGCGGAGACTTCGGCCACCTTCGACATCGCACGGATCGATGTGGTGGGCAACACGGTGCTGGCCGATGCCGAAGTCGCGGCCATTACCGCACCTTTCGTCGGCCGGGCGCTTGGCACGAACCGGATCAACCTGCTCCTGCGCCGCTTCACGGAGGCGTTCGTGGCCCGTGGCTACATCACCACGCGCGCCTACCTTGGCGAGCAGAACCTCGCCAGCGGGGTGCTGGTGGTGACCGTCGTGACGGGGAAGGTGGAAGCCCTCCAGCTCAATGGCCGCACGCTCCGGCCTGGCAGCGCGCCACTGTTCGATACGGTGGGTGGCGGCTGGGTGACGGATGCCGGCACGGCCTGGCAGTTTCCGGCGCCAGACGACACCCTGCGCCTGCCCGACCTGGAACAGGGCGTCGACCAGATCAACCGCCTGCGCCGCAATCGCGCGGAAATGCAGATCCTGCCGGGCCAGACCCCGGGCGGGTCGGTCGTGGCGCTGACGAATCCGCCCGGCGACCGCTTCCGGTTCAACGCCGGCGTGGATAACTACGGCAGCCGCAGCACAGGCATCGCCCGCACGCGGCTCGGCATGGATGCGGACAACGCGCTGGGGCTGCAGGAATCGTTCTCGGCCAGCTATGTCGGCACGACCGACACCAATGCCGCCGTGGCCTCGGCGGCGCTGCCATTCGGCTACAACACGTTCAGCTACACGGCATCGCTGTCGGAGTACCAGAACACCATCGGTGATACGGCGTTGCTCTACGGCCGCAGCATCGGTCATACCTTCGGCTGGAACCGCGTGATCACGCGCGGTCAGACCGGCCGGCAGGCGCTCGACTTGACCCTGACGTGGCGCAAGAGCGAGCGCGAAATCAACAACCTGCAACTCGATCCGCAGCGGCTGACCGTGCTGCGCGCCGGCTGGAACGGCCTGTGGCGCTTTGCCGCCAATGGCATGCAGGGCTACGTGACAGCCGACGCCGGGTACTCGCGCGGCCTGACCTCACTGCACGCCACGCGCGATCCGTCCGATATCCGCCAAGACGAGGCGCACGCCCAGTTCAACAAGCTCGATGCCAGCACTACGCTGCAACTGCCGCTCCCGCCGGTGGGCGGCGGGGCGGTGCTCGCGTGGCGCGCCCAACTCTCGGGCCAATGGACCAACGTCGCGCTATTCGGCTCCGAGCAGATCTACGCCGGGGGCATGAGCACCGTGCGCGGCTTCCGGGAAGGCGTGATTGCCGGGGATCGCGGCGCCTATCTGCGCAACGAACTGGCCTGGGCCAATGCGCCCGTCGTGGCCGGCATCCGCATCGAACCCTATCTCTTTCTCGACGGCGGCGAGGCCCAGTACGTGGCCACCCGCCAATGGCAAGCGGTGGCTGGCGCCGGGGCAGGCGTTCGCCTGTCGGCCCAATGGGCCGGCCAGACCCTGAGCGGGGAACTGCTGGCTGGCGCGCCACTGGCCCAGCCCGCGAACCTCGGCCCCAAGCGGACCGTCCTGCTGGCCACGCTGAACTGGATCTACTAGGAACCCAAACCATGCAACCGATTCTCTCCCGCCTCGCTGCCGGCGTCGTTCTGGCATTCGGCCTTCATATTGCCCACGCCGCAACGGTCAATGGCGTGACGATTTCCGATGCCGCCATCGTCGAGGCAGCAAAGGCGGCTGGCCTGCCAGACACGCCTCAGTCGCGCGAGGCGATCAAGCAGCAGTTGATCGCGCGCGAGTTGTTCCGGCAGGAAGCCAGCAAGGACAAGGCGCTGGAAGCCCGCCCGGAGGTGCAGACCCAGCTGCGGGAGGCCCGCAATCAGATCCTGACGCAGGCATGGCTCAAGGATCGGATCAAGCCCGAGCCGGTGACCGATGCGCAGGTCCGCGCGCGGTACGACGCCATCGCGGCGTCGCTGGGCGCCATGGAGTACAAGGCGCGTGTGATCGAGCTGGCCGACGATGCGGCGGCCGTGAAGGCGCTGGCACGGATCAAGGCCGGCGAGGACTTCGCCAAGGTTGCCCAAGACATGAGCCTGGCACCCACCCGCACCAGTGGCGGGGCGCTGGACTGGATCAGCTTCAAGGTGCCCGCGCAGGAAGGCCATACGCAAAGCCTGCCGCTGCCGATTGCCGAGGCCATTTCCACGCTGCCGGCGGGTGGGGTGAGCCCAAACGCCGTGACCTGGAACGCCCGTCGCTACCTCGTCAAGGTGGACGCCTTGCGCCCGACGCAGGTGCCGTCGTATGACGCGGCGGCGCCGGGGATCCGGCAGGCACTGCAGGCGCAGGCGCTCGAGCGCGCCACGGTGGCCCTGGTCACCGGCCTGCTGACCAAGGCAAAGATCACCCAGTGACCTGCCGCCATCGTCAGTAACCCCGTCATTGCCGCCCCCTGGAAGAAATCGTAGGAACGCCATGCAACGCGACCGCTCGGCCACGCCGTCCGCCCACGCCCTGAACATTCACGCCCCGACTGCCGCGACCGTCCCGACGGATACGCGGGAGCCAGCTTCGCTGGCCGAGCGGGGCCGGCGCAGCCTGCTTGCACGGGCGGTGGCGGCGACGGTGGCCGTCACGTTGTGGCTTGGGCCGGTGCAGATCACCCTGCAGCAAGCGCGGCAGGCGGCGGGCGCGCTGGCGGCGGGGGCGACGGAGGTCGATGCACTGGCCGTGCACGGCGGCGCGGTGCGGCAAGGGCTGCTGCGCTGGGCCGTGTCGAAGCTGCCGGTGCTGCTGCGCTTTGGCCCGGCGGAGGCGCTGGCCGCGCCGATTACCGATCCGAACGCGCCGGTGCGCTTTACGCCATCGATTTCCGTGACCACGGGACCCGGTGCGCCCGATGGCGGCGTACCGGTCGTCGGCATCACCACGCCGAACGCGCAGGGCATCTCGCTCAACCAGTACCGCACGTTTGTCGTCGATCCCATCGGCCTGATCCTGAACAATAGTGCGACCGGCGGTGGCGCTTTCCTGGGCGGGCAGGTTGCCGGCAATGCCAATCTGGCCGCGTCGGGGCCGGCGCGGCTGATCGTCAACCAGGTCACCAGCAGCGCGCCGGCGCAGATCAACGGCACCGTGGAGATCTTCGGTGCGGCGGCAGGGCTCGTGATTGCCGCGCCCGGCKGCGTCTACACCAATGGCGCGGGCTTCACCAATACCAGCCAGGTCACGCTGACCACCGGCACGCCGCAATGGCTGTCCGCTGCCGGCACCACCACGAGCTTCGACACCGCCGCCACGGCGGGCTTCCTGGTGGAAGGCGGCAGGATCCAGATCGGCAATCCCAACCCGGGCAGCGCTGCCACGGGCATCGAGGGCACGGTCGGCAACATCAATCTGATTGGCGAGTCGATCGGCATTGACGCCGCGCTGAACGCGGGCAAGCAGATCAACGTGGTGGCCGGCCGCCAGCTGGTAACGCCGCTCGGCGATGGCTTTGCCACTGCCGCAGCCGGGGCGAACAATGCCGCCGCCAATGCCAGCGCGAGCAACGGGCTGGCGATCGATGCCACGGCGTTCGGCGCGATGAACGCCGGCCAGATCCACATCATTAGCACGGCGGCGGGCGTGGGCGTGCGCGCCGATGGCAACCTGGCGGCATCGGCCGGCAATCTGACCATCGACTCGGCTGGCAATCTCAAAGTAGGCAGCACCTATGCCAAGCAGGCGGCGGCGCTCAACGCGGGCGGCGCGATCGTGGCGTCGGGCAACGGCCAGGCAGAGGCGGGCTACACGGCTCAGGCGGGTGGGGATGTCACGCTGGGCGGTACGCTGGAGTCGGGTCGGGCGCTGACCGTCACGGCTGGCGGCGCGATCAACGGCGCCGGCGGCGTGAAGGCGGCGGAGGCGGTGACGCTGGATGCCGCTGCCAGCGTGGACGTTGGCGGCGCCGTCAATGGCGCCACCGTGCTCGTGAAGGCGGCGGGGCAGGACGGGCGCGGTGATATTCGGCTCGGCGGCGACGTGACGTCGCCGGGCGCGATCCGGTTGCAGGCGGCACGCGACACCCTGATCGACGGCAACGCGGTGTCGGCCGGAGACCTCGACCTGGCATCGCAACGCAACCTGACGATTCGCGGCGCCGCCGGCAGTACGGCGGGTAACGTCGCGCTGACGGGTGTCACCGGCAGCGTGACCACCAGCGGCAACGTGGTGTCGCCGGGCACGCTAACGGTGACGGCCGGCACAGACGCCGCGTTGGGCGGGCAGGTGCTGTCTACCGGTGCGCTGAACGTGACGGCGCAGAACGGCAGTATCAGCACGAGCGGGGAGATCGGCAGCAACGCGGGCCTGACGCTGACCGCTTCCCGCGACGTCACCGTGGGCGGCCAGGCGCAAAGCGCCGGCGACACCCGCATCCGCGCGACGCAAGGCAATGTGGCGATCCAGGGTGCCTTGACCAGCGATGGCGAAGCGGATATCGGCGCGGGCGGGAGCGCCGTCGTGGCGGGCAGCCTGTCCAGCGGTGGCAATACGACGCTGACGGCTGCGGGCGGATCGGCGACGGTCAGCGGCGCGCTGACCAGCCTCGGCAACGCCACGGTGAGCGGCGCGCAGAACGTGACCATGTCGGGAAGCACGCTCGTGGGCGGCAACCTCGGCGTGGCGGCGGGCGGCTCGGCGAAAGTGAGCGATCTGACGTGGATTGGCGGCGACGCCACGCTGCGCGGCAATGACGTGACGATCGGCGCGGCGGCCACCGGCCACGGCAACGCCGTGAACGGCAAGCTGGACGCTGGCGCCACGCGCGCGCTGACCCTGTCCGGGAACAGCACGGGCACGAACGTCTCGTTGAGCGGGGCAACCATCGTCAACCAGGGTGTCACCGCTGCGGTACAGACCCTGAGCGTGGGCGGTGGTGCCGTCATCAATACCGGCACGATGGCCGGCAACGCGGCGGCGTTCAACGTCGGCAACCTGACGAATCGGGGCACCATCGGCGGCCAGACCGTAGACGCCACCGTGACCGGGGCGCTCGACAACGCGTACGGGCTGATCGCCGGTGCGCAGCGCCTCGACGTAACCGCCGGCACCCTGGCCGCGAACCAGGGCGGCACGCTGTTCGCGGGCGACCTGACCGGCCAGAGCCCGCTGACGGGCAATCTCGGTTTCACGGTATTGGGCGGCAATGGCAGTTTCAATAACGCGAGCGGTCAGATCCTGGCGGGCAACAACCTGACGGTCAACGCGCTGAACCAGGTCTTCGACCCATCGGCAACGAGCACCGGCAGCCTCAACGCCAACGGCACGCTGACGCTGGGCGCGCTGGCCATCAACAATACCGGTACCTGGACCGTGCCGGGCGGCAGCGTGGTGCTCAATGCCAGCCAGGGCATCACCAACAGCGGCACGATCCAGAAGGCCGGCGACCTGTCGCTGGCCACGGGCGGTACGCTGACCAACACCGGGCAGATCGTGGGCGGCAGCAATGTCTCGCTGTCGGCCGGCAATCTGTCCAATACCGGCACGATGCACGCCAACGGTAACCTCGCGTTGGACGGCAACGTGACCAACCGTGGCGTGGCGGAGGCGCTGGGCGACATCGTCGTCACGGGTTCGAATTACGACAACACGGGCGCGAAGACGCAGGCCAACCGCGACGTGAAGGTCGACATTGCCGGGACGGTGTCGAACACTGGTGGCGTGCTCGGAGCGAACCGCGACATGCATATCGCTGCCGGGGTGGTGGTCAATGACCGAACCGGACCGGTAGATGCCGGCAGCACGACCGGCAAGGTGACGAACGACGCGCTGCTGGACTCGACAGTGATCGGCAGCTATCGGCCATTGGCTGGTGGCTATTGCGACGCCTGTACCGGCAATGAACTCGGCAACCCGCTGGATATCCGCATTGGCGATCTGACCCGGACTGCCGATGGGACGTCGATTTCACCGGTCATCGGCTATGTGCCGTACTACAGCGGCGGGGACGCTGGCGTGGTCTACCTGCCCATGTGGCACGTGGGCCCGAACGCACCCGTGCCGGGGAATCCGCTGCTGGCCCTGCCCACGGTGGACCGCACCATCGTCAGCCAGACGGATGGCGTGGCCGGCCAGATCATCAGCCGGGGCAAGCTCGACATCGCCGCCACATCGCTCTCCAACAAGGGTGGCGCGATCTCGGCGGGCGGTGACCTGACGCTGAACGTGGGGGCTCTCGACAACGGCCGATCCGCCACGCTGGTCAGCAGCGTGACGGACCAAGTGAATGCGGGGGAACTGAGCGCGTTCCTCGCGCAGCTCAAAAGTATTGGGGAGCGTGTAGACGGCACCATCCCCGGCACGACCCAGACGGTGTTTGGCACCCCCTCGCCGGGTTGCCAGGGCGATAACTGTGGCGCGCCGCTGGTGACGGCGTTTCCGATGAACATTGGAACGGCCGCAGATAACTCAGCTGTCAGCGCGCCCACCCAGTCCTCGACCATCTACCAGCTTGGCAAGGCCGGCCAGATCACGGCGGGGGGCAACCTCGCCCTGACTGGCACCGGTGACCTGACCAATGCCGGGGACTTGGCTGCGGCGGGCAAGGTGACCATTACCACGCCCGGCACGTTTACCAACCAGGGCGTCCATGACATCCAGGTGACTACCCGCCAGGGGTGCGTGCCGGGTGCCGATTGCCCGGACGACAGCGCGCCGACGGTCCAGTCCGTCACGTGGCAGCAGACGCCTAGCACGGTGGCGGCGGGCCAGACGCTGACCATCAACGCGGCGAATGTCAGGAACCTTAGCGGCACGCTCGCCGCCCAGGGCAACGTGGACATCACGGCGGGCGGCACGGTCACGAACCAGGCCGGCGCCATCCAGTCGCTTTCGGGCGATGTGTCGATTACGGCGGCGTCGCTGGTCAACACCTCGCTCGACCCGGTGCAATTGCGCAAGAGCTACGGTGGCCAGAATCCGTCCTATGCGGGCGGCTGCAACCCCGGCGGCACCTATGGGAACAGCCAGTGCTCAGCGATGGAGGACGCGGCGGCAGGGCCGGCGGCGGTCATCAGTGGCGCGCGCGATGTCTTCATTCAGGGCGGCAGCGTCAACAACCACGGCGCGCTGATCAGCGGCGGCCGCAATGTCAGCGTGCAAGCCACCGGCGGCGTGGACAACACGGCCATCGCGCTCAATGCGGACTGGGTTGGTCGCTGGCAGGAAGACCGCAGCGGCGGCGACCGCTGGCACGATACCGGCGGCCGGGCCGCCATCGGCAACATTGCCTCGGGTATCCAGGCCGGCAATGCGTTGTCCGTGAGTTCGGGCGGCCAGATCGTCAATACCGGCAACCTGTTGGGTGCGGCGGTGGACATCACCGGCGCCGCGATGGTCAACRGCATCACAAGCCCGAACCAGCCGACGCCCCCGGCGGCCCCGCCGACTCAAGTCATTTCACTCGGCCCGCCGCCGGTGCCGGCCGGCTCGCTGCCGCCCGCGACGCCGACACCGGACCCGACCGAACCGTGGCAATTCACCCCGGTCATCGTGGCGACGCCTGCCGCGCCCACGGCGGGTGGGCCGGCCACCGTTGACTGGCACTTCAACGCCAAGCCGGACGGCACGCCGCTGACAGCGCCGACGAACACCGGCGGCCGTGCCCAATACGTCAACCCGAACCCGGCGACGGGCGTGCTGGCCGGCGTGACGCCGGATAGCCTGCTGGGCCAGTTGCCGCCGGAACTGCGGCCGGGCAACGTCACGTTCTACTACGACCCGTACACCGAATCGCAGAAGCTCAACCAGGCCGCCCTGCAGCAGACGGGGCAGGACAGCTTCGTCAGCGGGCTGGCATGGGACAGCCAGAACAATCTCTCGGTCGATGACCAGGAGAAGCTGGCGCTGTACAAGAACGCGGCTGACTACGCCAAGGAACACAGCATTGCGCTGGGCACGGCGCTGACTGACGAACAGGTGCACGCGCTGGACAAGCCGATGCTCTGGTACGTGGAGCAGGCCGTCCCGGACCCGCGCTGCACGGTGGCCAGCACGGCCTGCGGCAGCGTGAACGCGCTGGTGCCGCAGGTCTACCTGCCGGACGGCTACGTCCAGGCGCTGGCGACGCCCAACGGCGGCACGATCAGCGGGCAGAACGTCAGCCTGGACATCGACGGACAACTGCGTAACAGCGGCCAGATCACGGCTGGGGATCTGCTGCAGGTGAAGGCGGGCAGCCTGGACCT
>NZ_JBFTLH010000027.1:0-52729 GCF_056396345.1 Cupriavidus sp. 05T42
GCGTGGATAGCCGGCCTGCTAGCAGCATTGTCACTGGCAGTGTCCGGTTGCGGCGAGGAGCCAATCTCAGTGTCAATGGTTGGATACAACCACACCGATGTGGGCATCTATGCGTTCGAAGTCAATGGCTATGGCGGTCCAAATATTGGAGCGCACGAGGGCGGCGGAAAGTTCACCTGTTGCGTCACGGTGCCACGGATCTACAAGCCTGGCACGACGGTGAAGGTTCGATGGGTCAATCGCATCGACGATGTTCCGCAGGAGCGGATCGTCGCCGTGCCGCCCTACGGGCCGGAGGAAATCGGAAGGTTCGCGGTGCATTTTCTGCGCGACGGCAACGTCAAGGTGTTCGTGACCATGATGGCTCTGCGTCATCCTGACTATCCGTTGAAGGGCGACGAGGCACGCAGATAAAAACATTTAGAGAGGAGAGGAACCATGCCTTACAGCATTACGATGCCGTTGAAAATTCCTGCGAGTGGCACGCGCGATCTCACAGCACGGGAGACTGCCCAGCGGGCCAGGGCAATGGCGTGTATCCGGCAGAAGGCTCCTGGCCAATGCGGTGGCCAGGTGTTTGTGGGTCTGTACTTCGACGGCACCGGCAACAATATGCACTGGGAGGAGCCAGGTCTCGGAGCTACGCAGATGGCGGCCGGGAAACATAGCAATATTGCTCGCCTTTACAAGGCCGGGATCGATGTCCCTGACGAAGGATTCTTCTCCCACTACATACCAGGGGTCGGTACTCCTTTCCCTGAGATTGGCGACGTCGGTGGGATGCTTGGTCTGGCTGCAGGMCACATGGGAGCGGACAGGATCAACTGGGCAATTACCCGGATCCTCGATTCGGTGCACGAGTACCTGACCGGAGTGTCCTTGTTTGGTACTGGGCAAGCCCGAACCGTCGTCAACAACGCGAGCAAAACCGGATTCGAAACCTGGGTTCGCCGCCAAGTCCTGAGCACCTGGGAGAAAAAGCTGGAAGCGGTCGTGAAGAACCGCGAACGCAAGGTCACGCACATCAACATCGCCGTGTTCGGCTTCTCTCGTGGCGCAGCCACAGCGCGCGTGTTCGCCAACTGGCTTCTCCAGTGGCTGGAACAGGAGGATGGTGGCTACCGCCTCGCCGGCATTCCGTTGCGCATCTATTTCATGGGTCTGTTCGATACCGTGGCGTCGGTCGGCGTGGCCGACATGCTGCCCGGTTTCGATGGCCGTATGGACTGGGCGACGCCCGCGAATCTCGAGATCCATCCCGCCGTGGAGCAGTGCGTCCACTTCGTAGCGCTGCACGAGCAGCGCGCGAGCTTTCCGCTCGAGCTTGCCGCACGGGCCACGCAGGTAGCGTATCCAGGCATGCATTCCGACGTGGGTGGCGGCTATCGTCCCGGGGAACAGGGCAAGGCGATGCCCGGCGGCGGTCTGTCGTCGCCACATTTGTCCCAGGTTCCGCTTATCGACATGCATCATGCCGCGCTCGTCGGCGGTGTACCGCTCAGGAGCATGGAGGAAATCAAGGAAACGCCTGACGTTGCCCCAGACTTCGATTGCCCGCCGGCACTGGCGGCCGCAGTGAACAATTTCTTCGACCATTGCGGGATCAAGACGTCGGCGAAGGGCAAGGATGGCGTGGTGGCCGTCCTACGATCCCACACGCTGCAATACCTGCAATGGCGAGACGGCCTTCTCCGGCCAGGTCGTCTAATGGAGAACCGACGTTTCTTCAGAGAGGCACACCTGAGGACCGACCGGGCGCAACTACGGGAAGCCCTCAAGGATTTCACCGCGCAGCTTGTCGATCTCCGCGTCTGGGCCCAGGACACCGGGGTTGCAGCAGTGGCGCTCGATGGCGTGGCGAGATTGAATCCCATTGCCGGCGCCGTGCTTCGCACTACGCGAGGCMGGCGCGCCGGACCCGTGGATGCCGAGACGCTCCGCATGCTCGAAGCGGTCAGCCTTGGCGCCACATTGCCCCCCGCCGTGCAGCACCTGATGGATGACTACATCCACGACTCGCGGGCCGGCTTCCGGATTGGCGGAATGATGGAGCCGAGGGAGCTGACCGACGGCTACTTCCGCTATCGCCGTGTTTTCTGAATCGGGAGGACGGACATGAGTGATCTCATCCGATTGGGCGACGCCACCGATCACGGCGGCAAGGTGGTCAGCGCCTCCGCCACCATGCGCTACGACGGCCGCGCGGTGGCACGCATGGGCGACAGCGTGTCGTGCCCCCGGCATCCGGAAGTGCGTCCCAACCTGATCATCGAGGGCGATGCTTCCATGCAGGATCATGGCGTGCCCATCGCGCGGCACGGCCATCGCGCCACGTGCGGGTGCAAGCTGATTTCAAGTCTTCTGTGAGGCCCGGCCCATGACAGTGGAATTGCCGCGTTCAACGCTCGACGCCGAGCCACCGGTGCGGCCAGCAACAGCCGTGTGGTTGTGCTTGCTGGCCGCGTTTCTGGCGGCTGGCGCCCTCTTGACCTTGCTGGCGTGGCCCAAGGCCGCACCGACAGGAACACCGTGGTTCTGGATGTGCCTGGTCGGCTTTCCGTTGCTCGGGTGGTGCGGGCTATTCGGCTTCCGGCTCCACTTCTACGAAGATGAGATGAACCGTCTGACCGCCACGGCGGACGCCCGGCAGCGCGAATTCGAAGCTGCCGTGGCATTCGGCGCCGAGCCGCTAGCGGTGCTCCACGCCGCGTATCTTTGCGCGATGCGGACCGGTTGCGCATCCGGTCTGATCCTGGAGCGGGATTCGGTTCTCGTTGCCCACTCGCCGCGCCCGCATCTGCCGCCGGTTCGCCATTCCAGGCTGCCGCTGGCCGAGGAAGTGGAGCCGGGTGGCCGCTATGCGGAAGTGTTCGAAGCCATTCTCGGACAACTGGAAATGCCGCTACGCGCGTTGCCCCCGAGCGTGCCGCTGGATGTCACGTTGCAGGTGTCCGATGGCGTCGATCCGGCGCCGCTTCGCCACGCCTGGCAGACATGCTGGACAGCCACGGGCCTCCATCACGTTGAGGCCTCGGTCCTCCCAGCCCATGATGGGCTGATGGCGCTCGATGCCTGGCTAGACGAGACGGGTGGCCCGGCGCTGGAACGATTCCGCCTCTTCGTTGCCGTCCAATTGCACGAGACGCCGCCACAGAACAGCGCCGAGGCGGCCGTCGCGCTGCTATTGGGCTGGGCGCCATTGGCGGAGCGGCTTGAGCTGCCCGCCATTGCCACGCTACATCGGCCTGTGGCCGCCGCCCATGGCCTCGCCGACACCATCCGGACAGCCGCGCTGTTCGGCCAGATAACGCCGGATGCCTTGACACACCTGTGGCAATCCGGCCTGCAGAAGGCCGAGAAGGCGGCCATGCTGACCGAGGGCTCGGATATCGCCTTGGGCGCGGTGCAGACCGATGCATTCGCCGGCGTGCATGACATTGATGCGGCGCTGGGCAACCCTGGCGTGGTCACCCCATGGCTTGCCGCTGCACTGGCTGTAGAGAATGCCCGGCAGCGTGGCGAGCCGCAATTGATTGCGTGCAGGGAAAGCACGCTTTGCCTGGCAGTCGTACGCCCCCCGGCTGGCCCCAAGGAACAGGAAACAACGTGATGACACATCCAAAGAGCCGGGGGTACACCATCGTGGTCTCCGCCATGACGGCGGCGGTCGCAGCCACGGCATACCTGATGGGCGATGGCAGCGAGGCCGCCCGGCGGCAAGCGGTCATTGCGATGATCGTGGGCGCCGCAGTGCTCCTGATGCGTGGTCCGGTCGCCGCGGCGTGGAAGGTGCTGGCCGCCCGATCGGCCCGAGACACGCCGCACCAGCGCGATCCGGCAGCGCGCCGGGGCAGGCGGGAGCCCGGCGATGTGGCACTGAAATCGACGGAATATGACAGGCTCAAGCAAGCGTTGCAGGACCCGGGCGCCCGTCATCTGCCTCGCCTGCTGCTGACGGGCGACGACGCCGTCATTGCCGAGTTGCTGCCGGGCATCGTCAACGACCGCTGGCAGATTACCGAAGAAGCGCTTCTGCTGTGGAATCAGACCGGGCCGGATGGCCAACCAGACCGCGCCTGGCTGGATCGACTCCGCAAGCTGCGGGCCGCGCCGGTGAGCGCCATTGTGTTGGTGACACATGGGGAGGCCGATTTACGACCCCAGCGCCGGGGAATCGTCACGCTGGGCATGCGGCTGGACCACATTGCGAAGTCGCTACGCTGGGCGGCGCCGGTCTACGTGCTCGACGTCGCCCGTATCCATGACGTGGCCGGCGACGGGCCCACGTCTGTGATCGGGTGCGAACTGCCGCCGCGAGCCAATGCGGCGGCCATTTCCGTTGCCTTGGGTGAACTGCGGAGCCGCCTGGCGACGCTCGGGATTGAAGCGTTGATCGAGAACGGCCGCGACCGCTTCCTTGCACAGCTATCCCAGCGCCTCGACATCCGTGGCAAGGCGCTGGCAGACTGGATCTTCGGCATGAATGCCCGGCCCGGCACTTTCATGCCGATCCGGGGTGTCGTCTTTGCGCCGGGACCAGGCGCGATGTCGGGCGGATCGGGCTACCATCCCGCTGCAGTCCTGCCGCTTTGGCGCTATGTCGGCGAGCGTGCCAACCGTATTGGCGGTCGCCGCATCGGCTTCCATCCGGTCACCGTCTTCTCGACCATCGCGCTTGTAGCCATTGGTCTGTGGAGCGCCGGGATGTTGCTCTCCGGCTTCCAGAGTGCCCGCAGCATCCATGCTGCGCAGGAAGCCGTCGATGCCATCGCCGCCGCCCCCAACACCGCCGAGCGCCTTCGTTCGCTGCTTGGCCTGCAACACGAAATCGCGCACCACGCGCCTGATGCCGGCCACCTGGCATCGATCTCCACCCGCCTCGGCCTCAATCGCGACGCCGCCATCGCTTCCGCGCTGTGGGAACTCTACGCCAAACATAGCCGGGAACTGCTTGTCGCGCCGATCCAGCAGAATCTCGAAGATGAACTCGCCGAGCTGGCGCAGGTCCAGGCCGCTGGCCTTGACACGCAAGCCAGCGATTGGGCGCTCCGTGGACGAGAGAGCCTCAAGACGTATCTCATGCTCGCCAACCCGGAACGCGTCGAGCCGGACTTCCTCAAGACCCAACTCGTCCAGTACTGGCAGACCGATGCCCGCATCACGCCGGGCGAGCGCGACGACCTGGCCGAGCGCCTGCTCAAGTTCCACGCCGACCACTTCAAGTCCCATCCTGACTGGCGCATCTCCGCACGCCCGGAGTTGGTAGCAGGCGCGCGCCGGACAGTGCTCGCGGTGATCGACCAGCGCAACGCGCAGGACACGCTCTACAGGCAGGTGATCGACGGGATTGGCGGCCGGTTTCCCGACCAGACATTGGCGTCGCTGACACTCGGCACCGATGCACGCGGGCTGATCCGCGCGAATGCGCTGGTKCCGGGCGCCTACACCCGGCAAGCCTATGAGGACCATGTGGCCGAGGCAATCGAAAGCGTCGCCAAGCGCACGCAGGTCACAAGCGATTGGGTGCTCTCGGGCGCTAGCGCGCCACAGCAGCCTACGTCACCCGCCGACCTCCATGCCGCATTGACAGCCCAGTACTTTGCCGACTATGCCGACCACTGGCAGCGCTTCATGAACAGCCTGCAATGGGAGCCGGCGCCTACGCTGCCGGCCGCCATCGATCAGTTGAAGCTGATGGCGGACGCCCGCCAGTCGCCGGTCATTGCGCTGATGACCTCGCTCGAATATCAGGGCCGGGCTGGAGTCCGGGCTGACTCGCTGTCCGACACGCTTGTAGCCAAGGCGCAGGACATGCTTGGCAAGAAGCCGGCCGGGCCGAAGCGGGTGAAGCCCGCCACCGCCGGTCCCTTGGGACCATCATTCGGGCCGATCACCCGGCTCGTGGCGCAGGATCAGGCCAGCGCCGGCGACCTGAGTCTGCAACGCTTTCTCGAGCGCGCCACGGCATTGCGGCTGCGGCTGCAGCAAGTGAGCAACAGCCCGGACGCCGACGCCCAGGCTCGTCAGATGGCGCAGGCGCTGTTCCAGGGCAAGGCGTCCGAGTTGGCCGATACCCAGGCGTATGCGCGGCTGATCGCCGCCAGTCTGGGTGCAGAGTGGGCGGGCATGGGCGAGGCGTTGTTTGTCCGCCCCATTGCCCAGGCGACGCAAACCGCGCTCCAGCCCGCCCAGGCGAGCCTCAACGCGGCCTGGCGCGAGAGCATTGCCATGGCGTGGGGCCGCTCGTTCACCGGTCGCTATCCGTTTGCCGACACCGCCAACGACGCCTCGCTGCCCGAGTTGGCGCGCTTCCTCAGGCCACAAGGGGGGCTGATCCAGAGTTTCCTCGCCGCGCAGTTGGCTGGCGTGCTGGAACTGCAGGGCGATCAATGGAAGCCAGCTGCTATGGGCGGACAGGCGGTGGCATTTGATCCGGCGTTCCTGGACGCGATCAACCGTCTGCAGCGCATAGGCGTGCGCCTGCTCGCACAGGGGGAGCCGCGTTACCAGTTCGAACTCAAGCCGATTCCCGCGCCTCGCCTGACCGATACGCTACTGACGCTCGATGGCCAGCAACTTCACTACTACAACCAGCGCGAGACATGGCAGGCCATGATCTGGCCCGCAAGCACGCCGGACAGCCCAGGCACCCGGCTGCAATGGCGTACGGAAGCGGCCGGCACCAACAAGCACTATGAGTTCACGGGGCGATGGGGGCTGGTGCGGATGCTCGAGCGCGCCAGCGTCGAGGCGATCGACAGCGCGACGTTCCAGATCACTTGGCAGGGCTCACCCGACAGACTGGTTTCGAATCTTCCGCCAGAACCCGATAGCCTGATGCCCCGCGCAGCGATGCAGCCTGTGTCGAAGGACATCGCCTATCCGATCCGCTACCTGATGCGCACCGAACTCGGCCAAGGGCCGTTGGAGCTGCTGGCATTGCGCGGATTCGTGTTGCCGTCGCGCATCTTCGCCGATCGCGCGCCGACCGCATCGGCGTCGCCCGCTTCGAACCAGACTTCAGGTCTGCGCCCCGTGCCATAAGCCAGCGGCGCTGAGAACATTTGGCACACATTTTCGGAGAATGGCGATGGTAGTGCCCGGCATGGCACTGCAGTATGCGTGGCGTTGCTTTCCAACCTCACCKGACGCGCATGCAAAGACGACATTTTCTGGCCGCATTGGCGGTATCGACCGTAGCCACCAGCGGCTGCGCCACGAGAAAGCTGTTCAAGGAAATTGACAAGCCGAGGTTCCGTGACTACCAGGAGACGGCGAGTCAGATCCTGATCTCACAAGACAAGAAGTCCCTCGTCGTCCTCGGGAAGCGCTATCACTATGTCATGGCGGCGCCGAAGGGCCTGGTCGAGGTCATCCAGTCCGCGCTCCATCCGCGTGTGCGCGCAGTGTTCAGTACCTTTACCGTGGACCTTGACGGCAACGTCATGGGACGCTTGACGCTGAAGGCCGCCGACGCGTTCACGGCGGAGGAAGTGGCGCTCGCCGTCGCCCTTGGTTTTCCGAAGAATTGCGGGACGGAGCGCTGTGGCGCCGCGCAATATACGATCAAAGGCAAGCGGTACGCCGCCGGTGATACCAAATACCCGGATCCGGCGACGCCGTTGAACCAGTCCTACACCATTCCAGTCCGCGAAGAACTCGGCGCCGGCGCCAGGAACGCGCTGGTTCTGCTGACGCCGGTTGCCGTCGCGGCGGATGGTGTGCTCGTGCTTGTCGCGATACCCCTGGTCGCAGCCTTCGCGGTTTATTACGTGGGCAAGGAGAACGTGAGGTGATGCGAGTGTGTCCTCACATCATCCGATGCGAAAACCTCCCCCGTTCCGCGTCCGACATCAGCGCCATGAACTGGTCGCGTTGCATGTGCACCAGTTCCTCGTGGTCGCCGGCTTCGAACCAGATTTCGGGTTCTTCCATCAGGCATTCATCCACATAGGTCGGCATGCCGTAGGACATGGCCACGGGCGGGATGGCGCCGAGGTCGCAATCCTTGAAAACCTCGCGGATCTCGTCCTCGTGGGCCAGTACCAGGTCACGGCCGGTTTGCTCGCAGATGTCCGAAAGCCGGAGGTGGTGGCTCGAAGGAATCACTGCGGCCACGTAGCCGGCCTGGTCCTCGAGCAGGACGGTTTTGGCCAGCCGGTTGCCGGGTACATGGGCGGCCTGGGCGGTGGCCATGCTGCTCAGGCTGTAGGGGTGACGGATGATGTCGAACTGGCTGTTCATGCGGCTGAGCCGGCCTGCCAGGGTGTTTGCGATTGCCATGATTGCCTGCCTCCTGCGCCAGCACGCGCCGGTTGTTCTAGGTCTTTTCAATATAGGCTCTGGCGTCGCGCATGCGGGGCCAGATCGCCTGGAGTTCGGTCTTCAGGAAGGTCAGCAGGTAGCGCGTGGCCATGGTCTGGTAGCGGTTCGGCATGGTCAGCAGGTACAGCTTGCTGCCGAAGACGCTGATGCGGTAGCCATCCAGCAAGGGCACGAGGGTGCCCTGCGACAGTTCCTCACCGATTGCGTACATCGGAAAAATGCCAATGCCGAGCCCGCCGACCACGGCGTCCTTGAGAAACGCGAAGTTCTCGGAACTTAGCGTCGGAGCGAGCACCACCTGTTCCCGGGCGCTGTCCTCGCCGCGCGTGCCGGAGGCCTTGAGCTTCTGGCCTATCGGAGAGGCGCAGACGATGGCGTGGGCCGTCAGGTCGCCCAGTGCCGCCGGCGCCGCGCGGCCCGCCAGGTATGACGGCGCGGCGCATACGACCCAGTCCACCTCGCCGATCTCGGTGGCCACCACGGAGTCTGGCGGCGTGGAAATGATCCGCAGCGCCACTTCCACGTCCTCGGACACAAGGTTGTGGATGCGGTTGTCGAACACCACGTCGAGCGTGATGTCCGGGTAACGCTGCTTGAACTGCACCAGCAGCGGCGACAGCAGGCTGTGGCCGAGGCCGGTGGGCACCGACAGTCGCACATGGCCCTGCAGGCTCTTGCCCATGCTGCTGATCAGCGCGTTGGCGGCGGCCACCTCGCCCAGGATGTTGCGTCCGTGCTCGTACAGGCCGGCGCCCACGGGCGTCGGCTCCACGTGTCGCGTGGTCCGCCGCAGCAGTTGCACGCCGAGTTCCTCTTCGAGCGCCTTCAGGTGGTAGCTGACGTTGGCGCGCGTCATCTTGAGCTTGCGGGCGGCGGCGCTGAGGTTGCCGGCATCGACGATGTCGACGAACAGGCGCAAGGCGTTGAGATCCATGGCGGCGGGGTGGCGGAGATGAGAAAGGGTCCGAAGGCCCACCAAAGAAAAAGGGGCCCGGAGGCCCCCTTAGTTTGCCATGCTCGCCCGGAGGCGGATGGTCAGTGCTCGTGATGCAGGTACTTCGCCTGGCGCGGCAGCCGCAAGCTGACGAAGAACGCCAGCACCATCATGCCCGTGACGTACCAGTAGAACGTGGTCTCATGGCCCATCGACTTCAGGCCCAACGCCACGTACTCGGCCGAGCCGCCGAAGATGGCGTTGGCCACGGCGTAGGCCAGGCCCACCCCCAGCGCGCGCACTTCGGGCGGGAACATCTCGGCCTTCACGATGCCGCTGATCGAGGTGTAGAAGCTCACGATCGCCAGCGCCACCGAGATCAGCACAAAAGCGAGTTCCGGGCTCGATACGGTGCGCAGCGCGGTCAGGACCGGCACCGTGACCAGTGCGCCCAGCGCGCCGAACATCAGCATGTTGTTGCGGCGGCCGATGCGGTCAGACAAGGCGCCGAAGATCGGCTGCATGCACATGTACAGGAACAGGCAGCCCGTCATGACGTAGCTGGCGGTCTTGATCGACATGCCGGCCGAGTTGACCAGGTACTTCTGCATGTACGTGGTGAACGTATAGAAAATCAGCGAACCGCCGGCGGTATAGCCCAGCACGGTGAAGAACGCCGCCTTGTGGTGGCGGAACAGTTCCGCCACGCTGCCGGCTTCCTTGCTGTTGCGGCTCTGTGCCGACGAGGTCTCGTGCAGCGTGCGGCGCAGCAGCAGTGCTACCACGGCAGTAATCGCGCCGATCACGAACGGAATGCGCCAGCCCCAGGCCCGGAGTTCGGCTTCATCGAGCAATTGCTGGAGCACCACCACCACCAGCACCGCCAGCAACTGGCCGCCGATCAGCGTCACGTACTGGAACGATGAGAAGAACCCGCGCCGGCCCTTGAGCGCCACTTCACTCATATAGGTTGCCGTTGTGCCGTATTCGCCACCCACGGACAGGCCTTGCAGCAGTCGCGCCAGCAGCAGCAGTGCCGGGGCGAGGGTGCCGATGGTGGCGTAGGTCGGCAGGCAGGCAATCAGCAGCGAGCCGAAGCACATCATCACCACCGAGATCAGCATCGAGTTCTTGCGCCCGTTGCGGTCCGCGATGCGGCCGAACAGCCAGCCGCCGATCGGTCGCATCAGGAAGCCGGCGGCAAACACGCCAGCCGTGT
Organism: Cupriavidus sp. 05T42; assembly: GCF_056396345.1. Taxonomy (NCBI): domain Bacteria; kingdom Pseudomonadati; phylum Pseudomonadota; class Betaproteobacteria; order Burkholderiales; family Burkholderiaceae; genus Cupriavidus; species Cupriavidus sp. 05T42. The sequence goes on from NZ_JBFTLH010000027.1 coordinate 10,479, forward strand.
TCAGCAGCTGGGCAGTCGGGTCGGCTTTCGGGAAGAACGACGGCGCAAAATAGATGGCGCAGAACGCGTAGATGTAGAAATCGAACCATTCAACGAGGTTGCCGGACGAAGCGGCAACAATCGCGAAGACGCGTTTCCTGGTCTCCTCTGGGGAGGGTGCCGTGGAGGTATCGGCGGTTGAGGCGATTTGAGTCATGGACCTTCTCTTTCTTGGCGGCGAGGGGCGCCGCTGGGATCGGGGCGCGGGCGGAGCCGCGGCAGGCTGGCAAGCGGGGGCCAGACGCGCGGAACACACCCGTGGGTTGTGCCCGGGTAGCGTACTCCGAACGCAACAAGGTTGCCCAGCCGATAGCGGCGAATAAGTCACGTGGCGAATGCATCACCACTTGCCGGTATTGGGTTTCCGGGCGATTGTTCTGCAGGGTGGATTGTTTGTTCTGCATGCCGCACTAGGCGTGACAGCGAACCAGCGGCAGGCACGCCGGTGATTGTCAAATTGTTTTATCCCTTCTGTCCAAGCCTGCGTGGATTGTCAAATCGGTCAGGCGGCGTACCATTGACGCCCATTGTGTCTGACCCGCATTGACCCGGAGATTTGCCATGGCCCTCGACGCCGAATCGTTTTCCCTGCTGCGCGCCTCGGTGCAGCGTTTCATCGACGAACGGCTGAAGCCGGCGGAAGACACGCTGGAAGAACTGGACGAAGTGCCAGCCGAGATCGTCGCCGACATGAAGGAGATGGGCCTGTTCGGCATCTCCATTCCCGAGAACTACGGCGGTATCGGCCTGGCCATGTCGCAGGAATGCGATGTGGTCTATGACCTCGGCCATACGGCGTTTGCGTTCCGCTCGGTGTTCGGCACCAACGTGGGCATCGGCTCGCAGGGCATCCTGATGGACGGCACCGAGGCGCAGAAGCAGGAATACCTGCCGAAGATCGCCAGCGGCGAGCTGATCATCTCGTTCGCGCTGACCGAGCCGAACGCCGGCTCCGACGCCGCCTCGCTGCAAACGCGCGCCGAGCTGGATGGCGACCACTACGTCATCAACGGCACCAAGCGCTTCATCACCAACGCGCCGCGCGCCGGCGCCTTCACGCTGATGGCGCGCACCGGCGGTCCGGGCGCGTCCGGCATCTCGTCGTTCATCGTGCCCGCCGATACGCCGGGGATCTCCCTCGGCAAGCCGGACAAGAAGATGGGCCAGCGCGGCACCAAGACCTGCGACGTAGTGCTGGAAAACGTGCGCGTGCCGGCGGCCAACATCATCGGCGGCGTGCCGGGCGTGGGTTTCAAGACCGCGATGAAGGTCCTCGACCGTGGGCGCCTGCATATCTCGGCGCTGGCCTGCGGCATGGCGCACCGGCTGATTACCGACGCCGTGGCCTATGCGAAGGAGCGCAAGCAGTTCGGCAAGCCCATCGGCGACTTCCAGCTGATTCAGGGCATGCTGGCCGACAGCCAGGCCGAGCTATACGCGGGCCTGTCGATGGTGCGCGACTGCGCGCAGCGCTACGACGCCAAGCCTGCCGGCAAGAGCGACCCCGAAGTCAGCATGCTGGCCTCGTGCACGAAGATGTTCTGTACCGAAATGGTGGGCCGCGTGGCGGACCGCGCCGTGCAGATCCACGGCGGCGCCGGCTACATCGCCGAATACAAGGCCGAACGGTTCTACCGCGACGTGCGCCTGCTGCGCCTGTACGAAGGCACCACGCAGATCCAGCAACTGATCATCGCCAAGCAACTGCTGCGCGACTGATGGCCAGCGCCCGGCCTCCGGGCCGGGTGCCATGCAACCCGCGACGAAAACCCGCGACGATAAGCAGGGGGAGGCAGGATGAGCAAGTTCCAGGCAACGGTGCCGAGGGCATCGAGCGTGTCCGTAACGTCCGCGCCGTCAGTGGCGGCCACCAAATCGGCCGATGTGCACCGGCTGCGCGCGGTGGTGGCTACCTACCGCACGGCGTTGCAGGCGTACACGCTGATGGTGTCGCCCGACGACCTCATGGCCTTGAGCAACGGCCCCGCGCCGGCGCACTCGGCGCGTGATTACCGCGCACAGGCGCATCTGGACCGGCTGCGCGACACCGTGCGCGAGAGCGGGCTGGCGCTGCCGAATGCCATCGTGGTGGCGGTATCGGGTGGCCGCATGCAATGCGAATGTGATCATCTCTACGCGCTGGAGCTGCGCCCACAGGCCGGAGACGGCCTGATCGTGCTCGACGGGCATGAACACCTCGCCGCCCTGGCGGGTGGCGCGCGTGGTCATATCAAGACGCTGGTTACGGCGGTGCTTTGCCGGACATCGATCGACACGGCGCAGCCGGGGCTGGCCCCAGGCGCCGACGCCGATCACGCTGTGATGCACGCCTCTGCAGCCGCCCGCTGGGCTGGCGCGACGCGCGTCTGGCAGTAGCTTCCCGCCAGGTTTCCACGTCGATTCAATGCAATGACGGCCCGCGAGGCCGTCATTTGCCATGTGCGGCCGTCAGTTACCCGTCACGGCCAGACGCCGTCCACGTCGCGCAGCAGATGGCCGGCGAGAATGTAGTCGCCCAGGCGGGTCGCCTTGGCTTCCAGATCCAGCAATTCATTGTCGGCAAGCGTGCCGAGGTCGAACTGGCAATAGAGATTCCGTTGCCGGAACGTGCCTTTGGGTTTGGCGAGCCCTTCGACCAGGGCCTCGCGGKAGCGGACAGCGATGCTTTCCTGTCCGCGGTATTGCACTTTGATGCCGCGCTTTTCTCCGAGCCGGCCCAACTCGACGGCATCCTGCCATCCGGTTTCGTAATCCAGCTCAAGCGCCAGCACCTGCTCGGAGGCCAGAAGCCGAAGCGCTTCCGACTTGCTGCCAGCTCGCACGATTGACATCCACACCTCTTGTCTCAACGAATACTGTACGAATATACAGTGATTGACCGGCCGTCACAAGGACGCGGAAGGGGTAGTCACGGGCGTTTCGGCCCGCAACCCCGGCCCCGGGCCGGTCTCGCCAGAATTGGCGTTCTTCCTTATACCAGCTTCCTAGGGCTTTGATGCGTCTGGCGGCTCGATTGCCGCCGCCGGAGCCGGCATGCCGACCGGCGCCGCCGCCCCCGTGGTGGCGCCAAAGTCTCCCGCGAAGGCCTGCGTCAGCCCGGCCGGCGTGAGGTAGCGGCGGATGGCGTCGTTCACGGCGGCAGGCGTGGCAGCGCGAATGCGAGCCTCCACTTCGGCCGTATGGGCCATGGTGCGGTCCAGGAACAACTGATTGGCGAGCGCGCCGGCCAGCGCGCCGTCGCGTGTGCGGCTCATCATGCCTTGCTGGAGCAGGCCGCTCACGGCCTCCGCCAGCTCGGCGTCGGAAATACCGTCACGCGCAAAGCGTGCCATTTCCTCGTCGATGGCCTTGCGCAGCCGGCCCTGGTTCTGGGGGGCGTAGGCCGCCCACAGGCCGAAGCGCCCGGCCCGATCCAGCGCGCCCACCGAGATCGAACTCGACGCCCCGTAGCTGATGCCGTCCTGCTGGCGCAGCCGGTCCGCCAGCCGGCTGCGCATGCCGGTGCCGCCGAGCACGCGGCTGGCGACCAGCAGCAGGGGGTAGTCGGGCGAACCGTCGACGAGGTCGATCGGCAGCGACGCCAGATAGACCGCGTTGGCCTTCCCCGGCGTCTCCAGCGTGAAGCTGGCCGCCGGAATCGCGTAGAACGGGCGCTCCACGCGCTCGAACGGCACCTGCGCCCGCCAGTCGCCGAACAGGGCGGTGGCCTGCCGCACGGCCTCATCGGCATCGAATTCGCCGACCAGCGCCAGTTGCGCGTGCTCAGCGCCGTAGAAGCGCGCATGGAACGTGCGGATCTGCGCCGGGGTGACGGCGCGCAGCGCGGCGATGCTTTCGTCGAAGGTGGGGGTGTAGCGCGGGTCCTCGGGCGGGTAGGGGTTGCCATGGCGGCCTAGTGCGTTCGGCGCGAGCGCGTTGGGCTGGCGTTGCTGGCTCTCGATGCCGGCGACACTGCTCGCGCGCAGCGTCTCGAACTCGCTGGCCGGGAACGTCGGCATGCGCAGCACCGTGCKGAGCAACGCCATCAGGTCCGGCAGGTACTGGCGCCGCGTCTCGAAACGCACCGTCAGCCGCTCGGCGTTGCCCGAGATCGACACACTGGCCTTGAGCGCCTCCAAGCGGTCGGCAATGCGCTGGCGGTCGAACGCGCCGGCGCCACGGTCGAGCATGCCCGCCGCGAGCGACCCCACCGAGGACTGGCCCTGCAGCGCCTGCGTGTTGCCAAAGCGCAGGACCAGCGTGCCGTTGACGGCCTCCCCGCGCGTGGGCTTGGACAGCAGCGCCAGCTGCATGCCGTTGGGCAGCGTCTGGCGCACCGTGTGGGCGTCGATATTGGCCGGGCTTGGGTCGAACGTCGGCACCGGCGCGGCGGCCGGGCGGCCCGCGTAGTCGCGCACCAGCGCGGCCACGTCGGGCGCCTTCGGCACGTTGGCAAGCTGCGGCTTGTCGCCGGGCAGGAATTGTCCGACGGTGCGATTGGTCGGCCGCAGGTACAAATCGGCCACGCGCTGCACGTCCGCCAGCGTGGCGGCCTCCACGCGGTCGCGATCGAGCAGGAACAGCCGCCAGTCGCCCTTGGCGATGGCTTCGGACAGCAGCACGCCGTACTGCGCCGGATTGTTCAGCACCTGCTCGTAGCCGTTGCGCACCCGCGTGCGCGCCCGGTCGAGTTCCTCCTGGGTGACCGGCCGCGTGGCCAGCCCCTCCACCTCGGCCAGCAGGGCGGCCCGCACGGCGTCGAGCGGGCGATCCTTGCTCGTGCCGGCCGCGAACACGATCAGCCCGGGGTCCTTCATCCCTTCGAACCGGCTGGTTTGCCATGCGGCCTTGTGGGTCTCCACCAGCGCGTGGTGCAGCCGCCCGCCCGGCGTGTCGGAGAGGACCAGGGACAGCAGGGTCAGCGCGGCGGTGTCGGGATGGGCGCCGGGCGCCACGTGGTATTGCACGGCGACGATGCTGCTGTCCCCGGGGCGCGTCAGCGTCAGTTCGCGCGCGCCTTCCTGCGGCGGCTCCACGGTGTACTCGGTCGGCAGCACGCGTGTGGGGCGCGGAATCGGCCCGAAGGCCTGCTCGATGCGCGTCAGCGTGGTGGCGGGGTCGAATTGCCCCGTCACCACCAGCACGGCGTTATCCGGCTGGTAGTAGCGGCGGTAGAACGCCTGGAGGTTCTCGATGCCCACATGCTCCACGTCGCTGCGCGCGCCGATCGGCGCCTTGCCGTAGTTGTGCCATCGGTAGGACGCCGCGTTCATCTGCTGCAGCAGCATCCGCATCGGATTGTTCTCGCCGATCTCCATCTCGTTGCGCACCACGGACATCTCGCTGTCCAGGTCCGTGCGCGAGACAAAGCTGTTGACCATGCGGTCCGCCTCCATCTTCAGCGCCCAGTCGAGGTTGTCGTCGCTGGCGGCAAAGGTCTGGAAGTAATTGGTACGGTCCTGCGAGGTGGTGCCGTTGTATTGCATGCCGCGCCGCGCGAATTCCGTGGGAATCGTCCGGCCCGGCAGCGATGGCGTGCCCTTGAACAGCAGGTGCTCCAGCAGGTGCGCCATGCCGGTTTCGCCGTAGTTCTCGTGCCGGCTGCCCACCAGATAGGTCATGTTGACCGTGGTGGTGGGCTGCGCGGCGTCCGGCGCCAGCAGGATGCGCAGGCCGTTCGGCAGCCGATATTCGGTGATGCCTTCCACGGCGGCCACGCGCGTGGCCTGGAGCACGGGGGTAGCGCCCGGCGCGGTGGCGGGGGCCGGCGACTGCGCACGGGCGGCGCTACGCGTAGGCGCGGCAAGGGCTGGCGGGGCCGGCAGGGCGGCGGCCAGCGAGACAGCAACCGCGACAAAGGCGGCAAAGGCAGCACGACGGCGAAGCATGACGTCCTCGGACGATGAACAGTGATGCGATTCTAGCCCCGTGGCACCATCCCGGAACGCGTGGGGCCGCACTTTCAGAATCGGGGACAGTTGTCTCAGGCGAATGTCCGATTCCAGCGTATTTCCCGGCGCCGGAAGCGGTAGGATGCTTCCCATGAACCTCGATCCCGACACCTGCTACAAGGCAGTCGCCTCGCACGACCGGCGCTTCGACGGACGGTTTTTCGTCGGCGTGTCGTCCACGGGCATCTATTGCCGGCCGATCTGCGCGGTGCGCACGCCCCGGCGCGAGAACTGCACGTTCTACGACACCGCCGCCTCGGCCGAGAAGCACGGCTTCCGGCCCTGCCTGCGCTGCCGGCCGGAACTGGCACCCGGGCACGGGCTGGCCGATATTTCCGGCCGGCTTGCGCAGGCCGCGGCCACGCTGATCGACGAAGGCTTCATGGCCGAGGCCGGCGTGGCGCAACTCGCCAAGCGCATCGGGGTGACGGAGCGTCACTTACGGCGCCTGTTCGATGCCCAGTTCGGCGTCTCGGTACTCGAATACGCCCAGACGCAGAAGCTGCTGCTGGCCAAGCGGCTGCTGACCGACACCACGCTGCCCGTTACGCAAGTGGCGCTGGCGGCGGGTTTTGGCAGCGTGCGGCGCTTCAACGACGTGCTGCGCCAGCGCTACGGCCTGACGCCGCTCGCCATGCGCCGCCGCGCCGCCGAGGGCATGGCCGACCAGCTCGTGTTCGAGCTGGGCTACCGCCCGCCGCTGGCGTGGTCCGCGCTGCTGGCCTTCCTCGGCGTGCGTGTCGTGGACGGTGTCGAACAAGTACGAGGGGATGTCTACCTCCGCACGCTGGCCGTTGACGTGGGCGCGCAGCGCCACCTCGGCTGGGTGCGGCTGGAGCATGTGCCGAAGCGCACGGTGCTGCGCGTGACGCTCTCCGGCACGCTGGCCCACGCGATTCCGCAATCCCTCGGCAAGGTGCGGCGGCTGTGCGACCTCGGTTGTCGGCCGGACGTGGTGGATCGCCATCTGGGCGACCTTGCCGCCGATGTGCCGGGCATGCGCCTGCCGGGCACGTTCGATGGCTTCGAGATTGCCGTGCGGGCGATCGTCGGCCAGGTGATTTCCGTGATCCAGGCGCGGCGGATTCTCACGCGGCTGGTGGCGCTGGCCGGCGAGCCCTTGCCGCCCGAGGCACTGGCCGGGCTGCCCGCCTTGGCCGGCCAGCCGCCGCTGACGCACGTCTTCCCGACCGCGCAGGCGCTGGCCGACCTGCCCGACGAGATCTACCGCGAGGCCGGCGTGACGCCGGGCAAGCTGCGCACGATCCGCGCGCTGGCGCTCAGCATCGTCTCAGGCGACATCGCGCTCGATCCGCTTGCGCCGCCCGAGGAGACCGTGGCCCGGCTGCGCGAGATCGACGGCATCGGCGACTGGACCGCGCAGTACATCGCCATGCGCGCGCTGGGCTGGCCGGACGCCTTTCCGGCCACTGACTACGCGCTGCGCAAGGTGCTCGCCGTGAGCACGGTGCGCGCGATGCACGACCGAACCGCGCATTGGGCGCCATGGCGCGCCTACGCGGCGATTCATCTCTGGCATCGCTATGGCACGCCGCCCGCGTCCGGCGAGCCCATGGAAGAAGTATCCGAAGATCACAGCAAGGAGCAGGCAGCATGACCAGCTATCAAATCATCGACAGTCCTCTCAGGGAAATACTATTGCGGGCCGACGACGGCGCGCTGACCGGCATGTTCTTCTCCGGGCAGAAGTATTACCCCGCCGGCGCGCCCGCGACCTATATCGCATCGGCGGCCGACCAGCGCGTGCTGGACCACGCGGCGCAAGAGCTGGCCGCCTATTTCGACGGTGCGCTACAGACCTTCGCGGTGCCCATCCGCTTTATCGGCAGCGCCTTTCAGCAGCGCATCTGGCAGGCGCTGTGCGACATCGAATTTGGCGATACATCGACGTACGGGCAGCTTGGCGCCGGCCTCGGGCTGCCACCGGCGCACTCGCGCGCGGTGGGGGGCGCCGTCGGGCGCAATCCGCTCTCGGTCATCGTACCTTGCCATCGGGTGCTCGGTGCGTCGGGCGCGCTGACCGGCTATGCCGGCGGCGTGGACCGCAAGCGGGCGCTGCTGCGGCTGGAGGGCGTCCGGGGCGTGGATCTCGACGTCGTGGCGCCGCGCGCGCAGGGCTTGCAGTCGGCGCTGGCGTTCGGCTGATTTCTGGCTTTGGCCCGGCTGTTCATCGCCATCGACACGCCGCCCGCTGTGGCGGCGGGCCTGCTGCATACGCTGCCCGTGCATCGCGGCGTGCGGCCCGTGCCGCCCGGGCAGTTGCACCTGACGCTGCGATTCCTTGGCGATCAGGACGAAGACTGTGCCGCGCGCATCGGCAAGGCGTTGGAGGCCATGCAGGCGCCGCCGTTGACGATGCAGGTCCAGGGCGTCGGGCGCTTCCGAGGCGGGCAGGGTGCCGTGCTGTGGGCCGGACTGGCGCACGATGATCACCTGACCGCGCTATTCGACGACATTGAGGCCGCGCTGGCCGACGTCGGCATCGCGCGCGAGCGCCGTCGCTTCCATCCGCACCTGACCGTGGCGCGCTGCCGTCCGGGCCTGCCGGAGGCGGTGCTGCGCGACTGGCTCGCCGCGCAGCACGACCTGACCCTGCCAGCGTGGACCGCCGACCGCTTCGTCCTGTTTGAGAGTTTTCTGAGCCCGGAGGGCGCGCGCCATGTGCCGCGCGCCGCCTACCCGCTGGCCGCTATCGCCCCAGGTTGCTGAGCCCCAGCGCCACCCCCAGCCCGCACAGCGCCGAGCCGAGCGTCTTGTCGATCAAACCCTGCCGGCGCAGCATCGCGGCGCGCAGCGGCGCCGCGCCGAAGCCCCACGCCACGAGGCTGAACCACGCCCAGTGCGCCACGGACATGAACAGCCCGTAGCCGAGCTGCACCGCCCACGGGGTATGGGCATCCACCACCTGCGTGTAGGTGCTGACCACGAACAGCGTGGTCTTGGGATTGAGCGCATTGGTCAGGAATCCCATCCGCAGCGAAGCCCAGGCGGAGAGCCTGGGCGCCTCGCGCGCGTTGTCCCCGGTATCCACCGTCAGCGGCGTGCGGTTGCGCAAGGTCTTGATGCCGATCCAGATCAGATAGGCCGCGCCGAGCAGCTTCACCGCCGTCAGCCAGCCGTGCGCGTGCTCGATCAGCATCGCCACGCCGAACATGGTGTAGCAGACGTGCACCTGCACCCCGAGCGCGATGCCCAGCGCGCATAGCAGCCCGGTGCGCCGGCCGAACAGGTAGCTGTTGCGCGTGACCATGGCGAAGTCGGGGCCGGGACTGATCACGGCGAGGCGGGTGATGCTGGCGACGGCCAGCGCTTCGGCAAGAGGTGACATATCGGTCAGTTTTCCGGTTCGATGGGAGGGGGATCGCGCCGCCATTCTCGCCAGAGGGAACAAGCCAGACAACCGATATATACTCGCCGAAAATGGTGAGGAAATCTGACAGATGAGCGATTTGCCGCCGATGCACTGGCTGGGCGCGATCCGGTTCTTCGAGGCCGCCGCGCGGCTTGGCAGCTTTGTGCGCGCCGCTGACGAACTCCACCTGACGCACGGCGCCATCAGCCGCCAGATCCGCCAATTGGAAGAGGCGCTGGGTGTGCCGCTGTTCGAGCGCCGGAACCGCGCGGTCTTCCTCACCGAGGCCGGCCGCACGCTCCACGCTGCCGCCACGCAATCTCTGGCCGGGCTGGCGGAGGCGGTCGCCCGGATCCGCGCGCCGGCGCCCCGGGCCGCGCTGGTGCTGTCGTGCGAGCCGACCATCGCCATGCGCTGGCTGATTCCAAGGCTGTCGCGCTTTGCCGACGCTCATCCGGACATCGCGTTGCACCTGATGGCGGCGGGCGGGCCGATCGATTTCCGGAGAAGCGGGGTGGATGTAGCGCTGCGCCGCAACGATTTCCCGTTCGATGCGCGCTGGCACACGCGCGAACTGGCGCTGGAGCGCGTCGGGCCGGTCTGCCGGCCGGACCTGGCCACGGCTGACCCGGCGGCGGTCACGCGCCTCCACACCCGCACCCGGCCCGATGCCTGGCAACGCTGGCAGCAACTCAAAGGGGATGAAAAAACCGGTCCCACCGTCCAGATCGGCCGGTCAGACCCGTGGTATGAACACTTCTACCTGAGCCTRCAGGCGGCTGCGGCCGGCCTGGGCTGGGCCATGGCGTCGCGGCTGATGGCGGCCGACGAACTCGCCGATGGCCGGCTGGCCGCGCCGTTGGGGTTTGTACCGGACGGGTCGTCCTACCACCTGATTTCGCCGGCGCCGTTCGCCCAGGATGCCCGGCTGGAGGCCCTGCACGGCTGGCTCCGCGCGGAGATGGAAACCGGCTGAAAAGGCCTTGCAACCGCTACCCCCCGGAAGTCGGTTGCTAAAGTTACGTCGTATTTTGCCGAAGGCCTAGGCATGACTTGCGCCATCCCCGGGCGGCGCTTACCATGCGGCGCTGGCCGCCGCCAGATCCACAAGCGTTGCCCGCCCCGGGCAAGACGGCGAGTAACCACTTTCGACGTAGCGTATTCCCCATGAGTGTCCAAGATTCCCGAGGGCCCGAGCAGGCCCAAAACCGGTCCCAGATCGAGGGCGAACCTGACGAGCAGGAAGGCTCGCATTCGGACGAACGCTACCGGCTCACGCATAGCTCGCAGATCGGCACGGTCCTGCGCGACCTGGCCTGGCAGAAGTGCCTGTTGAACGTGCGTTCGGCGCGCGGCTCTGAGATCGTGACGTCGATCCTGCACGTGGATCCGGCCAACCGCACCTTTATCTTCGACTGGTGCCGCGCGGATGCGGAGCGCCAGGCGCTGATGGCCTCGGACAAGAATGCGTTCTCGGGACTGCTGCGCGGCGTGCCTGTGAACTTCGTGGTCGGCGTGCCCGGCGCCACGCGCTTCGAGGGCGGGCCGGCCTTCATCGCCGATTTCCCGGACAAGCTCTACCACTTCCAGCGCCGCCGCCATTTCCGCGCGCGCACGCTGCTGACCAAGGGCTACCGCTGCCAGATCCATCTGCCGGAGACGGCCGACAAGCGCACGCTGCACCTCGATATTGCCGATCTGTCGCTGTCCGGCGCGGGCCTGCGCTCGCGCTCGGTGGGCGCTGACCAATTGCCGGTGGGCACGGTCGTCAAGAAGTGTGTGCTGGATTTTGCCGAACTGGGCCGGCTGGAACTGGACATGCAGGTGGTGGGCCACTGGCTGGTCGGCTTCGACGACAACACCGTGCACCACTACGGCTGCGCCTTCCTGAACCCGGATGGCCGCATGGAGAACTTCCTCCAGCGGCTGGTGTTCCAGCTCGAACTGGCGCACCKGGGCTGATTTTTCGGCATCGCCCCCCTGATCCGGACGCTTAAGTCCCGATCAACTTCCCGATGGCAACGGCGGCCTCCCGCATGGGGGTCAGCAGCCGCGCCACCATCTCCGCCTCGGACACCCGGGTGGCCTTCACGCTGACGCTGATGGCCGCCACCACGGTGCCCGAGAGCGACCGCACCGGCACGGCAATCGCCCGCAAACCCGGTTCCAGTTCCTCGTCGATCAGCACGTATTCCAGTTCCCGTGCGCGCCGGAAGGCTGCTTCCAGTTCCGTGCGCGAGATCTTGGTCTGCAAGGTGCGCGGACGCAGTTCGGCATGTTCGAAGAACGCCTCGAGCACTGCCTCGGGCTGGTGGGCCAGCAGCAGCCGGCCCGTGGACGTGCAATAGGCCGGCAGCCGGCTCCCCATTCCAAGTGCGTGAGTCAGCACACGTTGCACTTCCGAGCGCACCAGGTAGAGGATGTCCGTGCCGTCGAGAATGGCCAGGGCCGAGGTCTCGTGGATGCGCGTGCTCAGGTTGTCGAGGATGGGCTGCGCCGCCGAGACCAGCGACGTCGAGGAGAAATACGCGTGCCCCAGATGGAGCACGCGCGGCCGCAGCGCGAAGTGCCCATCCTGCTGGCTCACGTAGCCCAACTGCTCCAGCGTATAGAGACAGCGCCGCACCGAGGCGCGCGACAACTGCGTGCGCTGCGCCACCTGCGAGATAGTGAGTGGGCGCTTGCGTTCGGAGAAAGCCTCCAGCACCGTCAGGCCGCGCGCCAGCGACAGCATGAAATTCGGGTCGCCGGCGAAGCTGGACAGGATGTCGGCCGGCGGCCGGGCGGCGCGGACGGAGTCGGCCTGTGCAGGCTTGAGGCTGATGGGGGCGGGGGCGTCCATATGGGAATTCGGCAGGAAATACGATGCGGGGGGCGTTCGATAATCGCGCATCTTAACGTCCCACGGCGGGGCCTGCCGGGATTCGCCCAAAAAAATGTCGCCGATTGGGGCGGCGACTGGGTAAGGGGTGTCGTCCGGGACGGGGGTCCCAACGACGAGGCCAGTATAGGCAGCGGCACTTCCTGCCGACATGCCACCTCGGTGGGGGTTGGCCGTAGCGCACTTTGCGCTAGGGCCGTCACATCTCCGCAGGATTTGTCCCCTGAGTGTCCCTAAGGCTTGCCCAGGAACAGGTAGAACGCGTACTGACCGCCTGCCGCGCGGCCATAGGCGAGGTAGAACGGCCCGATCGGGCTGTCCAGGCCGAGGAAGGCGGCCCCCGACTTGAGCACCCCGGTGGGGTTGCCCGGTACCAGCGGATCGCCTACGCGGCCGACCTCCAGCGAGAACCCGGCGTAGACCCCTTCGAGGAAGGTCTGCCGCACGAGCTTGTTGTAGTAGACCATCCGCGCGAACTGGATATTGCCGCCAATCAGCTGCCCGGTGGAGTAGCCGGACTGCTGCAGGAAGCCGCCCCACTGGAACATCGCGTACGGCGGCAGCGCCGGCCCGCCCAGGTTGGAGCCCGCCCGCACGCCAAAGTTGATGGTGTTGTTGCCGAAGGAGTGCGCATAGGTGGCCGTCAGGTCGCCCTTGGTATAGGTGTCGGTGGCGCCCATTGCGCCTTGCGACGAGTAGACGTTCATCGTCGCCCCGTAGCCGAAGCGCGGGAAGTTGATGCTGTCGACCTGATCCACCAGTATCCGGGCCGTGAAGGCACGGCGCTCGATGCTTTCATGGCCCGGGTCCAGGAACGCCGGCCCGGTGGAGAGCGACGCGTTCTGGTGGCCGAGCACGAAGCCCAGGCGTCCCTCGCCATATTTGGTGATCTGCGTGCCTACATCCAGCGCCAGGTCCGTGCGGCGCAGGTCGTACTGGGCGATCCGCTGGCTGCCGCTGAAGACATTGATGGGGCGGCGTTCCAGTTCGAAGCGCGGGGCGATGAAGAACAGCTGGCGGGTGTCGAGCGGCTGGTAGAACTCGCTGGTCAGGCTGGAGGTCTGGCCCACCTGGGCGTCCGTGCGCCATTCGGCGCCGAGCGAGTTGATCCACGTGCGGCGGTAGCTCGCCAGCAGGTTGAAGTAGGCGTCGCCGCGGAAGTCGGAACTGAGGCCAAGCCCGAAGCGCAGGTAGTTGGGCCCGTACGATTTCTCGATGGCTTCCACGCCGAGCACGCGCTTGCCCGGTTCCTCGAGGAAGCGGTAGTTCACGTGCTCGAAGTCGCCGGTGCCGAACAGCCGGCGCATGTCGCGGTCCAGCGTGGCCTGCGAGATCGGCTCGCCGGGGTGGGTTTCCATCGTCGCGGCGGCAAACCCGGGGCTCACGCGCTCCATCGGCGCGAAGCGGATTTCGTCCACGGGGCGCAGGTCCGGTGGCGCCAGGTTGCGCTGCGCGGCGCGCAGGGTGGCGTACTCGTCGGGTGGAATCGCCAGCGCGGCGAGCCGGGTGTGCTGGCGCCGGGCGGCTTCCTCGCCAATCGGAATGGTCTTGGGCAGGTGGTCGAAGTCGCCGGCGGAGAATTCGCCGAGTTCGGGCAGGATCAGGATGTCCATGGGCCGCAGCGAGGCCAGCGAGCTGCGCACGTTCTGCTCGGTCAGGATGTTCAGCATCTGGCTGGTTACGCCGATCAGCGAGGTCAGGTCCTCGCGCTTCATCAGCGGCGTGCCGAGGTTGACCGCGATGACGATGTCGGCCCCCATGGCGCGCGCCACGTCCACGGGCAGGTTGTCGGTCAGGCCGCCATCGACGAGCAGCTTGCCCTGGTACTCGGTGGGCGCCACGGCGCCGGGCACGGACATGCTGGCGCGCATCACGTTCGCCAGCTCGCCCTCGGTGAACACCACGGCGGTGCCGGCGACAAGGTCGGTGGCGACGGCGCGGTAAGGAATCGGCAAGGTATCGAAATTCCGATAGCCGGGGGTGTTGGAGAGCTTGCGCAGCACCGTTTCCAGCTGCACGCCGGAGACCGCACCCTTGGGCAGCAGCAGCCCGTCCCCGCGCACGCCAATCTCGGGCGTGAACAGGTTGGTGTGGTCGTCCAGCTTGCGGCGGACGGCCAGATCCTGACGCGGTGGCCGTTCCTTGAAGAGCGCGCTGGTGGACAAGCCGCCGACCAGTTCCTCCATTTCCTTGATGCTCATGCCGCTGGCATACGCGCCGCCGACCAGCGAGCCCATGCTGGTGCCGGCGATGCAGTCCACGGGCACACGCAGTTCCTCGAGCACCTTCAGCACGCCGATATGGGCGGCACCGCGCGCGCCACCGCCGGACAGCACCAGGCAGATCTTGGGGCGGCCCACCGGGTGGGTCTTGGCCGCAGCCCCTTCGACCGTGCCGCCGGGCGTGGCCGGGGCGAGGAGGGCGGGCGCGGGGAACGGCGGATTGGGTGCGGGGACGATGTTGCTGGGGGTGTAGGCGGGCAGGCGGAGGGTCCCGCCCTGCGGCGGCGGCTCCTCGGCCGTGGCCGGGCCCGGCGCGACCGCCAGCGTGGCCAGCATCGCGGCAAGCAGGCTGCATAGGGAAGGGAGTCGCGTCGCAACGCRCATGGCAGCGTATCCGATCATCCACGCCTCAGAGGTGGCCGGCGGCAACCTTGCCACAAGGCTAGCAGCCTGCCGCCGCAATCGTGTGCGCGATGGGCCACCTTCGAAACAATTCAACATCGGATTGGAACGATGCAGATCAGGCCGGCGCCGGAGGGGCGGTCCGCGGACCGAACCGGACAGGCGGCATATACTGGCGCCGTAACATTTCCTTCAGGTCTTGAGCCGTGTCTTCCCCCGTTTCCGATGATCCGCGTCCGCTCCCGCCCGAGCGCCCTGGCGACAACGAGTGCTGCCAGAGCGGCTGCGATCCGTGCATCTTTGACTACTACAACGACGAAATGGACCGCTACCGGCAGGAACTGAGGGCGTGGGAGGCGCGCCAGGCTGCGCGCGCCGAGGCCTCTTCTACATCGTCCACCTCGTAACCCCCGGCCGGTGGAAGACCTTCTCGACTTCGTGCAGCGCCATCCGCGCCTGTTTGTGCTGACCGGCGCCGGCATCAGCACGGACTCCGGCATTCCGGGCTACCGCGACGAGCAGGGCCGGTGGCAGCGCTCCGCGCCGATGACCATCACCGCCTTCCTGAGCGGCCACGCGGCGCGCCAGCGCTACTGGGCGCGCAGTATGGTCGGCTGGCCCGTGGCGGACGGCGCGCAGCCGAACGTGAGCCATCGCGTGGTGGCGCGGCTGGGCGATGCCGGGCGCGTGGCCGGGCTGGTCACGCAGAACGTGGATGGCCTGCACCAGCGCGCTGGCAGCCAGGGGGTGATCGAGCTGCACGGCAGCATCGGCCAGGTCATCTGCCTGTCCTGTGCCACGCGCTACCCGCGCGCGGACATCCAGCGCTGGCTGTGGCAGCACAATCCCGAATTCCGCGATGTGTCGGCCCTGCCGGCGGCCGATGGCGACGCCCATCTGGAATCGCCGCTATTCGACAATTTTTCGGTGCCGGTGTGCGAGCGCTGCGAAGGGCTGCTCAAGCCCGATGTGGTGTTCTTCGGCGAATCGGTGCCGCGCGAGCGCGTGGCGGCCGGGCGGCTGGCGCTCGATGCAGCGGACGCCATGCTGGTGATCGGCTCGTCGCTGACGGTGTTCTCGGGGTATCGCTTCTGCGTCTGGGCGCACGAGCGCGGCTTGCCGATTGCCGCCCTGAACCTTGGCACCACGCGGGCCGATCCCCTGCTGACGTTGAAGGTGCTCGCGCCGATCGGGCCGACGCTGGCGGCGCTTGCCACCGCGCTGGGGCTGGAAGCCGGGGCGGGTTAGCTCGGACTACCTCGGACTAACGCAGATCGAGCTTCACCCGGATACCGTCCGCCGCGACGGTGATCGCGCCCGGCTGCACGTCCTTGCCGTTGAAGCGCAACTCCTCGGGCTTGAACGTATAGAGCGGATAGTCCTTCAGCAACTGCTGCGCCACCACCGCGCCGATGGCGTTGAGCTGCTCGTTGTACTGGCTCATGCCCTGCACCTGTACCTGCTGGACCGTGGGATTGTCGAGCAGCACGGCACGCTGCGTGGCGTCGTAGCGCACGCCGCTGTTCAGCGCCAGCGTGCCGTTGACCGGCGGGGACGGCAGGATGGTGTTGCTGATGGCCGCATCCATCTGCGTGGTGATGCGGTTGGTGGCCTCATCCAGCACCAGGCGCGGGTGCGACAGCTGCACGCTCACCAGTTCGCCATAGCGCAGCGTGGTGGGAAAGCGTTTCTCGACGGCACTCTGCAACTCGGCCTTGGTGAAGGTGTACTCGCCCGTCCATACGTTGTAGGCGGCGTGGGCGAGGGCGAAGCTGCCCAGCGCGGCGACTGCGGCCGTGGCCAGCAGCGCGCGGCGGGCGTGGAAGAAGCGATTGATCAAGGGACGGGCCATGGGCTCGGTTCGGTTGGCATCGTTGCCGGTCAGACCGGGCCCGGGGGGCATCGTTCCTGTGTGATGAGTGCGCCGCATGGCTGCTGCCGCCTCAATAGTGCGGCGGAATCTCATGCTGCGGATTGGACTCGGCGGCGGCCGAGGCACTCGTCCGGACCTGCTGGTACAGCGCCCGGAACTGGGCCTGGAGCAGGTCCAGTTGCTGCTGCTGGCGCGCGACGGCCAGGTTCAGCGTCTCGATCAGGTCTTCCTGGAAGGCGAGCTTGATCTCGAGGTCGGTCAGGCGGGATTCCATGGCATGTCTCCGGTTGGCCGCGCATTTTACGGCACGGCCATGCCGGGACAGTGCCATCGGCGCTTATTCGCTCGCCACCAGGACCATCCAGGTCACGCCGAACTTGTCCGCCACCATGCCGAAGCGCTCCGAGAAGAAGGTCTTCATCGCCGGCATGACCACGTTGCCGCCCGCGCTCAGCGCGCCAATCGTCTTGTCGACCGTCGCGGCGTCCGGCACGGTGATGGAGAGCGCGAAGCCCTGGAAGGCGGTCTGGCCCTTGCAGTCGCCATCGGACGCCATGATCGTGGTGTCCCCAATCTGCAGCGCCATATGCATGACCTTGTCATCGTTGCCGGCACCGGGCCCGCAACCGGGGCTGGCGTCCTGCGGCTCGGGGTTGTCACGGAAGCGCAGCAGCATTTCCACCTTGGCACCGAGCGCGGTCTTGTAGAACTCGGCCGCTTCCTCTGCGCGACCGTCGAAGAACAGATAGGACTGGACTTTCTTGGACATCGACATCTCCTGGTTTGGCGTTGGCCGGCGATTTGTGTACGCCGTCCACAAGAGACTAGCAAATAAAATGGACAACGTCCACATTGTTACTTTTCGTGTCCGTCACCGCCGGACACGTTTTCACGCTGGGCACCGGGCTAGGATAGGCGCTCCATGCCAGGGCGACCCGATTTCTTCCCGTCCACAAGCCGCCCTCTTCCCTGGCGTTCGTCACTCCCACCGCAATGAAATCAGCGTCCATTTCGGTTGCTAATTTTATTTGCGGATTACTTAGCGATAAGCTAATATGACGCACGTCCATGAAGTTGACCTTTCCAGACAGGCGCGCCGGGCTTTGAAGGCCAGGCCGCGCAACGTTGCCACCCAGATCCGCAGCAAGATCGACATGCTGCGGGGAATCCGTCTCAATCCGCGCGGGGGCGCCTATCAATGACCGACATCCAATTTATCKAGCAAGATGGCCAGCGGGCCTTTGCAGTCGTGCCGATCGACGTTTGGGACAAGGTGAAGCACCTGTTCGAGGATCTCGACGATGTAGCCCTGTATGACCGTGCCAAGGCGGCCGATGACGGTGTACGCATTCCGGCCGCCGTGGTCGACGCGGAGTTGGCGGGCGACCATCCAGTCAAGGCCTGGCGCGATTACCGTCGCATGACCCAGGAGGCATTGGCCCAGGCGGCCGGGCTCAGCACCCCCTACCTGAGCCAGATCGAAAACCGCAAGCGCGACGGCACCGTGGACGTGCTGCAGCGGCTGGCGCTGGCACTTGGCGTTCCCATGGACCTGCTCGTGGACGACGCCGACTGAGCGCCGAGTGAACCCCGCCCGGGCCCCGCAGTTTGGCGCTACCGCCCGGGCGTGTCACAATTCAAGGTTACGAGTTCGGGCGCCGCATCGGCTGCCGTGTGGGGGTTTCACGCGGGAGCGCCCCAAGAGCCGACAAATTCACCTAGATTTCTGGCGATGACTACCATCCTGCAGCACATTCCTTCCGGCCAGCGCGTCGGAATCGCCTTCTCGGGCGGACTCGACACCAGCGCCGCGCTCCTCTGGATGCGCCAGAAGGGCGCCATTCCCTACGCCTACACGGCCAACCTGGGTCAGCCCGACGAGCCGGACTACGACGACATTCCCCGCCGCGCCAAGGCGTACGGCGCCGAAGAAGCGCGTCTGGTGGATTGCCGCGTGCAGCTGGTGTCCGAAGGGATCGCCGCGCTGCAGTGCGGTGCATTCCACATTTCCACGGCTGGCGTGACGTACTTCAACACCACGCCGATCGGCCGCGCCGTGACCGGCACGATGCTGGTGGCCGCGATGAAGGACGATGGCGTCAACATCTGGGGCGATGGCAGCACGTTCAAGGGCAACGACATCGAGCGTTTCTACCGCTACGGCCTGCTGACCAACCCGGGCCTGCAGATCTACAAGCCGTGGCTGGACCAGCAGTTCATCGACGAACTGGGCGGCCGCGCCGAAATGTCCGAGTTCATGCGCCAGAGCGGCCATGACTACAAGATGTCGGCCGAAAAGGCGTATTCGACGGACTCGAACATGCTTGGCGCCACGCACGAGGCCAAGGATCTCGAGCACCTGAACTCGGGCATCCGCATCGTCCAGCCGATCATGGGCGTGCAGTTCTGGCGCGATGACGTGGAAGTGAAGCGCGAGGAAGTGACCGTGCGCTTCGAGGAAGGCCAGCCCGTGGCCCTGAACGGCAAGACCTTCGCGAACAGCGTGGACCTGTTCATGGAAGCCAATGTCATCGGCGGCCGCCACGGCCTGGGCATGAGCGACCAGATCGAGAACCGGATCATCGAGGCCAAGAGCCGCGGCATCTACGAAGCCCCGGGCCTCGCGCTGCTGTTCATCGCCTACGAGCGCCTGATCACCGGCATCCACAACGAAGACACCATCGAGCAGTACCGCGACAATGGCCGCCGCCTGGGCCGCTTGCTGTACCAGGGCCGCTGGTTCGACCCGCAGGCCATCATGCTGCGCGAAACCGCCCAGCGCTGGGTGGCGGGCGCCGTGACCGGCGAGGTGACMATCGAACTGCGTCGTGGCAACGACTACTCGATCCTGAACACCACGTCGCCGAACCTGACCTACAAGCCGGAACGGCTGACGATGGAAAAGGGCGAATCGATGTTCACGCCGCTGGACCGCATCGGCCAACTGACGATGCGCACGCTGGACATCGTGGACACCCGCGAGAAGCTCCAGACGTACGCGAAGAGCGGCCTGCTGTCGACCAAGACCAGCGCCGCGCTGCCGAAGCTCGAAGACTGAGCGCGGGCAGGCATCGCCAGAAAAGCCGGCAAGGGCAACCTTGCCGGCTTTTTTCATGGCTGGCGCGCAGGCAGCAGCGCGGCGGGGTCGATGGCGCCGGCCATCGCTGCGTAGCCCCGGTCGCCAGGGTGGAGGTGGTCGCCGCTGTCGAAGGCTGTCTGCAGGGCGTCCGGGCGGGCCGGGGCGCGCAGGGCGGCGTCGAAGTCCGCTACGGCATCGAAGGCGCCGCTGGTGCGGATCCAGTGGTTCACCTGCTGGCGCAGCGCGTCCTTCTCCGGGCTGGCGTAGCCGTGGATCGGCGACCCTTCCACAGCCAGCGCGTCCGCAAACGGCGTGATCGTGGCGCCGATCACGCGCACCCCGCGCCGGTGCGCGCGGTCGATCAGGGACTGGTAGCCGGCGATCAGGTCGGGGGCGGCGGGCAAGCGGGTCGTCGGCAGGAAGGTCGAGCCGGGCCAGCCGATGTCATTGATGCCCAGCGCGACGATGACCGCCTGCACGCCGGGCACATCGAGCACGTCGCGCTCGAAGCGCGCGCGGCCCGCTTCGCCCATGCCGGCGCGCAGCAGTTGCCCGCCCGAGATGCCCGCGTTGAGGACCGCGATGCCGTCCCCGGCCAGCCGGGCGGCGAGAACGTCAGGCCAGCGCCGGTTGGCGTCGGGCGTGGCGCCGTTGCCTTCGGTGATCGAATCGCCGAGCGCGACGATGACGGGCGCCGGCTGGCGGGCTTCCACCTCGATGGCGGACAGCAGCAGCCTTGCCTGGAAGGTCTCGGGCCGGGGCAGGGCGGCGTCCGTCACGTGGTGGCCATCGGCGATATAGGCGGTCTGCCGGCCATCCCAGTGGAAGGTGGCGATCCGCACCGGCGCCGGCAGGTGGAGGCTGACCGCCACCTCGGCCAGTGCTGGCACCGGCAGCGACACCGGGTCGCTGGTCGCCGTGGCGCCGGGCGGGATGGAGATCGCGGGTTTGCCGGCGAAGGTCACCGCATGATTGGTGGTCGGATCGATCACGCCGCCGCCGGCATGACGAGCGAGCTGGATGGCATCGACAGTCAGCGGCACCCGGCCGTACTGATTGGATAGCACCACGCGCACCCGACTCGCGCCGATGCTGACGCGGGCGACCTGCCGCACCGTGCGGTCATCAAGCCGGGCCGGCAAGCCAGTCGGCAAGGGCAGTTCATCAGGTCGCCAGACCGGTTGTTGGCTGGCCACCCAGGTCGGCACCCATTGCGGGGCGGCCATGGCGGGGCCGGCGGCGATGCAGCCCGTCAGGGCAACCATGCGAAGCAGCGAATAGGCAGACATCAGAAAACTCTCATCAAAGTGGGAATGGCCCCACTGTCACCTATTCCGATTCGCACGAGAACGCGGCAGAATCGCATATCAATCATTCCAATTAAGAATGACATGGACACCCTCAAGGCGATGCACGTCTTCACCCGCGCCGTGGAGCTGGGCAGCCTCTCCGCCGTGGCGCGTGAGCTGGACAGCACCCAGCCGACCATCAGCAAAACCGTAGCCGCGCTGGAGGCGGACCTTGGTGTGCGGCTGCTCGAGCGCAGCACCACCCACTTGCAGCCGACCGAGGCCGGCCGTCGCTTCTATGCCCATGCCCTGACCGTGCTCGACGCCTATGCCGAAGCCACCGCCGATGCGCGCGGCCGGGCGGATCGTCCCGTGGGCAAGGTGCGCCTCAGCGCGCCGGTCAGCTTTGGCGTGCTGCGGCTCAATGCACTGATCCTCGATTTCCTCGCCCGGTATCCGGAGGTCGATGTCGAACTGGTCTTCGACGACCGTTTCGTCGATCTGGTGGAGGCGGGCGTGGACGTGGCGGTGCGGCTCGGCGCGTCGCTGCCGCCCAATGTGGTGGCGCGGCGCATCGCGGTGTCGCCGCGCGGACTCGTGGCCGCCCCGGGCTACCTCGCGCGCCATGCCCCGGTGCGGCAGCCGGCCGATCTGGCCGGTCACGACCTGCTGCGCTTCACCTGGCTCGCCGCCGGGGACGAGATCGTGCTGACCGATACCCACGGCAACGCCGCCAAGGTGGACGCGCCGTGCCGCTATCGCGCCAACAACTCGCTGGCCATGCGCGAGAGCTTCCTGGCGGGCGCCGGGTTTGGCCTGACGCCGGCCTGGCTCGTGCAGGACCTGCTCGACACCGGCGCGCTGACCCCGGTGCTGCCCGGCTGGCAGGGCCCGGCGCAGGATGCCTATCTGGTCTATCCGTCGCGCCGCCACCAGCCGGCGCGCACGCGGGCGCTGCTGGCCTTCCTGGCCGAGCGGGTGCCGGCACTGCCCGGATTCCACCCTGTGGAAGCCTGAATCGACAGGGGTACTGCCCCGAAGTCACCCGAAAGCGCCCGAAAGCGCCTCTAGCGGCGCGTCGCCTGCAAGCCCCGCCACATCGGCGCACAATGCGCGCTGGCGGTCGCGCAGGCGCCGCCAGACCCTTTGCTTCGGCCTCGACTACCCTGGGAATTCGCCATGCCAGATTTCACCATGCAGTACCGCCGCCTCGGCGCCAGCAACCTGAAGGTTTCCGCCCTGTGTCTGGGCACGATGATGTTCGCCGACCAGACCGACGAGGCCGAGGCCGCCCGCATCGTGGGCAGCGCACGCGACCACGGCGTCAATTTCATCGACACCGCCGACGTCTACAGCAAGGGCGGTTCCGAGCAGATGGTGGGCCGCCTGCTGATCGCCGACCGCCACGACTGGGTGCTTGCCACCAAGCTGGGCAACCTGATGGGCAGCCGTCCGAACCAGTCGAACTATTCACGTACGTGGATCCTGCGCGAGGTGGAAGACAGCCTGCGCCGGCTGGCCACCGACTATGTGGACATCCTCTACCTGCACCGCGACTTCGCCGGCGCCAATCTTGAGGAACCGGTGCGCGCCATGGGCGACCTGATCCGCGCCGGCAAGATCCGCTACTGGGCCGTGTCGAATTTCCGCGGCTGGCGTATCGCCGAGATCGCCAACCTGTGCGACCGCCTGGGCGTGCCGCGCCCGGTGGCCTGCCAGCCGTACTACAACCTGCTGAACCGGATGCCGGAGGTGGAAATCCTGCCGGCCTGCGAACATTTCGGCCTGGGCGTGGTGCCTTACAGCCCGATCGCGCGCGGCGTGCTGACCGGCAAGTATTTGCCGGGCCAGAAGCCGGACGCGGACAGCCGCGCCGGCCGGGCGGACCGGCGCATGATGGAAACCGAGTTTCGCGAGGAGTCGCTGGTCATCGCCCAGCAGCTCAAGGCGCATGCCGAAGGGCGCGGCATCACGCCGGGCCAGTTCGCCACGGCCTGGGTGCTGGCCAACCCGATCATCAGCAGCGTGATCGCCGGGCCGCGCACGCTGGCGCAGTTCGAGGACTACTTCGGCGCAGTGAACGTCGCGATTTCGGCGCAGGAAGAGGCGCTGGTCGATAAGCTCGTGCCGCGCGGCCATGCTTCCACGCCCGGCTACACCGATCCGAGCTATCCGTTCGGCGGGCGCCCGGTGGCATCGGCGGCGGCATCGGCATAAGCCGGTCAGTGCAAAACTGACATGGCCGCACCGCCCGCGTGTGACGCGCGGGCGGCTCGCGGCACCCGTGTGGCGTGCCGGCCCGCCACGTGTTGCGTGCCGGGCACGGCGCCGCAAGAAATTCCGTGTTTGAAAGCGTGCGCCAGCCCACTTCGGCATGCCACTCCACGCTGGTTGCTAGTAATATCAATACAGGCCGTCGCACGCCGATGCTGGCGCGGCAGCCTGCAATGAAAAAGCTGGTGGCGCCCCGGAACTGGTGGGCGCAAGCGCAACCGGATGCCGAAACGTGTCACGTCGTCGCTGGATTCTCGCTGGCTTGGCGGTTGCCGTATGTGGCGGCGCCTACATGGTTGTGACCCTCGTCACGCACGAGGTTCGCACGTCGCAATGGCAGGCTCTGTACATGAGCCGGCTGGGCAAGTCGTTGACCTACGAAATCCAGCCCGGCGCGAGCGACAGCATCCGTTATCCCCATTCCGGTCCGTACGACGAGCGCCTGGGCTACGAGCGCCTGCCCGAGTTCGGCGAGCGCCTGCTGCGGCACGGGTTTGCCACGAGCGCGCAGGTGCGCATGTCGCCGGATCTCGTCCGGCTGATGGACGAGGGCATCTTTCCGCCCTACCGAGAGAAAAACCAGGCCGGCCTGATCGTGCGCGACTGCAACGCGCTGACGCTTGCCTTCGAACGCTATCCCCAACGCCAGTACGATAGTTTCGACGCGGTGCCGAAGGTGGTGGTGGCGTCGCTGCTCTACGTCGAGAACCAGAACCTGCTCAATCCCGAGTATCCGATGATGAATCCGGCCGTGGACTGGCGCCGGTTCTCGCGCGCGGTGCTCGACCAGGCCGTGAAGCTGGCCGACCGGCACCACGACTCGGCCGGCGGCAGCACGCTCGCCACCCAGATCGAGAAATTCCGCCATTCGCCCGAGGGGCGGACCCAGTCGATTCCAGACAAGTTCCGCCAGATGACCTCGGCCTCGCTGCGCGCCTATGTCAACGGTCCCGACACCCAGCGCGCCCGCGAAAACATCGTGCTCGACTACCTGAACACGGTGCCGCTCTCCGCGCGCGTGGGGCATGGCGAGATCAACGGCATTGGCGACGGGCTGTACGTCTGGTACGGCGAGGACTTCGGCGAGGTCAACGCGCTGATCCGCAACATGGACCCGCGCCGCCCCACCCCGCGCGAGGCCCAGGCGTACAAGCGCGCGCTGTCGCTGATCGTCTCGCAGCGCCGGCCGTCGTATCACCTGCGGCGCGACGATACCAACCTGGACGCGCTGACTGGCAGCTACCTGCGGCTGCTGGCGGCCACCAATACCATCACTCCGGAGTTGCGCGACGCCGCGCTGGCGCAGTCGCTGGACAAGGCGGCCCCGCCGCAGCGGCCCGACCCGGCGCCCTGGGTGACGCGCAAGGCGGTCAACCAGGTGCGTAACGATGTGTCGCACCTGCTGGGCGTGGACAGCCGCTACGCGCTGGACCGCCTCGACCTGACCGTCGACAGCAGCATCAACCGTGAAGTGCAACGCATGGTCACGGACACGCTGCTGCGCATCCGCAACAAGACCGATGCCCACGAGATGGGCCTGTACGGCAAGAACCTGCTGCGCGAGGGCGACGACCCGTCGCGGCTCGTGGCCAGCTTCACGCTGTTCGAGCGCGTGGGCAACGCCAGCCTGGTGCGGGTGCAGGCCGACAATGTCGACCAGCCGTTCGACATCAACGCGGGGGCGCGGCTGAACCTGGGCTCCACCGCCAAGCTGCGCACGCTGGTCACCTATCTGGAAGTCATCAACGAGATCTACGATCGCCACGTCAGCCTGAGCCGGGCCGAGCTGGCCGCGATCCAGGTGCCGCGCCAGGACGCGCTGACCCGCTGGGTGATCGACACGCTGATCAAGGCCAAGGCGCCGGCCGAGCGCTCGCGCGGGGCCATCCTCGAAGCCGCGATGGAGCGCAAGTATTCGGGCAATGCCGGCGAGGCGTTCTACACCGGCGGCGGCATGCAGAGCTTCACGAACTTCGAGAAATGGGAGGGCGAGCGCCAGATGACGGTGCGCGTGGCCTTCCAGCATTCGGTCAATCTCGTATTCATCCGGATGATGCGCGACATCGTGAAGTACGAAGTCCACCAGGCCCACCCGGAAGCCACCGCGCTGATGGAGGATCGCAGCGACCCGGGCCGCCGCCCGTACCTGGAGCGCTTTGCCGATGAGGAAGGCAGCTCCTATATGACGGCGTTCTGGCAGCGCTACCGGGGCAAGACTTCGGATGAGCGTTTGAACGTTCTGCTAGGTCGCGTGAAGCAGCCGACGCCCTACCTTGGGGCCGTGCGCCTCTCGGTGACGCTGCTGAGCGCCCGGCCGGCCACCGATTTCGACACCTACGCCGGCCTGGTGCGCGCACGGCTGCCCAAGCAGAAGCAGCCGTCCGAGGAAGACCTGCACAAGCTCTACGACAAGTACGGGAAGGACAAATTCGACCTGAACGACCGGGGCTACCTGTCGCGCATCCATCCGCTGGAACTGTGGATGGTGGAATACCTCGGCAACAACCCGGATGCCACGCTGAGCGAGGTGCTCAAGGCCAGCGCGGACGAGCGGCAATACGTCTACAAGTGGCTGTTCAAGACCCGCAGCAAGCTGGGGCAGGACGCCCGCATCCGCACGCTGCTGGAGAAGGAGGCGTTCGACAAGGTGGCCAAGCGCTGGCAGCGCCTCGGTTATCCGTTCGATTCGCTGACGCCGTCGTACGCCACGGCCATCGGTGCCTCGGGTGACCGCCCGGCGGCGCTGTCGGAGCTGGCCGGCATCATCCTCGGCAATGGCGTGGATGCCCAGCCGTCCACGATCCGCACGCTCGCCTTTGCCGCCGACACCCCCTATGCCACGACATACGCCCTGCGCCCGGGGCCAGGCAAGGTGCTGATTGCGCCGGAGATTGCCGCGCTGGTGCGGCGTTCGATGTTCGATGTGGTGGAGAGTGGCACGGCCAAGTCGATCCGGGGGGCCTTCACGCCGGTCAGCCGGCCGGGGCAGCCCGGCGCGCCACTGATGATTGGCGGCAAGACCGGTACGGGTGACCAGCGCTTCCAGACCTATGGTCCGGGCGGGCGCGTAATTTCGTCGCGCTCGGTCAACCGGTCGGCCACCTTCGTGTTCCTGCTGGGGGACCGCTATTTCGGCACGGTGACGATCCACGTGCGCGAGCCGTACGCGGCGCGCTACGCGTTCACGAGCGCGCTGGCCGTGCGCGTGCTGCGTTCGGTGGCGCCGCAGGTCGCGGCGATGGCCGCCCCGGGCAGCACCACCGCGCTGCAGCGGTGCGGCAAGGAAGGCGCTTCAGTTCTTACGGCGAACCAGGTCGTATATCACCAGTAGCACGATGGCACCGATGACCGAGGCAATCCATCCGGCGGCCTCGCCCGGCTGGTAGTACCCCATCGACCGGCCGATGTAGCCGGCCGCCAGCGCGCCAAGCACGCCCAGCAGGATCGTCATGATCCAGCCCATCTTGTCGTCGCCAGGTTTGATGGCGCGGGCGATGAGCCCCACGACAAGTCCAACCAGCACAGTACCGAGGAATGCCATCATGGTGCGCTCCCGTAGCAGTGGATGAGGCGGCGTGTGGCCGCCGGAGCATCATGCCATGAATCGATGACGGGTGGCGCATGGTGTTCTCCCCGCTCCCTCCGGGAAGGGGAGAACACCCGTGCTCAGTTCTTGCGCGAGCTGATCACCGCCTCGGCCACGTTGGCCGGGGCTTCGGCGTAGTGCTTGAACTCCATCGTGAAGGTGGCGCGGCCCTGGGTGAGGGAGCGCAGCGAGGTGGAGTAGCCGAACATCGTCGCCAGCGGCACCTCGGCGCGCACGATCTTGCCGCCGCCGCCCGCGATGTCTTCCATGCCGTGCACCATGCCGCGCCGCGAGGAGAGGTCGCCCATCACGTTGCCGGTGAATTCCTCGGGCGTTTCCACCTCCACGGACATCATCGGCTCCAGCAGCACCGGCTTGGCGCGGCGCATGCCTTCCTTGAACGCCATGGAACCCGCCATGCGGAACGCGTTTTCGTTCGAATCCACATCGTGGTACGAGCCGAACACCAGCGTCGCCTTCACGTCCACCACCGGGTAGCCGGCCAGCACGCCGGCTTCCAGCGTCTCCTTGATGCCCTTGTCCACCGCCGGGATGAACTCGCGCGGCACCACGCCGCCCTTGATGGCATCGACGAAGGCATAGCCGCCGCCCTGCGGCATCGGCTCGAGGTTCAGCACCACGTGGCCGTACTGGCCGCGCCCGCCCGACTGCTTGATGAACTTGCCTTCCACGTCCTTGGCGGTGCTCTTGATGGTCTCGCGGTAGGCCACCTGCGGCTTGCCGACCGAGGCCTCCACGCCAAACTCGCGCTTCATCCGGTCCACCAGGATTTCCAGGTGCAGCTCGCCCATGCCCGAGATGATGGTCTGGCCGGACTCCTCGTCGGTCGCCACGCGGAACGACGGGTCTTCCTGGGCCAGCCGGTTCAGGGCGATGCCCATCTTCTCCTGGTCGGCCTTGGTCTTCGGTTCCACGGCCTGCGAGATCACCGGCTCCGGGAAAGTCATGCGTTCGAGGATGATGACCTTGTCGGGATCGCACAGGGTGTCGCCCGTGGTGGCCTCCTTGAGGCCCACGGCCGCGGCGATGTCGCCGGCGCGCACTTCCTTGATCTCGTTGCGGACGTTGGCGTGCATCTGGAGGATGCGCCCCAGCCGTTCGCGCTTGGACTTGACCGGGTTGTAGACCGTGTCGCCCGAATTCACCACGCCCGAATACACGCGGAAGAAGATCAGCTGGCCGACGAACGGGTCGGTCATGATCTTGAAGGCGAGCGCCGAGAACGGCTCGTCGTCGTTCGGGTGGCGCTCGGCTTCCTTGTCGTCCTCGGTGTGGCCGAGGATGGCGGGCACGTCCGCCGGCGACGGCAGGTAGTCGATCACCGCGTCCAGCATCGCCTGCACGCCCTTGTTCTTGAAGGCGCTGCCGCATAGCATCGGCACGATTTCACCGGCGATGGTGCGTTTGCGCAGCCCGGCCTTGATCTCTTCCTCGGTCAGCGGCTCGCCGCTCAGGTAGCGCTCGAGCAGGTCCTCGCTGGCTTCGGCGGCGGCCTCGACCATCTTCTCGCGCCATTCCTGCGCGGTGGCCTGCAGCGCGGCCGGGATGTCGGTGTACTCGAAGTGCACGCCCTGGCTCGTATCGTCCCAGACGATGGCGCGCATTTTCACGAGATCGACCACGCCCTGGAAATGATCCTCGGCGCCGACCGGAATCTGGATCAGCACGGCGTTGCCCTTCAGGCGATCGGCGATCTGGGTCTGCACGCGGAAGAAGTCGGCGCCCACGCGGTCCATCTTGTTGACGAACGCGATGCGCGGCACCTTGTACTTGTTGGCCTGGCGCCAGACGGTTTCCGACTGCGGCTGCACGCCGCCCACGGCGTCGTACACCATGCAGGCGCCGTCGAGCACGCGCATGGAGCGTTCCACCTCGATGGTGAAGTCCACGTGGCCGGGGGTGTCGATGATGTTGATGCGATGCTCGGGGTAGTTCCCCGCCATCCCCTTCCAGAAGGCCGTGGTGGCGGCCGACGTGATGGTGATGCCGCGCTCCTGCTCCTGCTCCATCCAATCCATGGTGGCGGCCCCGTCATGCACCTCGCCCAGCTTGTGGTTCACGCCGGTGTAGAACAGGATGCGCTCGGTCGTCGTCGTCTTGCCGGCGTCGATATGCGCGCTGATACCGATGTTGCGATAGCGTTCGATGGGGGTCTTGCGGGGCACGGTGATTCTCCGGTTAGGGCACCACGGGCCGTTAGCGTAGCACTTCTACGAATTCCTCGTGCGGTGCCGCATGGCCGATTGGGCCCTGCCGGAGCAGGCGCCGGTCAGGGCCAGCTTTGCCGCGCGTAGTCGCCGTCCCTGGCACGCACCAAAGCGGCGCGTTCGGCGGCGCGGGCGTCGGTATAGAAGGGCGGATCGGCCAGCGGCAGGCCGTTCTCGCGCGCGGCATCGACGAGGATCTGGAGGTACTCGGTCATGTGCGACGCCGTGTAGTCGTTGGTGTCATGAAAGCTCACCACCACCGGCACCACGCCGTTCACCGGCTGGAGCCGCCGCGCGCCGATGGCCGCGCGCACCTGCTCCAGCTCGCTCACCATATGGGAGCGCCGCCGCAGGCTGATGTGCCAGCCGTAGATCTTGCCGTCGCGCGCGTTGGCGTCGGCCATGAGCATGCCCAGGCCTAGTCCCTGGTAGACGCCCCGCGTCTCATCGTTATAGGCCCAGTTGGGCGGCCGCACCAGTTGTGCCACGTGGCGGCACTGGGCGGCGATGTCCGCCTCGCCCGCGCGCAGCGACGCCGCCAGCTCGGTCGGCGCCAGCTTGGTATGGGAGACATGGCCCTCCACCACGCCGCTGTGCACGGCGAGCAGGTGGCCGGCGGCGCAGGTGTCGCGCATCTGGGCGCGCCCGGCCGCGCCGCCGCCCCGGCGCGGATGCGCGGTCTGGACGAAGAAGATGGCCTTGATGCCGGGCGCAATCGGGTTGTCGGCCAACTGGCGCAGGATCAGCGGCGTGCTGCCATCCGGGCCGGCGTCCGGGCCATCGTCGAATGTCAGCAGGAAGCGCAGCGGCGGCAGCTTGGCGGTGGGCTTGGCGAACGCCACCGGCGTGACGGCGGMAGGCGGCTCCGGGGTCTCGGACGCCGGGAAGGTGCCGTCGGCCAGCACGGACACGGGCGCGGCCAACATCAGGACCGCGGACAACAGGGATCGAACGACAGCAGCACGCATGCGGGAATCAGGGGAGCGGAGATGACGGCGCGCGGCCAGACCCGCACCGCGCGAGGCAGCACGATACCACCGGCCTGCGGCCCGGCCGTGGCCCAGTTTGTAAGCAGGTATGTGAAGTGGCGGATGCGGTACTTGTGGCGAGGGCGCGCCAGATCCTGTCAGCGTCTGTCCGAAGCCGATTTCGGCCTACGCCGCACGGTGCGGGCCGGCGGCGCTTTCTACAATGGACTGAGCAGTCCATGCGAATGATCTGAATTTCACCCGTCACCATAACAAAAGGCGGTCACGATGCGCGCCCCGGTCCTTCGTCTTACTCGTCCGATATTGCCGATGCTCGCCGCCATGGTGGCGGCCTCGGCCATGACCCTTGCCACGGCGGCCCGTGCCGACGACCCCGGCGTTGCCTTCTCGGCCAGCCGGCCCGGCGGCGCGCTGCCGGAGGGCTGGCAGAACAAGCCCGTGGTCAGCGGCAAGGCCCTCACGCGCTACGCGCTGGTGGCCGACCAGGGCACCACGGTGCTCGAGGCCGATGCCACCGGCGCCGCCTCCGGCCTGATCCACGCCGGCGACTTCGACCTCGCGGCCACGCCGGTGGTGCAATGGCGCTGGAAGGTGGCCGGCCCGATCCCGGACGCCKACAACCGCGACGCCAAGCGCGAGGACGCCCCCGCCCGGCTGGTGTTCTTCTTCGACGGCGAAAGCAGCAACCTGTCGATTGGCGAGCGCGCCGGCATGGCCATCTCGGGCGCGGTCGGCGACAAGCTGCCCTACGCCACGCTGATGTATATCTGGACCAACAGCGCGCCGGTGGGCACGGTCATCGCCAATCCGCATACCAACCGGGTGCAGATGATCGTGGTGGGCGGCGCGGCCGATGCCGGCAAATGGCAGAAGCTGCGCCGCAATGTGAGTGCGGACTTCCAGAAGGTCTTCCGCGAAAAGCCCGGCAAGCTGCTGGGCTATGGCCTGATGACCGATACCGACAACACCGGCGCCAACGCGCGCGCCTGGTACGGCGACATCCGCTTCACGGCGCGCTAGGCGCCCGGCGGCGGCGTGCGGGCGATGGCGGCGCGGATCGCCTCGGCCACGCGCGACGTCAGTTGGGGATCGTCCTCGATGCCGGCCGCCTCGCGCACGCTKACCACCTTGGCCGGGTCGTAGTGCCGGCCGCTCCCGATGGCCGCCTCGAACGCATTGGCGCGGGCATTGATCTCGACCGGGTCCGCGCTCACCAGCAGGATGGCGTGCGCCAGCACCAGATGGCGCTGGCCATCGTCCGATTGCGCGGCGGCCGGCGCGCGGCGCCAGTACTGCGCGGTGCCGGCGATCTTGCGCGCTGCATCGCCCGGCCCCCAGGCCAGGTTGTAGCGCCCGTCGCAGAACGACCCCTCCACCGCCTGCCAGTGCGTTTCCACGCCCAGCTGGCGCATCCCGTCCGCCAGCACATCGCACAGGTGGATATAGACGGGCTCCATCCACGTAGCCGCGCCCTTCGGCACCGCGTAGGCCAGGCTCACGTTCAGGATGCCCGGCCCCTGCGGCACCAGCCCGCCGCCCGACATGCGCAGCCAGACCGGGCAGCCCCGGGCGGCAAAGTCCGCGCGGGCGGCCTCGATGCCGGGCTGGCGCAGGTAGCTGCGCGGAATCACCAGTGACAGCGGCGCCTCCCACAACTGCGCCACCGGGCCGCGCAGGGCGGCGTGGTCCAGCAGCGCCAGCTCGCCCTGCAGCGGATCGGCCTCGGCGGGGTCTGGATCGATGAAGGAGAAGGCGGCGGACGGCTGAGCGGTCATGGCAGGGGGCTCCAGGTGGACAGTGCGGCGCAATTTTCCCGATCATCGCCCATCTTGGCCCCCTGGTGCTAACGGAAGCTAAGGGAATGTGGCTGCGGCGTCGTTAATCCCAGGGAATTCCCAACAGCCTCCCGATCATGAACCGTCTCACTCTGAACACCAAACTCTGGGCGGCGCTTGCCGTCATGTGGCTGCTGCTGCTCGCGCTCGGCACCTGGAACGCCTTCCACACCAGGTCCGTGATGATGGGCGAGCGGCGCGAGAGCCTGCAGTCGCTGGTCGCCACCGGCGAGGGCATCGTCAAGCTGTACGCGGCGCGTGCCGCCAAGGGCCAGATGTCGAAGGAAGACGCCCAGACCGCCGCCAAGGACGCGCTGCGCGCGATGCGTTTCGGCCAGAACGGCTACCTGTTCATCATCGATTCCAAGCCGCAGGTGATCCTGAACCCGGGCCTGCCGCAGACGGAAGGCAACCAGGTCGGCGAGTTCAAGGACCCGGATGGTGTCTACGTCTACCGCGCCATCCTGGAAGGCGCGCGCCGCACCACGGGCCCCGAGGCCGGTTTCTCGACCTACCGTGGCCGCCTGCCCGGCACCGAAAACCCGCAGCGCAAGCTGACCTACGGCCGCTACGTGGCGGACTGGGACTGGTTCGTGGCCACCGGCGTGTTCCTGGTCGATGTGGAAGACGCGTTCCGCGCCAACCTGATCAACGCCCTCGTCAGCACGCTGCTGATTGGCGCGCTGATCGCGGCGGTGATGCTCTGGCTGATGCGCACCGTCAAGCGCAGCCTCGGCGGCGAGCCGGCCTACGCGGTGGAAGCGGTCACGCGCATCGCCGGCGGCGACCTGACCGTGCCGGTGACCGTGCGCGCTGGCGACGAGCAGAGCGTGCTGGCCGCCATGCAGCGCATGCAGACCCGCCTGGCGGGCACGCTGGGCGAGATTCGCGGCGCGGCGGGTTCCATCGCCACGGCCACGGACCAGATCTCGGCGGGCAATACCGATCTCTCCCAGCGCACCGAAGAGCAGGCTTCGGCACTTGAGCAGACCGCGTCGAGCATGGAAGAGCTGACCGGCATCGTGCGCCAGAACGCGGACAACGCGCGGCAGGCCAGCGCGCTGGCCGTGAATGCCTCGGACATTGCCAATCGTGGCGGCGAGGTGGTCAGCGAGGTGGTGGCGACGATGGGCGAGATCAACAACGCCTCGCGCCAGATCGTCGACATCATCGGCGTGATCGAAGGCATCGCCTTCCAGACCAACATCCTGGCCCTGAACGCGGCCGTGGAAGCGGCGCGGGCCGGCGAGCAGGGCCGGGGCTTCGCCGTGGTGGCGGGCGAGGTGCGCAGTCTGGCCCAGCGCAGCGCCAACGCCGCGAAGGAGATCAAGACGCTGATCGACAACTCGGTGGCGCAGGTAGACAACGGCTCGTTGCTGGTGGCCAAGGCCGGCGAGACCATGCACGAGGTGGTGGGTGCGGTGCGCCGCGTGACCGACATCATGGGCGAGATCAGCGCGGCTTCCGCCGAGCAGAGCACCGGCATCGAGCAGGTGGGCCAGGCCGTGACGCAGATGGACTCGGTGACGCAGCAGAACGCGGCACTGGTCGAGGAAGCGGCTGCCGCCGCCCATTCGCTGGCCGAGCAGGCCCAGTCGATGATGCGCGCGGTGTCGGCGTTCCGGCTGGCGACGGCCTGATCGATCCGGCTCGTACGCAAACAAAAACCGCGGCCTTGGCCGCGGTTTTTGCTTTCTGGCGCTGACGGTTCAGGCCAGTTGCGTGGGCGAGAGCGACAGGGCGCGCACCGCCTTCGCGGCAATCTCGAACGACTTGAGCCGCGCCGCGTGATCGTAGATCTGGCCGGTCAGCATCAGTTCGTCGGGGCGCAGGTCATCCACGAAACGTTGCAGGCCGTCGCGCACGGCGGCGGGGTCGCCCACGACCGAGACGGCCAGCGAGCGGCGGATGTGGTCGGCCTCGCTGGCGTCCCAGAGCAGGTCCATGTTGTCCACGGGCGGCTTGAGCTGGCCCGGCGTGCCGCGCACCAGTGCCAGGAACTGCTGCTGGAGCGACGAGAACAGCCGGCGCGCCTCGTCACCKGTGTCGGCGGCGAACACGTTGACGCCGAGCATCACGTGCGGGCGATCGAGCTGTTCGGACGGACGGAAGGTGCGCCGGTACAGGTCCACGGCCTGGCGCATGAAGCCGGGCGCGAAGTGCGACGCGAACGCAAACGGCAGCCCCATCGCGGCGGACAGCTGCGCGCTGAACAGGCTCGATCCGAGCAGCCACAGCGGCACCTTCAGGCCCGCGCCGGGCACCGCGCGCAGGCGCTGGCCCGGGCGCACCTCATCGAAATAGGCCTGCAGTTCTTCCACATCCTGCGGGAAGGTGTCGGCGCTGTCGTGGCTGAGCTGGCGGCGCAGCGCGCGCGCCGTGGCCTGGTCGGAGCCGGGCGCGCGGCCCAGCCCGAGGTCGATGCGGCCCGGATACAGCGCAGCCAGCGTGCCGAACTGCTCGGCAATCACCAGCGGCGAGTGGTTCGGCAGCATCACGCCGCCCGAGCCGACGCGGATGGTGGACGTGCCATTCGCCACGTAGCCGATCAGCACGGACGTGGCTGCGCTGGCAATGCCGGGCATGTTGTGATGCTCGGCCAGCCAGAAGCGGCGATAGCCAAGGCGTTCGGCGTGCTGCGCCAGGTCCAGCGTGTTGCGCATGGCCTGGCCGGCATCGCTGCCTTCCACGATCGGTGAAAGGTCGAGCAGGGAATACGGAATCATGGATGCGGGGCGCGGCCGGGGTGACCGGCGCGCCATGTGGAGACGGGAACGGGGCTATGGTAGTCACGTGCGCCGAATCGTGCTGGCGCCCGCCGAGTAGCCCTGCTAACCGTGGGGCTACGCGCGTTACCCGAACAGCCGCTGCGCTACGGGCCCCTGGGCAATGCGCCGGCCGATGTCGAACCCCAGCGCGCGGTAGCTCTCCCACTGTGCTTCATCGAAGAACTGGTCGGCGGTGCCTTGCTGCGGGAAGTCGCGATGGACGGCGCCGTACTGGCGCACATCGGCCGGCGCGGTGGGTGTGAGGCGCGGCTTCAGCAGGATGATGCGGGTGACTGGCGGGGCGTCCGGGGCGCCGCCCTGGCCGGCCACGAAGGCATTGAGCAGCAGCCCGACCTTCATTCGGCTCTCCGGGCTGGCATCGGCGGCAAAGTCATCCATGGTGCCGAACACGGTCTTGAGCACCGGGTCGCTCGCGGCGGCGGTGTCCACCACGATTTCGAGTCCGAAGTCGATGCGGGCCAGCCGGATCAGGTTGGCGAGATCCTTGAAGCGGTAGTCGGCGTCGCAGCCGCAGTCGCACAGCACGATCAGCGCTACGCGGCGCTCCGGGCGCAGCAGTTCATAGACGGCGGTGTTCTCGAAATGGCCGCCATCGGACAGGTACTGCCAGCCCCGCCGCGTGCCGTGAAAGCGCGCGGCGAGTTCGCACCCGAGGTAGTACTGCGTGCGGAACAGGCCGGTCAGCACGCCGAGCGTGGGCCGCGCGCGCCCCGCCGCGCCGCGCCGGCGCATGGGGGCGTGCCCGCTGCCAGCATCCAGCCGCGATGGCCACCAGACGCCGAGCCGCAGGTTGGCGAACCCCATCAGCAGCGAGGTGCCCAGCGTGGAGGCGCGGCCGAGACCGGTGGAGATGGCGGCGCCCGAGATCGCCACCCAGTCGCCCACGGTGCGTGCGTGGGCCATCTCGCCG
Source organism: Cupriavidus sp. 05T42 (assembly GCF_056396345.1). Lineage (NCBI taxonomy): Bacteria > Pseudomonadati > Pseudomonadota > Betaproteobacteria > Burkholderiales > Burkholderiaceae > Cupriavidus > Cupriavidus sp. 05T42. The sequence continues at coordinate 46,178 of NZ_JBFTLH010000027.1, forward strand.
GGATGACGGCGGAAGGTGCGTTCCTGCGACATCGCGCAGCAAGGCCGCCCATCGACGCTGAATCGCACGTAGGTATCGGCGGGCAGTTGCTGCGGGGCGCCCGGCTGGGCCAGCGCGGGGCCCGGCGAGACGCACAGCGGCTTGCCTTTGCGGTCACGCTGCACGAGCTGCTCGGCCGGATCGACGGTCAGGTTCAGCGTGACGTTGATCAGGTGCAGCGGCGCCAGCACGCGGGGATCGTAATAGTCGTTGAGGCTCAGGGCGTCGTCCGGGGCGGGCTCGGCCACGCTGAAGCGCTGCCGCGCGTCCGGGCTGCCCGCCGTGGCGGTGAAGCGGTTGCCGTTGGAGGCGCCCAGATAGGCGCGCGTGAGCCGGGAGGCGTAGAACGACTGGAGCGTGGACAGGTTCAGGAAGCCCGCGAAGCGCCCCACCACCATCGCCATGACCAGCGCGAGCCCCGTCAGCACGGCCAGCGCGGGCGTGGTCCAGGCCTTGCCGAAGACGAGCCAGTCGACCGGCTCGCCGCCATCCCACCGCACCCAGAGCACGATCCACGACCAGAGCACGAAGACGAGCAATGCCAGCACGCCCGCCAGCGCCCCGGCCAGCAGCGAGACGGGCAGGCGGTTCAGCATCGCGCGCCAGGACGAATCGCCGGCGCCCTTGTGGCCGTTATCGAGCAGATTGGCGCCATAGCGGACCAGCCAGACCAGCACGCCCAGCGTGCCGGCCGGGCCGAGCGCGCCCCACGGATGCACGGTCAGATAGCTATAGAGATAGCAGGTGCGCGCGGCGGTATCGGCAAGCCCCAGCGCGGCCAGCGCGCCGGTGACCCCCATCGCCGTGCGCAGCGCCCGCGTGGCGCGCACGCGGAACATGGTCACCGAGCGCGGGGCCGGCATCACCATGACCAGGCAGGACGCCACGCCCAGCCAGGCCAGGATGCCGATGGCGAAGCAGGCGTAGGCCAGCCGTGGCGACGGCTGCAACTGCTGGAACCACCACGCGGTGGCCAGGAAGGCCGCGCCGATCAGCGCCGCGAGCAGCACGGCGTTGTTCAGCACCCGCACGGGCTGGCGCGGGTCGTCCGAACGCGGGTAGACCAGCCAGAACGCGATGCCGGGGGGCACGGCGAACAGCAGCGCGGAGGCCACCGGCAGCCAGAGCAAGGGGCTCCACCAGATGGCCAGCCGTTCGTCGTAGAACGCCAGGCGCGCGGCGTGGAGCAGGTCCATCTCGTTGCGGGCGAGTCCGTGCCATGCGCCCGTGGCCAGGTGCAGCCCCAGCGCCAGCGCGGCCAGTAGCACCAGCAGTGCACTACCAATCACATATTGCATGGCCAGCCAGTTTCGCACCACCACGGCGGCGGCGTAGAGGTTGTCGCCCGCGCCGGTGGGGGTGAGGTAGCGGCCGTTCTCGCGCAGCCACGCCACGGCGGCCCGGCCCGGGGTCTCGGCATAGGAGACCGAGGTGTGGATGCGCCCCGGCGGTTCGTATTGCATCGTCCGGTAGGCATCCTGCGCGGCCTGCACGGCACTGGTGCCGCGCCGCAGCCGTCCGGGCACGAACAGGCTGACGAAGAACGCGCCAAGGTAGCCGCCGCCGCTGACGGTGGAGAGATAGTCGAACTGGGCCAGCAGCGACTGGGTGCCGGCGACAGTGGGGGAGGGCGGGGTGTCGAGGGGCGTCCGGGCGGGCGTCTGGGCGGGATTCGGCGCTTCGGCCATCGCCTGCATCACGCCGAGGCAGAACGTGGCGCTGCGGATGCCGCCGCCGGAGAGGGCGAGCGCGTAGGTCTGGCCGGCGCTGTGCCGGGGAATATCKAGCATGCGCCGGCGGTGCGCCACGCGCGCGGCTTCATCGTCCCAACCCGGGTCTTCGCCTGGCATGCCGCCCTCCCTGCACAATGGCCTGCGCCAAGTATAGGAAGCGGCGGTTGCTCCGGGGGGTACGGCGGGTGGATTAGTGCGCGGAGGCCTGCTTGGCGGGGTCGGCCGCGTCGTTGCTGGCCTCATCGGCCGGGGTCGACAAGGCGCCCTGCAGGCGCTTCCATTCGTCGAACCCGCCCGCCAGCGCCCAGGTGTGGCGGTAGCCCGCCACACGCAGCCGCTCCGCCAGCACGGCGGCGGACATCTCATGGGGGCAGGCGCAGTAGATCACGATGTCATGTTCGGGCGAATGCTCGCCCAGCGTTTCCAGCGGCGCGTGCAGCTCCATGACCAGCGCGCCGGGAATGCGCTCGATGGGAGCGACGCCATGCGCGCGCACGTCCACCACCAGCGGCGGCGCGCCCGTCGAGCGGCGCGATTCCAACTCCATCACCGTCATCCGCGGAATCCGGCCCGTGCGGCGCAGCATGCGCCAGCGCAGCCAGAAGCGCCAGGCAATGAACAGCGCGAAGGCGCCGCCGGCAATCAGCACGGCGATATGGCCGTAGGTGCTGAAGGCGGCCAGGATCGTATCGACGAAATCGCTGAACACCACGCCCGCCAGCAGCGCGCCGCCAGCCCAGACCAGCGCGCCGAGGGCGTCGTAGAACAGGAAGGTCATGAACGGCGTGGAAGTCATGCCGGCCATGGCCGTCGAGAGCGCGCCGGCGCCGGGCAGCAGCTTGGCGAAGACGAGCGAGCGGGGGCCTACGCGCAGGTAGAGCGACTGGGTCTGCCGGATGCAGGTGTCGGGGGAGAGGGAGACGCGGCAGATCGTGCGCAGCATCGGCTGGCCCAGCCGCTTGCCGGCGAAGTACCACGCCGTATCGGCGATCAGGCAGGCGGAGATCACCGCGAACAGCACGGCGCCAATCGACGGACCAGACTCCTGCATCGACAGCGCACCCGCCACGAACATCATCGGATAGGCCGGCACCGGCAGGCCGGCCTGCTCGGCCAGCACGCTCAGGAACACCAGGGACAGCCCGTGGCTGTCCAGCAAGGCCTGCAAATCACCCACGACATGTCTCCCGCCAGAAAAAGGGTCCGGCGCGAAAAGAAGGGGGCGGCCGGATGGACCCACAGTGTGCCAGTGCCACCGGCGCCTTGCACTGCCATGATGCAGGCAGGGTCATCAAATTCACTGAATGTGGCTGGACGGCGACGTATCTTCGGCCGGATCGGGATGGCAGGCGGGGGGCGCGGCAGCCTGCAGGGCGATCAGCGCATCGTTGAATTCGGTCACGATGGCGACATAGCGCGGCAGTAGCGCGTCGATCACGGCAGGCTTGCCCTGCCGCGCCGCGGACTCCAGCGACTTGCCCGCCGCCACCAGCGTCGGGCAGCGGGACAGCGCAGCGCTCCCCTTGATGCGGTGCACGGTGCGCTGCACGCCGGTCCAGTCCCGCATCGCCACCGTCCGCTGCAGGTTGGCCATGTCCGCCTCGTTGGTCTCGATCAGCCGGGCGAGCAGCATCCGGTAGAGCACGGGGTCATCCCGCGCCGCGTTGGCCACTGCCGCGCCCATGGCTTCGCGTTCGGCGCGGGGCAACACGCGGCGGGCCCCGGCGCGGGTCACGGGGTGAGCTGGCAACGTCGGGCGAAATCGACCAGATCGACCAGGGATTCGGCACGCAGCTTGGCCATGATGCGCGCCTTGTAGCTGCTGACGGTCTTGTTGCTGATGAACAGCGCGTTGCCGATGATCTTGTTGCTCATGCCGCGTGCCAGCATGCGCAGGATGACGACCTCCTTGTCCGACAGCTTGCGCAGGCCTTCATCGTCGCTGACCATGCGGGACTCGTGCGAGGGGTCGCTGAACGTGACGGCCGTGGCGGGATTGGCGCTCGCGCCGTTCGGGAACACGGTAAAGCCGCCGAGCACGCTTTCCACGCAGCGGACGATGGCATCCATGTCCTGCGTCTTGCTGATGAAGCCCTGCGCGCCGGCCTGGTAGGCGCGCGCGGCGAACGGCGTGGGATTCTGGGCGGTCAGGATCAGGATACGCACGGCCGGATGGAGCGCGCGCATGCGTGGCGTGGCATCGAGCCCGCTCATGCGGGGGATGTCGAGGTCGAGTACGACGAGGTCGGGTTTATGTCGACGCACGGCCTCGATGGCGCTCTGGCCGTTGTCGGCTTCCAGCAGTACATTCACGCCCAGCAACTGGGAGAGATGGGCGCGCATGGCAAGCCGCAGCGCGGGGTGATCGTCGACGATCAGGATGGTGGTCATGCGTTGCTGCCTTGTGGCCGTGCCGCGTGGGCGGCTGGCCAGGGGTCATCACTGACTGGGCAGTATATGGAGATAGCGTCGCTTAATTTGTGGGAAATTTCCGCAATCGCTGCGTGAAATTTCCCCATTTGCGCCGCATTAGATCCAGATCATGTTCGCGTGACATTTTATGTCACTCATAGGCTACGGACCATCCCAAAAAAATAGCGGCCCTCCACCAACATGGGGGGCCGCAAATCGGGAATGCGAGGAGGTCAGAATCCTCAAGGAGTGTTATCGGCACATGGGGGCGCCGCTGATCCCTACTTAGGTGGGGCCAGCGTCACACTGCAGCCGGTATCAGGCGATCAGCCGATCCGGCTGGTTGGCTGGCCCCGTGGCGGCACGCACGCGGCGCACGCCGGCTTCCATCTCCGCGTGCGCGGCGTCCAGCCACGCGATGCGGTGGCGCACGGGATCATTGGGCGACAGGTCGTTGGCGGTTATCTCGCGCAGGAAATACCGCACCATGCTGCCGGCGCGCGCGGGCACCGGCATCATCCCCAGCATCTGGCCCCGATCGATCAGACCCAACCCGGCGGCATGCCGCAGCCCCGCCCACKCCGTGCGCCCCAGTCCTATAAAGAGCGCCTGCCGATGGCACTGCCCGAGCCGCGCGAGGAACAGCGACTCGAAGACGGCGCGGAGCATGGGCACATCGAGCAGTTCGTCGAGCGGGCCGTCGAATGCGAGCCCGCGTCGCGTGGTGGCATGGGGCAGCAGGGCAAGCGGCTGGATGGCGTCGAACCCATCGTTCCACAAGGCTGCCGCATGGGGTTGCCCAATCAGCTCGGGCACGCGGAAGTGGTCGAGCATGCGGATCAGGTTGGGCCGCACGAGTCGGCCGCCCAGTTCCACACGCCGCTTGTTCTCGCGCTGGATGCTCCGCCCGGGCGTATGCGCGAGCAGCAGTTCCTCCGTGACCGATGCGGCGAGCCGCACGTGGGTGTGGCCCGGCGTGGTGCTGACCAGCACCAGGCGCGCATCGGCGTTCCGATGTTCGAACGGCACGTAAGCCATGGTGTACGTCCCGTCCTGATCCACCATCACGGGTTTGTCCGCAATGGCTCGCGCGCCGCCGCGTCGGATGCGCGCGCAATACTCTTCGATGTAGTTCGCCAAGATGTCCCCGCTCCAATGCTTCCCTGCTGCTGGCTGCCATGTCTTGTTTTGGCTTCATGTTAAGCCGCAGTACATGGCCACGAAAGCGCCCAAGTGGCGTTCGGAGCGCGTTACAACACAGGCTTGGTTGGCGAGCGAACCAATGAGACGAGGGAGCCCTACGTATGAGGGATGCGTTTCGCGCTTGGGATGTGGATCTCGCTGTAGGACAACGTTGCGCGACAGGTGGGTCAGGATGATGACGGCGGGATCGGCCTTTGGGGCCGCCAGCAAAAAAGGCCGGACACGAGTCGTGTCCGGTAACCCATTTGCTGACTCAGGTCGTGTCAGAAACCCGAKAACTCAAATGATAACCATTATCATTTGTCGAGTCAATGAATGGCGGTGCCTTTAGGCGGTCAGCGTGGTTTCGATCGAAATCTGGGCGGACAGGGATTTGTGCACCGGGCACTTGTTGGCCACGCGCAGCAGATCCTCGCGCACGTTCGGCGGCAGCTCTCCATCGATCTTGACGGTGCGGATCATCTTGTAGGTGCCGGGCGCCTCTTCGTGCCGCACCGAGACGTGCACCTCGCGTAGGTCATAGCCCTTGCGCTTGGCGTACACCTGGAGCGTGAGCGTGGTGCACGCGGCCAGCGCGGAGTCGAGCAGGTCATGGGGGTTAGGGAGCGACGGGTCGCCTGCAGGGGCGTCCAGGTCCGCGCGCCAGGTGGCGGTCTCGTTGCGCAGGTCGCAGGCGCTCGCGCCCGAGGCGGCCAACCAGGTTGCTTCAATGGTCATGGGTGAGTGTCCTCTGGAGATGGGAGGGCGGGAACCGGTCCCGGATTGATGATTCTATATATAGGGGCCTGACATCGCGCTGCTGAGGTGCCGTAATCGTCATTTCCAGAAAAATCTGAAATTTTGATGACAAACCCCTTGCCAGCCTGCGTTGGCTCCCTTAATATTCGCCCCCTCGCAACACAAACCGCGCTGCAAACGCAGCAGCGACAAGGGTTGCGGGGTTGATGGGTGGTCGGGCTGAGGAGTTTTTCAGCGCTGACCGCRGCGAAAAAAACTTCGCTGACCTGTTGACGAAACGCAGGTTGTTCTTCATAATCTCGTTTCTCTGCTGCGACGCAAACGACGCAGCGCAGACAAGCAGTACMGCCCCCGGCAAAGCCGGTGTGGCCAGTTCTTTAACAACCAAACAACCGATAAGTGTGGGCGCTTGATGGCGAACGCCGCG
>NZ_JBFTLH010000028.1:0-51178 GCF_056396345.1 Cupriavidus sp. 05T42
AACATCAAGGACCCAACCAAGAAAATCGCTTGGCTGGCCGAACATGTGAAAACCCCAAAGAGCCTGCACGAATACGGCGTACTGAAGATCGGCAGCTCGATCCCGATTTACGGCGCGGTATCGCAGGGAATCCTGACAGCTATCGACGCCGTGTGGACGTTCGCGGGCTGGGAGCAGATGCTGCAAGCCGAAGCGCAGGCGTTGTCGTTCCAGAAGACGCGGACGCAGGACGTGCGGGTGAGTTTGGGTTATGGGTTGTATGTGGGGGCGCTGGCGTCCGGGGCAGCGGCGGTAGTGCAGGTATATGGGACGTGGCGCAATTTGTATGCGACCGGGATGGTGAAGCGGGCGACGGGGGAACGATATGCGACGCGCGCCAGAATGGCGTTGCGCGTGGCGGGTGCACTGACGGCTGTGCTGGCGGGTGTGATTGCGGTGATGGATCTTGTGGATGGTGCAGTAAACATAGGTCGAAAACACTGGTCACTAGGTTTGCTCGAGCTTTTCTCCGGTGTCACCGGAATTGGTGCAGGCCTAGTTGCTTATTGGGCCACCAGTGCCGTTCAAGGGTGGGGAACCATTGTTGCTTCGATAGTCGTCCGTGGGACAACTATCGCCTTGAGTTTGTCCGTGGTTGGTGTTGTTCTGACCGTGGCGTTGGTGGCCATCGGAGTGGTGTTAGATCACGTCAGGGGGGACAAATTCTCGCAGTGGCTGGAGCGCTGCTACTGGGGCAAGCTGACATCTGGTCGCTACACCGCCTTCGACTCTGAACAGTCGGATTCAATCTAGCAATGGCAGTAGCATAATGTTCACTACAAGAAAACAGCTACGTCCGCTGAATAACGCGGATCGCGAGTGGCCCCTAGCAATCAAGTCGCGAGTCGGAGAGTCTCACGCGGCGGGTCGGGTGATCCGGATGAACTCCACTTATCTGGAGATGGTCGACGGCTTCTACTCGAATCGAGGAATGATGAGTTCGGCAGGGATTTTCGGCATAGTGGCCATCTCACTGACGCTCGGATTCTTTCTTTATGTGGTTGTTTTTCGTTGTTACCTAGACCCCGACTGGAATCGTCAGGATGAGGTTGAAATGCTACTGGCGTTTGGGTCTATCACGCTCGTTGGCTCTCTTTTCATTCTTGGAATTTTTAAATTCTATCTTCACATTGGCGAATGGTTCCGCTATACGCATTACCCGATGCGTTTCAATCGCCAGAACCGGATGGTCTACGTATTTCGCGGCGATGACACGGTACTTGAGGCATCCTGGGACGACCTGTACTTCAACTTGGCCCCCCACACCCGGATCGCGGGCGTCCGTATCTGGGCCATCTGCGGTCTCGTGTTGAAGGACGAGCAGACCGTCGAGGAATTGTTTGGGTTCGGCTACGTGTCGGACAGCCGAGACCATTGCCTGCACCATTGGGAATTCGTTCGGCGCTACATGGAGGAAGGGCCGCAGGCGGTAATCGGCGCGCCGGGATTCAGCTTCTGCCTCCCGATTGCCGACAAACGTGAAACCCTATATCAGGGGTGGATCGCGCTGGTGGCCGAGGATGCGTCGAACCCGATCCTCAAATGGCTGATGTTTCCGATCCACGTGACGTCCTTCCTTGGCCGTCTCATCCACCGCGCCACAAGCAAAGTGCCACTCTGGCCAGCCGATGTCGAAGTAGCCTGCCGGATCGCGCCGGACGATCCGTACGTACGTGATTCGAGCACGAATCCGGTCGGGTATCGCTGATCGGGATTTCCAGTCAGCCAAACTTCCGCGCCGCATCGCGCGCGAGGCCTGAGCCGATGCCGCCGAACAGATCCCCTTCCACGCGCTTGGCGCCCGGCAGCAGTTCCGCCAGGCGCTGGCGCAGCAGCGGCACGCTGCTGGAGCCGCCGGTGAACAGGATCGTATCGACCTGATCCGCCGTCACGCCGGCTGTGTCCAGCATGTGGCGTACCGTGCTCTCGGTCTTCGTCACCAGCTTGGCGATGGCGCCATCGAAGTCATCGCGCGTAATCAGCAGCTGGGTGTCCGGGGCGATGCGGTGCAGGTCCACCCAGGTCTTTTCTTCCTCGGACAGCGCGATCTTGGCCGCCTCTACCTGGATGGCGAGCCAGTGGCCGGCGCGGTCCTTGATCAGCCGGATCAGGCGGTCCAGCTTCTCGGTCTCGGCGGCGTCACGGTAGTTATCCATCACCAGCGACCACGCCTTGCGCGTGTAGAGCAGGTTGATGGTGTGCCAGCTCGCCAAATCGAAATACTGGCTCGACGGCATTTCCTTGCCGTTGCGTAGCTGGCTGCCCAGCCCCAGCAGCGGCATGGCGCTGGCCAGGCTCAGGGCGCGGTCGAAGTCGGTCCCGCCGATATGGACACCGCCGTTGGCCAGGATGTCGGCCTTGCGGTCGAGCTTCTTGGCGCGGTCCGGTGACAGCCGCACCAGCGAAAAGTCGGACGTACCGCCGCCAATGTCGGCCACCATCACCAGTTCCTCACCCGAGATGCCGGCCTCGTAGTCGAACGCGGCGGCAATCGGCTCGTACTGGAACGCGATCTCCTGGAAGCCCGCCGCGCKGGCGATCTCGCCCAGCGTGTCCTCGGCCAGTTGATCGGCCTTGGGGTCTTCGTCGATAAAGAACACTGGCCGGCCCAGCACCGCCTTGGTGAACGTGGTGCCGGCCGCCAGTTCGGCGCGGCGTTTCAGTTCGCCGATGAAATGGGCCAGCAGCTGGCGGAAGGGCATGGCCTGGCCCATGACCTCGGTACTGTCGTCCATCATCGACGTGCCGAGCAGGCTCTTGAGCGAGCGCATCAGCCGGCCCTCGTAGCCGGCCAGATAGTCGCCCAGCGCGGCGCGCCCATAGCTGACCAGCGGGTCCTCGGCATGGAAGAAGATCACCGACGGGAGCGTGGTCTTGCCATCTTCCAGCGGCAACAGCACCGGCTGGTGGGGGCGCAGCCAGCCTACCGTGGAGTTGGACGTGCCGAAGTCGAGACCGCAAGCGTGGGACATTGTTCTGCCTACCTTTCAATTCTGGGCCGCTATTGTAGTGGAGCCGGACGGCTCAGGCAGACGCAATGGCCATGCCCACCCCCTCGTCATTGCCGACTTGACATGCCCCGTCGCGTCCTCCTATCCTTCGCGTGTTCCTTCTTTAAGATCGATGTTCTATCTTACAGAACTTCTCAAAGCACATCCGGACACACGAAAACCGCAGGAGACACCCGCATGTTCCGTTCCGCCCCGATCCGTTCCCGCCTTCGTTCCCGCCTCCGTTCCAGCCTTCCGTTGCCGGCCCGCGCGCTGGCGGTGACGCTGCTTGCGGCCCCGCTGCTGACCGGCGCTCCCGCCGCGCTGGCCGCCGATGCCTGGCCGAACCAGCCCGTGCGGCTGGTGGTGCCGTTCCCGCCGGCTGGCGGCACGGACGTGCTGTCGCGCCTCGTCTTCAACAAGGTCGGGGCGGCCACGCACTGGACCGTGGTGGTCGAGAATCGCGCCGGCGCCGGCGGCAATATCGGGCTGGATACGGTGGCCAAGGCCCGCGCGGACGGCTACACGGTCGGCATGGGCCAGACCGCCAACCTCGCCATCAATCCATCGCTCTATCCCAAGATGCCGTACGACGCCGTCCGCGACTTCACGCCCGTGGTGCTGGTATCCGCCCAGCCGGTGGTGGTGATCGTGCGGCAGGATGCGCCGTTCAAGACGCTGGCCGATCTGGTGGCGGCGGGCAAGGCCAAGCAGTTGTCGATGGCGTCCGCCGGCACCGGCACCGTGGGCCACCTKACCGGCGAGATGTTCCAGCGCCGCGCCGGCATCAAGGCGCTGCACGTGCCGTATAAGGGCGCCTCCCCGGCGCTGACCGACCTGATGGGCGGCCAGACCGACTTCTACTTCGCCACGCCGCCCATCGCCCTGCCGATGCTCAAGGCCGGCAAGCTGCGCGCGCTGGCCGTGACCTCCGCCAAGCGCCTGCCGCTGCTGCCCAACGTGCCCACCGTGGCCGAACAGGGCTACGCCGGCTTCCAGGCCGAGGACTGGAAGGCGCTCGTGGCCCCGGCCGGCACGCCCGCCGAGGTGGTGCAACGCCTGAACGCCGAGGTGAACAAGGCCCTGAAGGACCCGGACACCGTGGCCAGGCTGCGCGAGGAAGGCAGCGAGCCGCGCGGCGGCAGCCCCGCCGACCTGGCCAGCGTCATCAAGGCCGAGAACACGCGCTGGGGCACCATCGTGCGTGAGTCCGGCGCCAAGGCTGAGTAATCTTTTCAAGGCAGGACCCGTCATGCAACCGCACCCGCAACCGAACAAGCCGCTCCGCAACATCCGCGTGCTCGACCTCACCAACGTGCTGGCCGGCCCGTTCTGCTGCCATCAGCTGGCGCACATGGGCGCGGAGGTGATCAAGGTGGAGACGCCGGGCACCGGCGACCTCGCGCGCCAGCTTGGCGCCGATGCCGACCTGAACCAGCGCCTGATGGGCGTGTCCTTCCTCGCCCAGAACCCGGGCAAGCGCTCGATCACGCTCAACCTCAAGCACGCGCGCGGCAAGGAGGTGTTCCGCAAGCTCGTGGCCAGCGCCGATGTGCTGGTCGAGAACTTCCGGCCCGGCGTGATGAAGCGGCTCGGCCTTGGCCATGAAGACCTGAAGGCCGTGAATCCGCGCCTGATCTACTGCGCGATTTCGGGCTTCGGCCAGGACGGCCCGCTCTCGGACCTGCCTGCCTACGACCAGATCATCCAGGGCATGTCGGGCGTGATGAGCATCACCGGCGACCCGGAAACCGCGCCGTACCGCGTGGGCTATCCGGTCTCCGACACCATCGGCGGCATCACGGCGGCCTTCGCCATCGCGGCGTCGCTGGCGGACACCACGCGCACCGAGGGCTATTTCCTCGACGTGTCGATGCTGGAAGCCACGCTCGCCACGATGGGCTGGGTGGTCTCCAACCACCTGATCGCCGGCAAGGCGCCCTCGCCGATGGGCAACGAGAACATGACGGCCAGCCCGTCCGGCACCTTCCGCACCGGCGACGGCCTGCTCAACATCGCCGCGAACAAGCAGGAGCAGTTCGAGGCCGTGTGCCGCGTGGTGGGCCGCCCCGAACTGGCCACCGATGCACGCTTCGCGCAGCGCCAGGCCCGGCTGACCAACCGCCGCGCGCTGACCGAGGCGCTCGAGGCGGAACTGGCCCGCGAGCCCGCCACGGTCTGGTGGCAATGGCTGAACGAGGCCGGCGTGCCGGCCGGGCCGGTGCTGAACGTGCCCGACACGCTGGCCCATCCGCAGGTGCGCGACCGCGGCATGATCGGCGATTTCCCCGATGTGCCCGGCGTGGGCCGCGACATCCGGCTGGTGCGCACCGGCTTCAAGGTCAACGGGCAGGCACCCGCCGTGGACACCCCGCCGCCCGAACTGGGCCAGCACACCCGCGACATCCTCGTCGAACTCGGCTACGCCGACGCCGACATCGACACCCTGAAACAGGAGCGCGCGCTATGAGCGACAAGACGATCGACGCCGGCCAGCAGGCCTCGCAGGACTGGTGGCACACCGAAATCATCGACATGAAGCCGGGCGAGATCCGCTATCGCGGCTACCCCATCGAGCAACTGATTGGCAATGTCTCCTTCGCCCAGATGATCTGGCTAATGCTGCGCGGCGACCTGCCGGGGCCCGGCCAGGGCGAATTGCTCGACGCCGCGCTGATGGCGGCGGTGGACCATGGCCCGCAGGCGCCGAGCATCGCGATTGCGCGCATGGCGGCCACGTGCGGCGTGGGGCTGAACAACGCGATGGCATCGGCCGTGAACGTGCTGGGCGACGTGCACGGCGGCGCCGGCGAGCAGGCGGTGGAGCTGTATCAGGACGTGGCGCAGCGCGAGGATGCCGGCGCCACGCGCGAGGCAGCCGTGGCGGCGGCGCTGCAGGCCTACCGGGAGCTGCGCGGCAAGTTTGTGTCGGGTTTCGGGCACCGCTTCCACCCGCTCGACCCGCGTGCGCCGCGCCTGCTGGCGCTGGTGGATCAGGCGGCCGCCGCCGGTGTGGTCTCCGGCCGCTACGCGGGCATCGCCCGCGCGGTGGAGCAGGCGCTCGGCGCCGGCCGGGCGAAGCCGATTCCGATGAATATCGACGGCGCCACGGCGGTGATCTATGCCGAACTGGGCTTCCCGGCCCCGCTCGCGCGCGGCCTGTTCTGCCTGTCGCGCTCGGTCGGCATCCTCTCCCACGCCTGGGAACAAACCCAGCAAGGCGGCCGCAACAAGGGCCCGATCCCCCGCCAGTTCATCTGGACGTACGACGGCGTGCCGCAGCGGGATGTGCCGGGCGCGCAATAGCCCGAGACGCCGTCAGCGGATCTCCGGATACTGCGTCGCCCCTGCCGCTGCCAGCGGCAGGCTGTCGTAGGCGGCCACGTCGGGCACGACGAAGCGCTGCACCACCACCGCCTCAAGCAACCCGGCGTAGCGGGCGTCCTCGTGCAGGCTGCACAGCTTGTCCACGAGCCGCTCCCGGTCCGGCGCCGGCAGGGTCTGGGCGGCTACCAGTAGCGGGATCGGCGTCCACGGCGTGACGGCGATGGTGTCCACCCCGGCCAGCCACGCCGGCTCATGCTTTCGTACGAGTTCGAGAAAATAGCTGTCGAGGGCGGTCACGTCGATCTGTCGCCCCTGCAGCGCCTCCAGCACGCGCGGCGGCGTGTCGAGCGGGCCGACCGAGGCCGAATACAGCGCGCTGCCCGACTCTCCCGCGTACGGGGCCAGCAGCAGCCGCGCCGCCTGATAGCCCGACTGCGAATGCGGCACCATCCAGCCGAAGCGCTGCCCGAAGGTATCGGGCAGGCTGCGCCAGCCGCATTCGCGCCGCACCAGCAGTTCGCTCCGATAGCGCGGCAGCCCGCCGTACGCCTCCACCGCCGGCACCGGCGCCACCAGCGGCACCACGGGCGCGACGTGTTCCGCGAACGGCAGTCCGCACATGAAGCCGCATACCAGGTCGCGCCGCTGCCACAGCGCCTTCAGGGAGGCCGGCCAGGCGTGCGGAATCACACGCACCGGCCAGTCGAGATCGGCGAAGACCTGCACGAACAGCCGCTGCCACGCCTCAGCCACTGCCGGCGTGGCGTTGTACATGCGCGTCGAGGCAACGCCGTGCGCCATCTCAGGCAAACCGCAGCGTCTGGCCGAGCCCCAGCGCCCGCGCCTTGGTCAGCATGGCATGGCCGAGCGCGATGTCCGTGGTGGACAGCCCGCGGTGCCAGAACAGGATGGTCTCGTCGTCGCGCTCGCGGCCCGGCTTCAGCCCCGCCACGATCTGGCCCAGTTCGGCATGGAGGTTTTCCTCGTTCAGCCGCCCGCTGTCCACGTGCTGGCGCAGCGCGCCGAACGGCAGCCCCTTGCGGCACTGGCCCCAGTCGTCCACGACCATCTTGCTCATGATGTCGGTCAGCGACAGCTCCACGGCGCTCATCGTGCCGTACGGAATCACCAGCGCGCCGGGCTTGATCCATTCGGTCAGCAGCATCGGCGTGGGCGCCGGCAGGCGGGAGGCTTCCACGATGATGTCCGCCCCGCGCACGCAGGACTCCCAGTCGTCAGTCACGATCACCGGCTTGCCGAGGTCGCGCGTCAGCCGGGCGGCAAAGGCGTCGCGGCTCTCCGGGCGGCGCGAATGGACGCGGATTTCGTCGAAATCGAAGATCGAATCGAGCAGCCTCACGTTCCAGTACGAAGTCCCGCGTGCGCCCACGTGGCCGAGGATCTTGCTGCCCTTGCGCGCCAGATGCCGCGCGCCGAGCGCCGTCACGGCGCCGGTGCGCATGTCGGTGATGGCCGTGGCGTCGATCACGGCCAGCGGCACGCCGTTGTCCGGGTCGAACAGGTTCAGCAGCGCCATTTCCGACGGCAGGCCCTGCTTGTAGTTATCGACATAGTCCGAAACCACCTTCACCCCGGCCACATGCAGCGGCTTGATAAAGCCACGCAGCACGTTGAAATGGCCCTTGTCCGACGACTCCGGCACCAGGTGCACGCGCGGCTCGATCACGGTCTCGCGGCGGCCCTGCGCGGCCAGCGCGCCTTCCACCGCCGCCAGGATCTCGGCATCGGTCAGCGCCAGTTCGGCCACGTCCGGCCCGTTCAGGTAGGTCAGGTACAACTCTTTCACGGCGGTCTCCTTACTGCATCGGGGGAATGTTGGCGCGGTGCACGATGGCGCGCCATTTGAGCGTCTCGGCGGCGATGGTGCCGCCGAACGCCTGCGCGCTGTTGCCCACGGGCTCCAGGCCCAGCGCATCGAGTTTTTCTTTCACATCGGGCTGGCGCAGCACGGTGGCCACATCGGCCTGCCATTTCTGGACGATGGCGTCCGGCGTGCCCTTCGGCGCCACCAGCCCGTACCACGAGGTCACGTCGAAGCCCGGATAGCCCGATTCCGCCACCGTCGGCACGTTCGGCAACTGCGGCAGGCGGCGCGGGCTGGCCACGGCCAGCGGCACCAGCTTGCCGGTGCGGATGTGCTGCAACACCGTGGAAATCCCCCCGAACATCATCTGCACCTGCCCGGCCAGCACGTCGTTGAGCGCGGGCGCCATGCCGTTGTAGGGCACGTGCACCATCTTGATACCGGCCTCCAGGTTCAGCAGCTCGCCCGCCAGATGCGCGCCGCTGCCGTTGCCGGGCGAGGAGAAATTGAGTTCGCCCGGGTGGGCCTTGGCGTAGCTCACCAGATCCTTCAGCGAGCGGGCGTGGACGGCCGGATTCACCACCAGCACGTTCGGCGACGCCGCGAGCATGGTCACGGGCACGAAGTCGCGCGTCTCATAGCCGAGTTTCGGGAACAGGATGGGGTTCACGGTCAGGTTGCCGGCCGGGGCCAGGCCCAGCGTGTAGCCGTCCGGCGCGGCGCGGGCCACGGCCTCCATGCCGATATTCCCGGCGGCGCCGGGCTTGTTGTCCACCACGATGGACTTTCCCCACTTCTCGCCCAGTTTCTGGCCGATGAGGCGCGGCAGCGCGTCCGCCACACCGCCGGCGGCGAATGGCACGATGATCCGCACCGGCTTGGCGGGATAGGTCGAATGGGTGTCCGGCTGCGCGCTGGCTGGCGCCGCCCACGACAGCGCTACCGGCAGCAGCCATGCCGCTGCCAGCCTGGAAAGATGACGATTCACTGCGGGCTCCCCGTGCTTTTCAATCGCGATGCTGTCGCCATGACACCGTGACTTCGGCTTGTCTTCGGCAGCAGCTTGTATAGACTGATCTTATCGATCCTGTCTGATACTGTATAGACAACTTTTTGCAGATCGAAAAGCGGTTTCCGCATAAGCGGCGCAATCCCCGCGTCATCCCTGTGTCTCGCACGGCGTTGGTGCGATGCGGCACAATGCGCGGGCATCGTCAGGGGTGGCCGGCGCCGCATTTCACCGAAGCGGACCGCGCGCACCATTACAGAGAGCCAGGAGCCTGCATGTTATCGACCCCTTCGTCGGCCACGCCGACGCCCGCCTTCCAGCGCATCAAGGACTATGTGCAGGGGGAGATCGAGGCTGGCACCTGGGGCGAGGGGGACGCCATCCCGCCCGAACTGCGGCTTGCGGCCCAGTTCGGCGTTTCGCGCATGACGGTGAACCGCGCGCTCAACGAGCTGGAGGCGGAACAGGTGCTGGTGCGGCGCAAGGGCGCCGGCACGTTCGTGGCGCCGCAGCGCTACCAGGCCACCGTGGTGGAGATCCGCAGCATTGCCGAGGAGATCCGCGCGCGCGGCCACCGCCACCGCAGCGCGCTGTTCCGGCTGGAACGCCAGCACGCCACGCGCATGCTGGCCACCCAGTTCGGCGTGGCCGAGCGCAGCATKCTGTTCCATTCGGTGATCCTGCACTACGAGAACGACGCGCCGATCCAGGTGGAAGACCGCTGGGTCAATCCGGCGCTGGCGCCGGGCTATATGGAAATCGACTTTGGCGCGGTCACGCCCAACGAGCACTTGATGCGGGTGGCGCCGCTACAGCGCGCCGAGTACCAGATCGAGGCGCAACTGCCCACGGCCGAGGTGGCGGAGATGCTGGCCATCGGCGAGGCGGAGCCGGCGCTGGTGCTGCGCCGCCGCACGTTTTCGCGCGATGCGGTGGCCTCGCTGGTGGTGTTGTGGCACCCGGGCAAGCGGTATCGCTTCGGGGGCGCGCTGGGGTAGGCCCGCCTAGGCGGCGGTGACGCAGTCCATCGACGTCGGCGCCGGTGCGGGCGCTTCCGGGGTCTCGTCGATCACCATGCTCGACCCGAGCACGAACTGGTCGCGGCCCCGCTGCTTGGCCATGTAGAGCGCGCGGTCGGCTTCGGAAAACAGGTTGCGCCACAGCGACTCGCGGCTCGTGGCGCCGCCGTGCAGCTGCGCCACGCCGATGCTGACGCTGGCATGCCCGCCCCGCCCCGGCAGTTCGATCGCCCGCACCTTGCGCAKGATGCGGTTGGCCAGCGCCGTGGCCTGCTGTTCGTCCGTGTGGGGGCAGAGGATGCAGAATTCCTCGCCACCGTAGCGCGCGGCGATGTCCGAAGCGCGGCGCGAGTTGTCCAGCGCGGCGGCAATCTCGCGCAGCACGTTGTCGCCGGCGTGGTGGCCGTGGGTGTCGTTGACCTGCTTGAAGTGGTCCACGTCGATGACGAGGCAGGACAGCGCCTCGCGCTCGCGCTGCCAGCGCGCCACCAGGCCCATGGCGGTCATGTCCAGCGCGCCGCGGTTCAGCAGGCCGGTCAGTGCATCGACCCGCGCCCCGCTCTCGTTCCGGGCGATGATCTGTTCCATCGCCATCAGGCTGAAGCCGAACAGGCCCAGCAGCACCGCCACCAGCGGCGCCAGCGGCCAGACCKACGAGGCGGTCTGGGCAAAGAACGGCACCATCACGTGCCCGTGGAATGACGCCGCCTGCCCCAGCGCCGCCACCTGGGAGCCCAGCAGCACCAGATGGGAGGCCAGCACCAGCGGCCCGCCGATGCTGGTACGGCCGCGCGCGCTGCGCAGCAGGGTAATGAGGGTGGTGAACGAGGTCATGGCCAGCACGCCGTAGCCGATGGCGTGGATCAGCAGCGGGCCGTCCGCCAGCCCGCTCATCAGCACCATCAGGACCATCACCACGGCGCCGGTGGCCCGCAGCAGCATGGCGCGCTCGGGCAGGCCGTAGTAGACCCGTACGCCGCGATAGATCGCCAGCCGGCCGACGATATAGGCGCCGGCGCCGAGGGCGCCAAGCTGGAGCGACCCGGCGCCCACGCTGGCCGCCACGACCAGCCCGGCCCCGGAAGCGATGACATGGCCGCTCGCCCACAGCCGCCCGGCCTCGTTGGCGCGCAGCGCGAGCACCAGCCCCGCCGCCATTACCAGCGTGCTGGAGAACACCACCATCATGACGACCAGAATGGTCTGCTGGGCCAGGTGCACGGATTCAACATCCTCTAAAGCTACCGGGGGCGGCTGCCGTTATTGCGGTTTACCCTGATCCTGGCCGCAAGATGCCCGCTGATAACGGGAATTGCGACCGGAGAGGCGCATCATAGCCCGTGCATGGCGTGCGGCGGCACCCCCGTTAAGCCGGGTTAGCGCGCACGCAACGTTTTGAAATTACTACGGAAATCCGTGCGGATCAGTCTTCGTCAGATGGGACGTTCTGCCCTGCGGGCACCGCCGGGGCGCGGGCCGGCTGGACTTCCGGGAAGGTCCCGCCAAGCGCCGCCGTGAGCTGGCGCGCAGCGGCGAGCACCTGATCGCGGAAGGTTTCCGAGAAACGCGGCGTCGGGCAGGTCAGCGTCAGCGCCCCCTTCAGTTCCCCGGCCGGGCCGAACACCGGCGCGGAGACGCCAGCGATGTCCGGACTGCGGTCGCCCACCATGGCAATCACCCCTTCCTCGCGGATGCGCTGGTAGATCTCCCCCCGTGCGCCCGAGAACGCCCGCAGCACCCGGCCGCCGGCGCCACGGTTGCGCGGCAGGAGATCGCCGGCGCGGATGTGGTCGCGCACGGGCTGGGGGGAATCCACGCGGTACAGGCACAGGCGGTGCTCGCCCTGCTCCACGTGGAAGGCGGCCGATTCGCGTGTGTCGCGCACCAGCTCGCGCAGCGCGGGCACCACCACCTGCTCCAGCGAGAATGACGCCGCGTAGACCGCATTGAGCCGGGCGACTTCCGGGCCGAGCCCGTAGCGGCCATCGGGCAGCCGCTGCACCAGCCGGGCATGCTCGAGCGAGGCCAGCAGCCGCAGCAGCGTGCTCTTATATAGACCGCTCCGGTGCGCCAGTTCGGCCAGGCCGAGCGCGGTATCCCCTTCCCGGAAGACCGAGAGCACGAACAGCGCCCGGTCCACGGCCACGGCGCCGCCTGCGGCGCCATGCTTGTCGGCTTCGGAGAGTTGGGCGGCTTTACGTGGCATGAGGGAGCGGCGGACGGCCGGTTGGAATGGGCGTCCACCGTATAGAACGGCCCGGGGCTTGTCAATCCGCCCGGGCTAAGGGTTTCAGCCCCGTTCGGCGCAATAGGCGGCCGTGGTGTACGGGAACGCCACCGCCGTCTGGCCGCGCAGCGCCGGGTCGGTGGCGATGACGTCGTGCAACTGGGCGCGCACCGCGTCCTGCTGCGCCGGGGGCAGCGAGGCGATGAAGCTGACCGACATCACGCGGTCCACGATGACCTGCTCCGGCGCGCCGGTGTGGGTGTAGGGGAATTCCGTCAGGCGCAGCGGCCCGAAGCCTTCGGCGGGAAAGACCCGCTTCCAGTCACCCCGGTAGTAGCGCGGGGCATCCCCTTCGAACGGGGTCATGATGGCCGTGAGCCGGGCCACCCAGTCGACCGATTCATCGCGCACGTTCCACACCAGCCCGAGCTTGCCGCCGGGGCGCAGCACGCGGCGGATCTCGGCCATGGCGGCGGGGTTGGCGAACCAGTGGAAGGCCTGCGCGCAGACCACGGCGTGCACGCTGGCGTCGGGCAGCGGGATGGCTTCGGCGGTGCCGGCCAGCACGGTGGCGTCCGGCAGCTTGGCGGCAAGCTGGGCGCGCATCTCGGCGACCGGCTCCACGGCCACCACGCTGGCGCCGGTGGCGGCCAGCAKGCGGGTGAACTTGCCGGTGCCGGCGCCGAGGTCGACCACGGACTTGCCCGGGGCGAGCCCCAGCGTGTCGTGCAGCCAGTGCGCCAGTTCGGCGGGATATTCGGGACGCCCGCGGGCGTAGGTATCGGCCTGGGCGGCAAAACCCTGGGCGGCGGCATTGTGGATGGCGGTCATGGGGGCTCCGGACGAGACCACGTACCTTACTCCGCCCCTCGCCGCCAGGCAACGGGGTAACGGGCCAACCGGGTCAGTGCTGCATGCCCCAGCGCCGTACCGTCACGCGTTCCAGCGTGGTGAAGACCAGCCCCTCCACCGCCAGCCCGATCAGGATCACCGTGGCGAGCCCGGCGAACACGCGGTCTGTGTACAGCTCGTTGCGGTTCTGGAAGATGTACCAGCCCAGTCCACCCTTGCCCGACGACGCGCCGAACACCAGTTCCGCCGCAATCAGCGTGCGCCAGGCAAAGGCCCAGCCGATCTTGAGCCCGGACAGCACGGCCGGCAGCGCCGCCGGCAGCAGGATCAGCACCACATAGCGCAGGCCGCGCAGCCCGTAGTTGCGCCCGGCCATGCGCAGCGTCTCAGGCACGCCCCGAAAGCCTGCGTAGGTATTCAGCGCCAGCGRCCACAGCACCGAGTGGATCAGCACGAAGATCAGGCTCTTGCTGCCCAGGCCGAACCAGAGCAGCGCCAGCGGCAGCAGCGCGATGGCCGGCAGMGGATTGAACATGGCGGTCAGCGTGTCGAGCAGGTCGCGCCCGAGCCGGGTGGAGACTGCCAGCGTGGTCAGCACGAAGGCCAGCGCAATGCCCGCCGCGTAGCCCTGCACCAGCACCGACAGCGACACCGCCGCCTTGCCCGGCAGCTCGCCATTGGCGATGCCTTCGCCAAACGCCCGCGCCGTGGCCAGGAAGGTGGGCAGCAGCAGGTCGTTGTCCTGGATGCGGGCGAGGATTTCCCAGAGCACCGCCAGCGCCAGCAGGATCACCGCCTTGCGCACCCAGCCCTGCTGCCAGAGGCGGCGATGGAAGGGCAACGGCCGCGACAGCGGCACAGCGGTGAACGGCTCGAGCGCCAGTTCGTATTCAGGGCGGATGGGGGTGTCGAGGGTGGTCATATATATATAGGCGATATCGTGGCTGGGGACGCTGCCCCTCTCCCCCGGCCCCTCTCCCGCAAGCGGGCGAGGGGAGCAAAGCGGCGGTGTTCCTTCCCCTCTCCCGCTTGCGCGACGGGGAGCAAAGCGGCGGTGTTCCTTCCTCTCTCCCGCTTGCGCGACGGGGAGCAAACCGGCGGTGTTCCTTCCCCTCTCCCGCTTGCGCGACGGGGAGCAAAGCGGCGGTGTTCCTTCCCCTCTCCCGCTTGCGCGACGGGGGAGCAAAGCGGCGGTGTTCCTCCCCTCTCCCTCTGGGAGAGGGGCCGGGGGAGAGGGTGGGCGTCTCTACGAAGTCGAAACGCTACGCGTGCGCCCTGCCCCGCTCGCCAGCGGTCTCTGCCGGCTGATCGAACAGCATCTGGTGGATGCGCTGCGCGGCGGCCTGGAAATCGGCGCTGCCCTGGCTGGCCAGGCTGAACTGGTGGCTGTTGAGTTCCGCGCGCACGCGGCCCGGGTGCGGGGACAGCAGCAGGATGCGGTTGCCGACCACCAGCGCCTCCTCGATCGAATGGGTCACGAACAGCAGCGTGAAGGCGGCGTCGTGCCACAGTTCGAGCAGTTCCTCCTGCATGCGGCGCCGGGTCAGCGCGTCCAGCGCGGCGAACGGCTCGTCCATCAGCAGCACCTTGGGCCGCATCGCCAGCGCGCGGGCAATCGCCACGCGCTGTTTCATGCCGCCGGATAGCGTGTGCGGATAGGCATCGGCGAACTGTGCCAGCCCCACCTTGTTCAGGAAGTGCAGCGCCACCTCGGCGGCCTCGGCGGCGCCCATGCCGCGCGAGCGCCGCAACGGGAACATCACGTTCTGCTTCACCGTCTTCCACGGCGGCAGCTGGTCGAATTCCTGGAACACGACGATGCGGTCCGGCCCCGGCGCCGCCACGCGCCGCCCTTCCAGGCGGATCTCGCCCTCGGCTGGCGGCACGAAGCCGGCCACGGCCTTGAGCAGCGTGGACTTGCCGCAGCCGGACGGGCCCAGCAGCACGAAGCGATCTCCGCCATGCACGTCGAAGCTCACGCGGTGGGTGGCGCGCACCACGCGCGCGTCGGTGCGGTATTCGAGCGAGACGCCATCCACCTGCAACAGCGGCGCAGACGGTGACGAAGACGGCGACCGGCCCGGAATCACGCGCAGATGCGCGCCTGGGTGCAGCGGTTCAGACATGTCAGCTCCCCTGGGCCGTGGCCGGGTCCTGGAAGAAGTAGTCCTGCCAGGTCTTCGGCTGGTTCTTGATCGCCCCCACGCGGTGCATGAACTCGGCCAGCGCGAAGGTGTTCTGCGGCGTGACCTTGAACTGCACCTGCGGGTTACGCAGAATCTTGACCAGCAGCGCGCGGTCGATCTTGGCCTTGTTCACGCGGATATAGAGGTCGGCGGCGGCCTCCGGATTGGCGGTGGCGAACTGCGCGGCCTCGGCCAGCGCATCGACGAAGGCGCGGTAGGTCTTGGGGTTCTCGTTGCGGAACTTCTCGGTGGCGTAGAGCACGGTGGCGGAACTCGGCCCGCCCAGCACGTCGTACGAACTGAGCACGATGCGCGCGTTGGGGTTGCCGGCCAGCTCCTGCTCCTGGAACGGCGGGTTGCCGAAGTGGCCGGTAATCTCGGTGCCGCCGGCGATGATGGCCGCCGCTGCGTCCGGGTGGGGCACGGCCACGGTCCATTTGTCGAGCCGGTTGAATTCCTTGTCGCCCCATTGCTTGGCGGCGGCCAGTTGCAGCACGCGCGACTGCACCGACACCGTGACGGCCGGCAGCGCGATGCGGTCCTTGTCGGAGAAATCGGCAATCGACTTCACCTTGGGATTGTTGCTGACGAGGTAGTACGGGAAGTTGCCGAGCGAGGCCACGCCCTTCACGTTCTGCTTGCCGTGCGTGCGGTCCCACACCGTCAGCAGCGGGCCCACGCCGGCGCCGGCGATGTCGATGGCGCCCGAGAGCAGCGCGTCGTTGACGGCGGCGCCGCCCGAGAGCTGGGTCCATTCCACCTTGACGTCCACACCCTGCTGCTTGCCGTGCTTCTCGATCAGTTGCTGGTCCCGGGCCACGTTCAGCAGCAGGTAGACCACGCCGAACTGCTCGGCAATGCGCAGGCGGCCCTCGGCGTGCGCCACGCCGGTCAGGGCGAGGCTGGCGCACTGCCCAATCAGTACGGTCAGGACGGCGGCGGCGGCGCGGCGTTTCAGGGTCGTCGAAAGAATGGACAGGGACATGCAGGGGCTCCGGATGGATTTCGGTTCGGTGTCGCGTTCAGAACGGCGTATCGCCTTCGATGGTGGTGCGGTACATCACGCGGCGCAGATGGTCGGGCGTGCCGGCGGCCAGATGCAGCAGCGAGCGGTTGTCCCAGAACACGAGGTCGTTCGGCTGCCACTGGTGGCGGTAGACGTGCGCGGGCTTCACGCTATGGGCGAACAGCTCGTCCAGCAGCGCGCGGCTTTCGTCCTCCGGCAGGCCGGCGATGCGCGTGGTGAAGTGCTCGCTGACGAACAGCGCCTTGCGGCCCGTCTCCGGATGCGTGCGCACCACCGGCTGGAGCACCGGCTTCACCTGGGCGATCTGCTCGGGCGACAGGTTGGGCCGCCACGGGCTGCGCGCCTGCAGTTCGGCGTAGCGCGCCAGGTAGGTGTGCTCGGCCTGCAGGCCCTCCACCCGGCGTTGCAGGTCGGCGGGCAGCGCGTCCCAGGCGGTGTGCATATTGGCGAACAGCGTGTCGCCGCCCTCCTCGGGCAGCTCCCGCGCGTGCAGTAGCGAGYCGAGGCTGGGCTTCTCCTTATAGGAGAGGTCGGAGTGCCAGAAGTGGCCGGCATCGCCCAGCCCGATCGGCTTGCCGTCTTCCACCACGTTCGAGACGATCAGGATCTCGGGATGGCCGGGCAACTGGAACTGGTGCAGCACGTGGATCTGCAGCGGGCCAAAGCGGCGGCTGAAGTCGATTTGCTGCGCGGGCGTGATGCGCTGGTCGCGGAAGACCACCACGTGATGGTCCAGATGGGCGCGATGGAGGCGCTGGAAGTCCGTCGGGGACAGCGGCTGGTTCAGATCGAGCCCAATCACTTCCGCACCAAGCGCGGCGTCGAACGGGCGGATCTCGAAATCCTGGAGGGTGGCAGTCGTCATGGCAATGCGCTTCTCGGCTTCTTGGGGGACCGGGGAACGGGAGGGGAACCGGGTACAAGCTATGCACTGTAAAGAGCGGGCGATATCGGAACAACGAATGAAATCGCGCGCGGTTATGCGGTTGTCGCATATGGCGCCAATCCGCATAAGCAAAGGCGGGAAGCTTCGTTCGCCACGCGGGCGCTGGCGGCTAGGCTGGCGGGTTAGACACCCACCCGAACGAAGGAAATCCGCCATGTCGCACGAATCTGACGCCACCCGCGACCCCACCCGCCGCCGCCTGGTCCTGGCCGGCCTGGGGAGCGCCGCGCTCCCGCTGCTGTCGACCCTGTCGAGCCTGTCGCACGCGGCCGATGGCGCCGAGACGCTGCGCATCGGCTACCAGAAGTCCTCCACGCTGATGATCTGGCTGAAGTCGCGCGAGACGCTGGAGAAGGCCCTCGCCCCGCTGAAGGTGAACGTGCAGTGGCACGAGTTCACCTCGGGCCTGCCGTTGCTGGAATCGCTGAACGTCAACAACCTCGACCTCACCGCCGATGTGGCGGACGCGGTGCCGCCGTTCGCGCTCGCCGCCGGCGCGCAGCTGACCTACTACGCCATCGAGACGCCCTCGCCCACGGCGCAGGCCATCGTGGTGCGGCAGGACTCGCCGATCCGCACCGTCGCCCAGCTCAAGGGCCAGCGCGTGGCATTCGCCAAGGGCGCGGGGGCGCACTACCTGCTGGTGGAGGCGCTGGCCGAAGCGGGGCTGTCCGTGCGCGACATCGAACCGGCCTACCTGACGCCCGCCGACGCCCGCGCGGCCTTCGAGCGCGGCAGCGTGGCGGCCTGGGTGATCTGGGACCCGTTCCTCGCAGCAGTGCAGCGCCAGGCCAATGCCCGCATCCTGCGCGATGGGACGAAGCTGGCCAGCTACCGGCGCTTCTATCTCGCCGCCACGCCGTACGCGAAGCGTCGGCCCGACGTGCTGGCCGTGGTCTATGACGAACTGCGCCGCGCGGGCGACTGGATCAAGCGCAACCCGGGTCCGGCGGCGGCATGGCATGCGCCGCTGATCGGGCTCGACCCGGCCACCGTGGAGGCCGCCAACCTGCGCCGTACCTATCAGGTACAGGCCGTGGACGCCGCCTCGCTCGAGGAACAGCAGCGCATCGCCGACGCCTTCGCCGCGCAGTCCATCCTGCCGAGGAAAGTGACCGTGGCGGCCTCGCCGGTGTGGAAGCCGGTGTAAGGCGCCGAAGTCAGCCGTCCTCAGTCCCCCCGGTAAGCCGATCCGCCGCCCCGTGCGGCAGCGCACGCCCGCTCCCCGCATCCGTGCCCTACACTCGAAGGCAGCAGCGTCCACAAGATGCTGCGCCGCACAGGGCACCGCGAACCTGACAGGGTTCCAACACGGGGACATCCACATGGACACTGTTGCGCGCTTCGAGATCGGCTTTACCCGCTACCTTTCCGCCCAGGGCACCGCCAGCCCAGACCTTCCCCCCTTCGCCCGCGACCCGGCCGCGCTGCTGCCGCTGTATCGCGCCATGGTGCTGACCCGCCAGTTCGACCTCAAGGCCATCGCCATGCAGCGCACGGGCCAGATCGGCACGTTCGCGTCCGCGCTCGGGCAGGAAGCGATTGGCGTCGGCGTGGCCTCCGCCATGCTGCCAGACGACGTGCTGGTGCCGTCCTACCGCGACCACGCCGCGCAGTTTGTGCGGGGCGTCACCATGACCGAGAGCCTGCTGTACTGGGGCGGCGACGAGCGCGGCAGCGGCTTTGCGGCGGCGCCGCATGACTTCGGCAACTGCGTGCCGATCGGCACCCAGGTGGGCCACGGGGCCGGCGTGGCTTATGCGTTCCAGCTGCGCGGGCAGCCCCGCGTGGCGGTGACCATCGTCGGCGACGGCGGCACCTCCAAGGGCGATTTCTACGAGGGGATGAACATGGCCGGCGCGTGGCACGTGCCGCTGGTCATCGTCGTCAACAACAACCAGTGGGCGATCTCCATGCCGCGCAGCAAGCAGACCGCCGCGCAGACGCTCGCCCAGAAGGCCATCGCCGCCGGCATTCCCGGCGAGCAGGTCGATGGCAACGACGTGATCGCGGTGCGGCACCGCGTGGGCGAGGCGATCGACCGCGCCCGGGCCGGCGGCGGCCCCACGCTGATCGAGGCCGTGACCTACCGGCTGGGGGACCACACCACGGCCGACGATGCCTCGCGCTACCGCGACGAAGCAACGGTCAAGGCCGCCTGGGCGCAGGAACCCATCGTGCGGTTGCGCGACTACCTCGCCGCGCAGGGCGCCTGGGACCCGGGCCGGGAGGAGGCGCTGATCCGCGAATGCCAGCAGGCCGTGGCCGCTGCCGTGGACGCCTACCTGGCCCTGCCGCCGCCCGACACCGGCGCGATGTTCGACTGCCTCTACGCCACCCTGCCCGCCGCGCTGGAAGCCCAGCGCGAGATGGCGCGCCAATATCAGACGACCCCGCCAGGAGCCCATCATGGCTGAACTGCATCTGGTGGAAGCGGTGAACCTGGCGCTGGCCCACGCGCTGGCGCATGACCCGGACGTGGTGCTGCTGGGCGAGGACATCGGCGTCAACGGCGGCGTGTTCCGCGCCACGGTGGGCCTGCAGGCGCGCTTTGGCGAGGCGCGCGTGATCGACACCCCGCTGGCCGAAGGCGGCATCGTCGGCGCGGCCATCGGCATGGCGGCGATGGGACTCAAGCCGGTGGCCGAGATCCAGTTCGCGGGCTTCATCTACCCGGCCATCGACAACATCCTCAACCACGCCGGCCACATGCGCCACCGCACGCGCGGCCGGCTGGGCTGTCCGATGGTGGTGCGCGCGCCGAGCGGGGCTGGCATCCACGCGCCCGAGCATCATTCCGAAAGCCCCGAGGCGATGTTCGCCCACATGCCGGGCATCCGCGTGGTCATGCCATCCTCGCCCGCGCGGGCCTACGGGCTGCTGCTGGCGGCCATCCGCGATCCGGACCCGGTGATCTTCCTGGAGCCGACGCGGCTCTACCGGCTGTTCCGGCAGGAGGTACCCGACGATGGCGAGGCGCTGCCGCTCGACGCCTGCTTCACGCTGCGCGACGGTGCCGACCTCACGCTGGTGAGCTGGGGCGCGATGCTGCAGGAGACGCTGGCCGCCGCCGACCAGCTGGCCGACGAAGGCATCGGCGCCGCCGTGATCGACGTGGCGACGCTGAAGCCGCTCGACATGGACACCATCCTCGAATCCGTGGCCCGCAGCGGCCGCTGCGTGATCGTGCACGAGGCGCCGCGCACGGCGGGGCTCGGCGCGGAGATCGCGGCCAATCTGGCCGATGCCGGCCTCTATTCGCTCAGCGCGCCGGTGCAGCGCGTGACCGGCTACGACACCGTGGTGCCGCTGGCCCGGCTGGAGCACAGCTACCTGCCCTCCGTGGCGCGGATTGTCGATGCCGCGCGGCGCGCGCTGGCGGCCTAGGAGACGTTCATGCGGACCTTCAAGCTGCCCGATCTGGGCGAGGGATTGCAGGAAGCGGAGATCGTGGCGTGGCACGTCAAACCCGGGGACAGCGTGGCGGCGGACGAGCCGCTGCTGTCCGTGGAGACCGCCAAGGCCATCGTCGAGATTCCATCGCCATTCAGCGGCCAGGTGGCCAAGCTGTTCGCGCAGCCGGGCGATATCGTCCACCTCGGCGCGCCGCTGGTGGGCTTCGAGGGGGTCGGCAGCGCCCAGGACGATGCCGGCACCGTGGTGGGCGCGGTGAAGGTCGGCACGCAGGTGCTGGCGGAAGCCGCCGCGCCGCTCGGTCCGGGTGGCGCGCACGGCATCAAGGCCACGCCGGCGGTGCGGGCGCTGGCGCGCAAGCTGTCGGTGGACCTCGCCATGGTCACGCCCTCCGGCCATGACGGCCTGATTACGGCCACGGACGTGCAGCGCGTGGCCACCACGCTGGCCGATCTCGGCCCGGCCGAAGTGGTGCGGGGCGTGCGCCGGGCGATGGCCCAGAACATGGCCCGCGCACAGAGCGAGGTGGCGGCGGCCACGGTCATGGACGATGCCGACCTGCACGCCTGGCAGCACGATGCAGGCCCGGGCAACGACATCACGATCCGGCTGGTGCGCGCGCTGGTGGCCGGCGTGCATGCCGAGCCGGGGCTCAACGCGTGGTACGAGGGCCAGAGCGGGCGGCGCCATGTGCTGGAGCGGATCGACGTCGGCATTGCTGCCGACCTGCCCGAGGGTCTGTTCGTGCCGGTGCTGCGCAACGTCGGCAAGCGCGACGCCGCCGACCTGCGCACCGGGCTCGACCGCATGCGCGCGGACATCATCGCGCGCACCATCGCCCCGGAGGAGATGCGCGGCAACACCATCACGCTGTCCAACTTCGGCATGATCGCGGGCCGCTACGCGGCGCCGATCGTGGTGCCGCCCACGGTGGCCATCCTTGGCGCCGGGCGTATACGTGACGAAGTGGTGGCGGCCGGCGGCCAGCCCGCCGTGCATCGCGTGATGCCGCTCTCGCTGACCTTCGACCACCGCGTGGTCACGGGCGGGGAGGCGGCGCGCTTCCTGCGCGCGGTGATCGCGGACCTGGAACGGCCGGCGTAGCGCCGCCCCTTTCCCCCTCCGAAATGTGACGCCGAGACTACGCCGACCATACGCCCGTGGAGGGAGTTTTTTCACCGTGTAATTCCTATACTGGAGTTCCCCGGCGACGCCGGCAGCCCAATCATCCACCTGGCCCTGACTGAAACAAGGAGTGCGACATGGCAATTCGACTAGGCGAAGAAGCCCCTGACTTCACCGCTGATACCACGGAAGGCAAGATTCGCTTTCACGAATGGATGGGTGACAGCTGGGCGATCCTGTTTTCGCATCCGAAGGACTTCACCCCGGTCTGCACGACCGAGCTGGGCTACATGGCCAAGCTCAAGCCCGAGTTCGACAAGCGCAATACCAAGATCATCGGCCTGTCGATCGACCCGGTTGACGACCACCAGCGCTGGGCCAAGGACATCGAGGAGACCCAGGGCAGCGCGGTCAACTATCCGATGATCGGCGACGCGGACCTGCACGTGGCCAAGCTGTACGACATGATTCACCCCGAGGCTAGCGGCGGCAAACGCACCGCCGTGGACAACGCCACGATCCGCTCGGTGTTCATGATCGGCCCGGACAAGAAGGTCAAGGCCATGCTGGTCTATCCGATGAGCGCGGGCCGCAATTTCGACGAGGTGCTGCGCCTGCTGGACTCGCTCCAGCTCAACGCAAAGCACACCGTGGCCACGCCCGTCAACTGGAAACCGGGCGAGGACGTGATCATCCCGACATCGGTCTCGGACGACGATGCGAAGAAGAAATATCCACAGGGCTTCAAGACGCTGAAGCCGTACCTGCGTACGGTGGAGCAGCCGAAGTAAGCGACTGATGTAAACAGCGGAGAGCCGGGGCGGGCGGGCGAAGAATGCGAACGAGAGCTATCCACAGTTCCAGTGGATAATCGCCCACCCCGCGACCCGCAAACCCGCGCCAGCATTGGAAAGAGCTGGACTGCCCGATTTTTATGCAACTGGTTTCGGAGAGGGKAGGCGTTGCTCCCCTCGCCCGCTTGCGGGAGAGGGGTTGGGGGAGAGGGCAAGTGGTTCTCGATGCGACACTGCATGTTGAACCGCCGGCCCTCTCCCCTGCCCCTCTCCCAAAGGGAGAGGGGAAAAGACGCGTTTACGGATGGCGGGCCATCACGCCGCGGATGGTGTCCGCGAGATCCTTCGCCAGGAATTTCGACACATAGGCATCGGCGCCGACCTTGCGCACGTGCTCCTCGCTGGCCTCGCCGGAGAGCGACGAGTGGATGACCACCGGCAGGGACTTGAGCCGTGCGTCGCTCTTGATCTTGCGCGTGAGCGTGAAGCCGTCCATCTCGGGCATTTCCAGGTCGGTCAGCACCAGCGCGATCTCGTCGCGGATGGTCTTGCCCTGCGAGGCGGCGAGATCGGCGATGCTGCCCAGCATCTCCCATGCCTCCTGGCCCGTCTTGGTCATCACCACCTGCACGCCCATCGCCTTCAGGCCGTTCTCGATCAGGCCGCGCGCCAGCGCCGAGTCATCGGCGGCCAGCACCTTGGTGCCAGGGCGCAGGTTCAGCGCCGGGCCCACGGTGGCTGGGTCCACGTCCGGCTGGCGGGTGGGCAGCACATCGCGCAGGATCTGCTCCACGTCGAGCACCTGCACCAGACGCGGGTTCTCGCCGCCGACATCGAGCTTGGCGATGCTGGTCACCAGCCCGCCCTTGACGCTCGTCTCGGCCGAGATCACCTGGCTCCAGTCCAGGCGCACGATCTCTTCCACGGCTTCCACGGCAAAGCCCTGGGTGGAGCGCGCGTACTCCGTCACCAGCATGATGTTCAGGCCGGACTTCGGCTGGCACTCCAGCAGGCGCGGCAGGTCGATCACGGGAATCACCTGGCCCCGGATGTCGGCCATGCCGAGGATGGACGGCTCGGCGCCCACCACGGTGGTCACCGACGGCATCACCAGGATTTCGCGGACCTTGAATACGTTGATGCCGAACAGTTCGGATTGCCCGCTGTTCGCCGCGTCGCCAAGTCGGAACAACAGCAGTTCGAACTGATTGTTGTTGGTCAGGTTCGTGCGCTCGTCAATGTCTCTCATCGCGCTGGTCATCGTGCTTGCTCCGCTGCTGGCTGGGGGTGACTATGGGTAAATGGACAGGTGTTKCCAAAGGTCTATCGGCGCCGCCGCCGGGACCTTTAGCGATCCCGCCCGCTTTCCGGCAGGATGCCCCGGCCATGTGACCGGAACCTACCTTCCAGGGCCCATCGAAGGCCAAAATCGCCGTCCGGCCGTCCACCGAGGGAAATCCCTGAGCCTCCGGAAGCACCGCAAACCCGTGGTTATTCGGCGCCCCGCATGTTCCGCATCGCGCCCCGATGATGAAAGCGGCGCAGCGCTCCCCTACCGTTGAGCCTCGCCGGATCCTGCCCGCCAGAGGCAGCCGACCGGCCACC
The DNA here is from genome assembly GCF_056396345.1 of Cupriavidus sp. 05T42. Lineage (NCBI taxonomy): Bacteria > Pseudomonadati > Pseudomonadota > Betaproteobacteria > Burkholderiales > Burkholderiaceae > Cupriavidus > Cupriavidus sp. 05T42. Next base: position 24,386 of record NZ_JBFTLH010000028.1, read on the forward strand.
GGCCCCCGGGCCGGACACCGAGGAAAGAGACGCCCGCACCCCGAGCACCGATGCCACCGGGACCTCCGCCCTCGCACCCAGAACCACGTGAGACAAGCTGACGCCGTATCCGTACGCGGACCGGCGCGGCGCCCCTGCAAGGAGGCAGACCATCATGATCGAACAGCCGTATCCGTCCGTCACGGACGTGGATGACGTAGCGCACGCGCAGGGCACGCGCGCCGGCAGCGCGGGAAAAATCGACGAGTATTTCCAGATCAGCGCACGCGGCAGTACGCGGCGCCGCGAGGTGGTGGCCGGCACCACCACCTTCATGGCGATGGTCTATGCCGTGTTCGTGGTGCCGGGCATGCTCGGCAAGGCCGGCTTCGACACCAGCGCGGTGTTCGTGGCCGTGTGCCTGACCACGGCCTTCGGCTCGCTGCTGATGGGGCTCTGGGCCAAGCTGCCCATCGCCATCGGCTGCGCCATCTCCCTCACCGCCTTCATGGCCTTCGGCCTCGTGCTCGGACAGAAGCTCTCTCCCGAGGTGGCGCTCGGCGCCGTGTTCCTGATGGGCGTGGTCTTCACGGCGATCTCGGTCACCGGCGTGCGCGCCTGGATCCTGCGTAACCTGCCGGCCGGCGTGGCCCATGGCGCGGGGATCGGCATCGGACTTTTCTTACTGCTGATTGCCTCGAACGAGGTCGGCCTGGTGGTCAAGAATCCCGGCCCCGGCCTGCCCGTGCAACTGGGCCACATCACGGCGTTCCCGGTGGTGATGTCGGTACTCGGGCTGGCGGCGATCTTCGGCCTGGAGCGCCGTCGCGTGCCGGGCGGCATCCTGCTGGTCATCATCGTCATCTCGGCGCTGGGCCTGATGTTCGACCCGGCCGTGAAGTACACCGGCGTGTTCGCGCTGCCGAGCCTGTCGACGCCCGGCCATGCCTCGCTGATCGGTGCGATGGACATCCGCGGCGCGCTGTCCGCCGCCGTGCTGCCCAGCGTGCTGGCGCTGGTGATGACCGCCGTGTTCGACGCCACCGGCACGATCCGCGCGGTGGCCGGCCAGGCCAACCAGCTCGACGCCACCGGCCGCATCCATAACGGCGGCCGCGCGCTGACCGCCGACTCGGTCAGCTCGATCTTCTCGGCGATGTTCGGCGGCGCCCCGGCGGCGGCCTATATCGAGTCCACCGTGGGCGTGGCCGCCGGCGCGCGCACCGGCCTCGCAGCGGTGACCGTCGGCGTGCTGTTCCTGGCCGTGATGTTCTTCTCGCCGGTGGCCGGGCTGGTGCCGTCGTACGCCACGGCGCCTGCGCTGATGTACGTGGGCCTGCTGATGCTGTCCAGCGTCAGCCGCCTGCATATGGACGATCTGGTCGATGCCATGGCCGGTCTGGTTTGCGCGGTCTTTATCGTGCTGACCTGCAATATCGTCACCGGCATCATGCTCGGTTTCTGCACGCTGGTGATTGGCCGAATCGTCTCGGGCGAATGGCGCAAGCTCAATATCGGCACCGTGGCCATTGCCGTGGCGCTGGCCGCCTTCTATGCCGGAGGCTGGGCAATCTAAGAAATGTCCGATCCCATCGGTCAACGATGTGTGCGGTACCACCCTGGGTAACCAGTGGAATTCGCAGCCCCCGGAGTCTTTCCCTCCGGGGGTTTTTTTCTTGCCGAGTCGCCAAAAATATCAGTGCCGCCAATCCTGCGCGGCGCCTGTCATGCGCGGCGATTTTCGCTCCACGATTTCGGCATTGGTCGAGATTCGTCGGCATTCGTCGAAATGCATCGACATTGAAATTCGTTCAAATCCGAAAATACGGACTCGCGTAGTCCGATTCAGATCCCACATCTGGAACAAACGTTTTTCATTAGGAAAATCCGTTTATCTTTTGTAATATTTTATGGGACGACTAGTCACGACAATAGTCAGCAATGTCCTGTAACATGCCGCGAACAACAATCTGAACGGGGATCCAAAATGCCGACCTACAAGCAACTACTGGMTGAAAAAGAAGCACTGGAAGCCAAACTCAGCGAGGTGCGCGCCAATGAAGTCTCTGGCGTCGTGGCGCAGATTCGCCAATTGATGGCCGATTACGACCTGACGGTCGACGATATTGCGCCGAAGCGCCGTCGTGGTCGTCCCGCTGGCAGCGGTGCCAGCCCGGCACGCAAGACCGCAGCGCTGCCCCCGAAATACCAGGACCCGAAAACCGGCAAGACCTGGTCGGGCCGTGGCCGCGCCCCGGCATGGCTGGGCAAGCGCCCCGAGCGCTTCCTGATCGAACAAGCCTGAGTTCGATATTCCTCTCGATAAGCGCTGACGCTTATTGCCCTGCGCGCGCCGGCTCAACGCCCGGCGCGTCGCAAATCAACTCCTTTCGCAACGCCCGGAATCCCTGCTGGCTGGTTTCCTGCACCAGATTGGCCCCGCCATCGGGCCTTGGCTGCAGGCGCAGCACGCGCGCCGCGCATTGGCTCGCCGCTTCATCGCGCGTATAGCGGATTTCATATTGCGCGCCTGACTGCGGAATGAATGACACCCCCGCCGCGCAGCGTATCTCTTCGGCCGGCGGCGCCGCCATCGACGTCACCGCGACATACAACCGTTTGCCGACCGCCACCTTGCGCTCGCGCGTCTGCGCGGGCGGCTCGGGAGAACTGCCTGCCATGTCCAGCCCCCGGTCTCGCCCCATCGCGGCGAGCTGCTTGCCCATGCCGGCCAGCACCAGCGGCCGGGCCGGCGTCGGGCACTTCGCCGGGTCCACCACGCTGAAGGTGGTGTTCTCATCGGTATTGGTCAGCAGCCGCACGCTGGCATAGGGGGCGCCCGAGGGCACGCGGTACTGGGCCACGCAGCCGGACAGGCCGGCGCCAGCCACAACCACGAGAAACATCGGGAAAACCCTTGCCGCAACAAGCCGGATCTTGCGCATAGGAAGCACGAAGCTGACAGTTGACCGAGGATGGTGGCACAGCATAGCCGCAGGAGGCGCTTTTGGGGCGTGGTCTGGCCCACGTTGAGGATATCCACAGGTTCTGTGGATATCCTGTGGCGTCGCACCCCCGGGGCCGCGTCTGTGCGTTACCCCACCGGACTGCTCAAGATTTAAGCAGTTTGTCTCGTGACCATCACCCAGCCCGGGTGCCATCCACCCCGCCATCGACCCAGCCGGCCGCCCAGGGCGGGGCGTCGCCCCACTGTTCGGCGAGGAAATCGACGAAGGCCCGCACGCGCGGCGGCACCAGCCGGCGCTGCGGCATCACCGCGTAGATGCCGCTGTCGGCCAGCGGGTAGTCGGGCAGCACCGGCACCAACCGGCCAGCCCGCAGGTCGGCGCTGACATGCCAGACTGAATGCATGGCGATGCCGAAGCCGGCGAGCGCCGCATCGGCCAGCAACTCGCCCGTATTGGCCTCCACCCGGCCCTGCACGCGCACGGCCACCTCGCCGCCGGCGCCATCGCCCATCCGCCAGACATCGGAGCGGCCCTGGCTGCCGACCAGGATCAGGCATTGATGATGGGCGAGGTCCTGCGGCGTCTGCGGCCAGCCATGCTGCGCCAGGTAGTCGGGCGAGGCGCACAGCAGACGCTGGTTGTCCGCCAGCTTGCGCGCTACCAGCGTGGAGTCCGCCAGTGTGCCGATGCGGATGGCGAGGTCGAAGCCGCTGCTGACCAGATCGAGTACATGGTCGGTCAGGCTGATGCTGAGGCGCACGCCGGGATGGGCGCGCAGGAAATCCGGCAGCAGCGGCGACAGATACTGCCGGCCGAACGAGGCCGAGGTGGTAATCCGCAGCACCCCGGTCACGCCGGCGCCCGCCTGCCGCAGCGAGCCGGACAACGCCTCCAGGTCTTCCACCAGCGCCCGGCCCTGCTCCGCCAGCACCGCGCCTTCGGGGGTGGCATGCAGCCGCCGGGTCGTGCGATGCAGCAGGCGCACGCCCAGGTCGCGCTCCAGCCGTTGCAGCCGCTGGCTGGCCACGGCCACCGAGAGGTCGAGGCTGCGCGCCGCCGCGCTGATCGAGCCGAGGTCCAGCACGCGCAGAAACAAGCCGATGTCGCCAATCCGGTCCATGATCCGATCCGATTCTCAATGATTTCTTGAAACTGATTCTGGATCTTGCCCGTTTTTCGGAAGCTGCGAAAGGCCGACACTGGCGCCTTCCAGAATCCGTCCCCAACTTCCCGACATGGCCGCGCCCCTCCCTTCCACCCCCGCCACCGGCCCGTCCTCGCGGATGCCCGTGGCGCTGTATGCCCTGACCGCCGGCTCGTTCGGCATCGGATGTGCCGAATTCGTCATCATGGGGCTGCTACTCCAGGTCTCGGCGGACCTCGGCGTGACCATCGCCGCCGCCGGCATGCTGGTCTCCGGCTACGCGCTCGGCGTGTTCGCCGGGGCGCCGGTCCTCACGCTGCTCACCCGCCGCATGCCGCGCAAGGCCGTGCTGCTGGTGCTGATGGCGATCTACACCATCGGCAACGCCGCCTGCGCGCTGGCGCCCGACTACACCACGCTGATGATTGCGCGCGTGGTGACCTCGCTCACGCACGGCACGTTCTTCGGCGTGGGCGCCGTGGTGGCCACCGGCCTCGTGCCCGCCAACCGCCGCGCCTCGGCCATCTCGGTGATGTTCTCCGGCCTCACGCTGGCCACGCTGCTCGGCATGCCCGCCGGCGCCTGGCTCGGCCTGCACTTCGGCTGGCGCAGCACGTTCTGGGCGATGACCGTGATCGGCCTGGCCTCGCTGGCGGTGATCGCCCTGCTGGTGCAGCGCAGCCGCGACGACGCCGCGCCGGCCCGCCTTGCCGACGAACTGCGCACCATCGCCCGCCCCCAAGTGCTGCTCGGCCTGCTGATGACGGTGCTGCAATCGGTCGGTATCTTCGCGGTGATTACTTATGTGCAGCCGCTGTTGACCCGGGTCTCGGGCTACGGCGAGGCGGCGGTGTCGCCCATCCTGCTGCTGTTCGGCGGCGGCATGATCATCGGCAATATCCTCGGCGGACGCATGGCGGACCGGCGTCCCACGGGTGCGCTGCTGGGCTCGCTGACGGTGCTGACGCTGGTGCTGGCCGCGATGACGCTGGCGCTCCACCAGCCAGTGGCGGTGGTGGCGTTCGTCGGCGCGCTGGGCGTGGCCGCGTTCGCCACGGTCTCCCCGCTGCAGCTGCGCGTGCTGCGCCACGCCCACGGCGCGGGCCAGAACCTGGCGTCGAGCTTCAATATCGCCGCGTTCAACCTCGGCAACGGCATTGGCGCGTGGCTCGGTGGCGTGGTGGTCGACCACGGCCCGGGGCTGACCGCGCTGCCGTGGATCGCGGCGCTGGCGCCGCTGGGCGCGCTGGGCATCGCGCTGCTGGCCGTGCGGGCCGAACGGCGGAGCGATGGCGGTCAGGCCGCCGGGCTGGCCCCGGAGGCATCGTGACTGCCTGACCCGCGTTCTCGAATTTGTCCGATCGATAACCACCAACCGGACTAGTTCCATCGACAGGGGCCACCCGCCCCGCCCGCTCCCCGGCCGGCGAATAGGCACGGCAGGCAGCCGTGCCTACGCTGGGGGCCATCCCTTGTTGTCCATTAGGACCTCTCGATGGCCTCCCCCTCATCCTCGTCCTCTCTCCCCTCCTCCGCCGTCCTGCACGACGCGCCGGCGATCTCCCGCCGCGCCAACGGCGTGCTGGCCTCCAGCACGTTCGCGTTCACCATCTGCTTCGCTGTCTGGATGGTGTTCGCCGTGCTCGGCATTCCGCTCAAGCAGCAGCTTGGCCTGAACGACACCGAATTCGGCCTGCTGGCCGCCATGCCGGTGCTGAGCGGATCGCTGATCCGCGTGCCGCTGGGCATCTGGACCGACCGCTACGGCGGCCGCATCGTCTTCTTCCTGCTGATGCTGGCCACCGTGGTGCCGATCTGGCTGCTCGCCTATGCCACCACCCTCTGGCAGCTGCTGGCGCTTGGGCTGCTGCTCGGGCTGGCCGGCGGCTCGTTTTCGGTGGGCACGCCCTATGTGGCGCGCTGGTTCCCGCGCCATCGGCAGGGGCTGGCGATGGGCATCTTCGGCGCCGGTAACTCCGGGGCCGCGCTAACCAAATTCGTCGCCCCGGCGCTGATCGCCGCCGCCGGCACCTGGACCATCGTGCCGAAGGTCTACGCGGTGGCGATGCTGGCCACGGCGCTGCTGTTCTGGGTCTTCTCGGCCAGCAACCCGGCGCACCGCGTGGCCGCCGGCAGCGCCGGCTGGCGTGCCCAGATGGCCATGCTGCGCGACCCACGGGTCTGGCGCTACTCCCAGTACTACTCGGTGGTGTTCGGCGGCTACGTGGGGCTGGCGCTGTGGATGACGCGCTACTACATCGGCGAATATGGGTTCGACATCCGCATCGCCGCCTTCCTGGCCGCGTGCTTCTCCCTGCCCGGCGGCATGCTGCGCGCCATCGGCGGCTGGATCTCGGACCGCTACGGCGCCCATCGCACCACCTGGTGGGTGATGTGGGTGAGCTGGGTTGGCTTCTTCCTGCTCAGCTACCCGCAGACCGACCTCGTGATCCAGACCGCCAACGGTCCGCTGGCCTTCCACCTCGGCCTGTCCCCCACGCTGTTCACGGTGCTGCTGTTCGCGGTGGGCATCGCGTTCGCCATCGGCAAGGCGTCGGTATTCAAGTTCATCGCCAATGACTTCCCGCAGAACATCGGCGCCGTCTCCGGCGTGGTGGGGCTGGCCGGGGGGCTCGGCGGCTTCATCCTGCCGATCCTGTTCGGCGCGCTGGCCGACCTGACCGGCGTGCGCAGCAGCTGTTTCATGCTGATGTACGGCACCGTCTGCGTGAGTCTGGTGTGGATGCACTACAGCCATCGCGGCGCCGCCCCGGCGGTGGCCTGAATCTTTCCCACCTTCCCCCCTTCGACGAGATAACGCCATGAGCACCTCCGTACTGACCCGCTGGGAACCTGAAGACCCGGCGTTCTGGAAATACCAGGGCGCGCGCATCGCCTACCGCAACCTCTGCATCTCCATTCCCGCGCTGATGCTGGCCTTCGTGGTCTGGATGCTCTGGAGCGTGGTGGCCGTGAACCTGGACCGCGCCGGCTTCCACTTCACCGGCAACCAGCTGTTCTGGCTGACCGCCCTGCCGGCGCTGTCCGGCGCCACGCTGCGCATCTTCTACTCCTTCCTCGTGCCGATCTTCGGCGGGCGGCGCTTCACCGCCATCTCCACCGCGCTGCTGCTGATTCCGGCGCTCGGCATGGGCTTCGCGCTGCGCGACCCGTCCACCAGCTACCCGACGCTGCTGGGGCTGGCCCTGCTGTGCGGGCTGGGCGGCGCCAACTTCAGTTCGTCGATGGCGAACATCAGCTTCTTCTTCCCGAAGGCGCGCAAGGGGCTGGCCACGGGCCTGAACGCCGGCATCGGCAATCTCGGCGTCTCGATCGTGCAGTTCGTGACACCGGTGGTGGTGTCGGTGGCCGTGTTCGGCGCGCTGGGCGGAGCCGGGCAGGAATACGCGGCCAACGGCGCCACGCAACAGCTCTGGCTCCAGAACGCGGGCTTTATCTGGGTGCCGTTTATCGCCGTGTCGGCGCTGGCGGCGTGGTTCGGCATGCACGATATTGCCGATGCCCGCGCCTCGTTCGCGGAGCAGGCGGTGATCTTCCGGCGCCGCCACAACTGGCTGATGTGCTGGCTCTACGTGGGCACCTTCGGCTCGTTTATCGGGTTCTCGGCCGGGCTGGCGCTGCTGACCAAGTCGCAGTTCCCGAACGTGAACCCCACGGCCTACGCCTTCCTGGGCCCGCTGGTCGGCGCGCTGACGCGCCCGGTGGGCGGCTGGCTGTCAGACAAGCTCGGCGGCGCGCGGGTCACGCTGTGGAGCTTCCTCGGCATGATCGGCGGCGTGGTGGCCGTGCTGGCGGCGCTGCCGCACAACGGCACGGGCGGCAGCTTCAGCGGCTTCCTGGGCGCGTTCATCGTGCTGTTCGCGCTGACCGGCATCGGCAACGGCTCCACCTTCCGCATGATCCCGGTGATCTTCCTGACCGAGCGCCTGCGCGCTGCCGGCCCGGGCGCGCCCGCCCAGCGGGTGGCCGTGCAGGACGCCGCCCGGGAATCCGCCGCCGTGCTCGGCTTCTCCGGCGCCATCGGCGCGTACGGCGGCTTCTTCATCCCCAAGAGCTTCGGCACCGCGCTGGAGATGACCGGCGCGCCGGACGCTGCGCTCCATCTCTTCATCTTGTTCTATATCAGCTGCGCCGCGATTACCTGGTGGTGCTACGCGCGCCGCAACGCGGCCATGCCCTGCTGATTCCTGCTTCACCCGCGCGTCAACCCCGCCCGTCGGCATAGTTCTTCCGGACGATGCCGACGGGTCCCGCCTAGGCCGATCGCCGTCGTCTCCCCTGCTCCACCAGCGAATGGCCTGCGCGGCACGCGCTCCGTAAGCTGCAAGTGTCCCTGCTGGAGCCAAACCATGAGTCATTTCCTCGATCGACTGAAGTTCCTGTCGCGCGTCACGTCCACCTATGCCGACGGCCACGGCGCCGTGGTCAACGAAGACCGCAAGTGGGAAGACGGCTACCGCACCCGCTGGCAGCACGACAAGGTGGTGCGGTCCACCCACGGCGTCAACTGCACGGGCTCCTGCTCGTGGAAGGTCTACGTCAAGAACGGCCTGATTACCTGGGAAACCCAGCAGACCGACTACCCACGCACGCGCCCGGACCTGCCCAACCATGAGCCACGCGGCTGCCCGCGCGGCGCCTCGTACAGCTGGTACGTCTACTCCGCCCAGCGCGTGAAGTACCCGATGATCCGCGGCCGGCTGATGGCCATGTGGCGCGAGGCGCGCCAGACCATGGACCCGATCGCCGCCTGGGCCTGGATCAGCCAGGACCCCGAACGCGCCGCCCGCTACAAGAGCGTGCGCGGGCTGGGCGGCTTTGTCCGGGCCGACTGGGCCACGGCCACCGAGATCATCGCCGCCGCCAACGCGTTCACGGTCAAGCAGTACGGCCCGGACCGCGTGATCGGCTTCTCGCCCATCCCGGCCATGTCGATGGTGTCCTACGCGGCCGGCGCGCGCTACCTGAGCCTGCTCGGCGGCGCCTGCCTGTCCTTCTACGACTGGTACTGCGACCTCCCGCCGGCCAGCCCGCAGACCTGGGGCGAGCAGACCGACGTGCCCGAGTCCGCCGACTGGTACAACGCCACCTACCTGATGGTCTGGGGCTCCAACGTGCCGCAGACGCGMACGCCGGACGCCCACTTCTACACCGAGGTGCGCTATAAGGGCACCAAGACCGTGGCGGTCTCGTCCGACTACGGCGAGATGGTCAAGTTCGGCGACATCTGGCTCGCCCCCAAGCAGGGCACCGACGCCGCGCTGGCCATGGCCATGGGCCACGTCGTACTCAAGGAATTCCACGTGGGCGGCAAGTCCGCCTACTTCCGCGACTACCTGAAGCAGTACACCGACATGCCGATGCTGGTGCGGCTGCGCGAGCAGGACGGCACGCTGGTGCCCGATCACTTCCTGCGCGCCTCCCATCTCGACGGCAGTCTCGGCGAGCCCCGGCATGCGGAGTGGAAGACGCTGCTGATCGACGATGCCAGCGGGGAGGTGACTGCCCCGAACGGCTCGATCGGCTTCCGCTGGACGCCCGGCGACGACACGGCCGGCCGCTGGAATCTGGAGCTGCGCGACAGCCAGGACGGCAAGACGATCGATCCGCGCCTGTCGCTGCTCGGCCATGAAGACACCGTGGCGGAAGTCGGCTTCCCCTACTTCGGCGGCGAGCATGACGCGCTGCTGCGCCGCCGCGTGCCGGTGCGCCGCCTGACGCTGGCCGATGGCAGCACGGCGCTGGTCGCCACGGTCTACGACCTGCAGCTGGCCAACTATGGCGTGGACCAGGGCCTGGGCGGGCCGAACGTGGCGGCCTCTTTCGATGACGACGTGCCCTACACCCCCGCCTGGCAGGAGAAGCACACGACCGTGCCGGCCCGCCTGGTGACGCAGGTGGCGCGCGAGTTCGCCGAGAACGCCCACCGCACGCAGGGCAAGAGCATGGTCATCGTCGGCGCCGCGCTGAATCACTGGTACCACAACGACATGATCTATCGCGGCATCATCAACCTGTTGATGATGTGCGGCTGCATCGGCAAGAGCGGCGGCGGCTGGGCGCACTACGTGGGGCAGGAGAAGCTGCGGCCCCAGTTCGGCTGGGCGCCGCTGGCCTTCGGGCTGGACTGGTCGCGCCCGCCGCGCCAGATGAACGGCACCTCGTTCTTCTACAACCACACCAGCCAGTGGCGCCACGAGAAGCTCGCCGTGGACGAGATCCTCGCGCCCACGGCGGACAAGGCGCGCTACGCCGGGCTGTCGCTGCTGGACCTCAACGCCAAGTCGGAACGCATGGGCTGGCTGCCGTCCGCGCCGCAATTGGGCGCCAATCCGCTCGATGTGGTGGACGCCGCCGAGCGCGCCGGGCAGGACCCGGTAGCCTATACCGTCGACCAGCTCAAGTCCGGCGCCCTGCAATTCGCCTGCGACGACCCCGACAACCCGGCCAACTTCCCGCGCAACATGTTCGTGTGGCGCTCCAACATCCTGGGGAGTTCGGGCAAGGGCCACGAGTACTTCCTCAAGTACMTGCTCGGCACGCAGAACGCCGTGTTCAGCGACGAGCGCGACGCCATCCGCCCGAGCGAGGTCAACGTCCGCCCGGCCGCCGAGGGCAAGCTGGACCTGCTGACGGTGCTCGACTTCCGCATGAGCACGACCTGCCTCTACGGCGACATCGTCCTGCCCACGGCCACCTGGTACGAGAAGGACGACCTGAACACGTCGGACATGCACCCGTTCATCCACCCGCTCTCCGAGGCCGTGCAGCCGCTGTGGGAGAGCAAGACCGACTGGGAGATCTACAAGGCCATCGCCGAGAAGTTCAGCGAGATTGGCGGCCCGTACCTGGGCACGCGCAAGGATCTGGTCTGCACGCCGCTGCTGCACGACACGCCGGGCGAGCTGGGCCAGCCCTTCGAGCCGCGCGACTGGAAGCACGGCGAGTGCGATTTGATCCCCGGCAAGACCGCGCCGTCGATGACTGTGGTGGAGCGCAACTACGCGGATCTCTACAAGAAGTTCACCTCCGTGGGCCCGCTGCTGGACAAGCTCGGGAACGGCGGCAAGGGCATCGGCTGGGATACCAGGCACGAGGTGGCCGAACTGGGCCACCTGACCCAGACCGTGACCGCGCCCGGCGTCAGCTACGGTCGGCCCCGGCTGGAGACGGCCATCGACGCCGCCGAGATGATCCTGACCTTCGCGCCCGAGACCAACGGCCACGTGGCGGTGAAGGCGTGGGAGGCGCTGTCCAAGATCACGGGCCGCCCGCACGCCCACCTGGCACTGGGTCGGGAGCACGACAAGATCCGCTTCCGGGACGTACAGGCCCAGCCGCGCAAGATCATCTCCGCGCCGACGTGGTCCGGGCTGGAATCCGAGGAAGTCAGCTACAACGCAGGCTACACCAACGTCCACGAGCTGATTCCCTGGCGCACACTGACCGGCCGCCAGCAGTTCTACCAGGATCACCGCTGGATGCTCGACTTTGGCGAAGGCGCCTGCGTCTACAGGCCGGCCATCGACACCCGCACGGTGGCGCCGATGCTGGGCCGCAAGCCCAACGGCAACCCGGAGCTGGTGCTGAACTGGATCACCCCGCACCAGAAGTGGGGCATCCACTCCACCTACTCGGACAACCTGCGCATGCTCACGCTCTCGCGCGGGGGGCCGCACGTGTGGATCTCGGAGGCCGAGGCGCGCGCCAACGGCATCCGGGACAACGACTGGGTGGAGGTCTTCAACGTCAACGGCACGCTGACCGCCCGGGTGGTGGTGTCCCAGCGTGTGCCGCAAGGCATGTGCCTGATGTATCACGCGCAGGAAAAGATCGTGAACGTGCCAGGCGCCGAGATGAGCGGCATGCGCGGCGGCATCCACAACTCGGTCACGCGGGCGGTCACCAAGCCGACCCACATGATCGGCGGCTACGCGCAACTGGCCTACGGCTTCAACTACTACGGCACGGTCGGCAGCAATCGCGATGAATTCGTGATCCTGCGCAAGATGAACAAGGTGGACTGGATGGATACCCCACTGCCCCAGTCCGCACAAGAAGAAGGAGCCCCGCGATGAAGATCCGCGCCCAGGTGGCCATGGTGCTGAACCTCGACAAGTGCATCGGCTGCCATACMTGCTCAGTGACCTGCAAGAACGTCTGGACCAGCCGCGACGGCGTGGAGTACGCCTGGTTCAACAACGTCGAGACCAAGCCCGGCATCGGCTATCCCAAGGAATGGGAGAACCAGCGCAAGTGGAACGGCGGCTGGCAGCGCCAGCCCGACGGCTCGCTCACGCCACGCCAGGGCGGCCGCGCGCGCATTCTGTCGAACCTGTTCGCCAACCCGAACCTGCCGCAGATCGACGACTACTACGAGCCGTTCACCTACGACTACGAGCACCTCCAGAAGGCGCCGCTGATGCCGACGCCGCCTACCGCCCGGCCGGTGTCCGTGCTGACGGGCAAGAAGATGGAGAAGATCGAATGGGGGCCGAACTGGGAGGATGACCTCGGCGGCGAGTTCGCCTCGCGCAGCCGCGACCAGCTCTTCGAGAACGTGCAGAAGGAGATGTACTCGACCTTCGAGAACACCTTCATGATGTACCTGCCCCGTCTGTGCGAGCACTGCCTGAACCCGGCCTGCGTGGCGTCCTGCCCGACCGGCTCGGTCTACAAGCGCGAGGACGACGGCATCGTGCTGGTCGACCAGGACAAGTGCCGTGGCTGGCGGATGTGCATCTCTGGTTGTCCATACAAGAAGATCTATTTCAACTGGCAGAGCGGCAAGGCGGAGAAGTGCACCTTCTGCTTCCCACGCATCGAGGGCGGCCAGCCGACCGTCTGCTCCGAGACCTGCGTCGGTCGCATCCGCTACCTCGGCGTGATGCTGTACGACGCGGATCGGATCGCCAGCGCCGCCGGCGTGGAGGACGAGCGCGACCTGTACCAGTCCCAGCTCGACGTCTTCCTCGACCCGAACGACCCCACCGTGCAGGCCGAGGCGCTGCGCCAGGGCATTCCGCAGAGCTGGCTCGATGCCGCGCGCAAGTCGCCGGTCTACCGCATGGCCTGCGAATGGAAGATCGCCTTCCCGCTGCATCCCGAATACCGGACGCTGCCGATGGTCTGGTACGTGCCGCCGCTCTCGCCGATCCAGTCGGCGGCGGAAAGCGGCTTCATGGGCATGAACGGGATGATCCCKGACGTGCAGAGCCTGCGCATTCCGCTCAAGTACCTCGCCAACCTGCTGACCGCCGGCGACGTGGCGCCAGTGCTGACCGCCCTGCAGCGCATGCTGGCCATGCGGGCGTTCAAGCGCTCGGAAGTCGTGGATGGCGAGGCGGACCTCGCCGTGCTGCGGCAGGTGGGGCTGACCCCGGTGCAGGTGGAGGACATGTACCGCCTGCTGGCCATCGCCAATTACGAGGATCGTTTTGTGATTCCATCGTCACACAAGGAAATGGTCGAGGACAGCTTCAACGAGAAAGGCAGCTGCGGCTTCACGTTCGGCAACGGCTGCTCGGGCGGTACGTCCGAGGGCTCGCTGTTCGGCAAAAAGCCGCAGGGCAGCGTGGTCTTCGCGGACATGCCCAAGTCGCGCAAGAAGCCGACCGAAACCTGCTGACACCTGCTGATACCGGAGCCATCATGACCCTCTATCCCGTGCTCAGCGCCTTGCTGGGCTACCCCGAAGCGCCGCTGCAGGCKGCCATGCCCGAGATCGAACAGGCGCTCGACGCCTGGCCCGCCGCCCGCGCGGGGCTGGCCCCGCTGACCGGCCCGCTGCGCGACAGCCCGCTGATCGCGCTGCAGGAGCAGTACGTGGCCACCTTCGACCGCAATCCCGCGCATTCGCTGCACCTGTTCGAGCACGTCCACGGCGAGTCCCGCGACCGGGGGCAAGCCATGGTCGATCTGATCGACGAATACCGGCGCGCCGGCTTCGAGCCGGTGGCGAACGAGTTGCCCGACTACGTGCCGCTGTTCCTGGAGTTCCTCGGCGCGCTGGCCGATGACGGGCAGGCGCAGCGCGCCGAGCAGTTGCTGGGCGAGGCCATCCACGTGCTGGCGGCCATCGGCGACCGGCTGGCGCGCCACGACAGCCCGTACGCKACCGTGTTCACGGTGCTGCGCTCAATGACCAGCGTGCAGCCCGAGGCCCGGACCGACCCGCCCGTGCGCGACATGGACGAAGCGCTGGAACTGTTCGGCCCCGGCACGGATGGCGTGGAGCCGTTGCTGGCGGCGGCCATGCCGGCTGAACAAGTGGTGCGCTTCCACGACCGGCGCGCCCCCTCTCCCCAATGACCTCCCTGACGACGCAGGCGACCACCATGTCATTCGCCCACCAGTTCCTCTTCGGCATCTACCCGTATATCGCCGCCGCCCTGCTCCTGTTCGGCAGCCTGGCGCGCTTCGAGCGCGAGCAGTACGGCTGGAAGGCCGACAGCTCCCAACTGCTCTATCGCGGCAACCTGCGGCTGGGCAGCATCCTGTTCCACGTTGGCATCCTCGGGCTGTTCTTCGGCCATCTGGCGGGCCTGCTCACACCCGTGGCCGTGTGGGACGCGCTCGGTGTCTCCCACACGCTCAAGCAGGCCGTGGCGATGGGCGCCGGCGGAGTCATGGGCACGATCTGCCTGATCGGCCTGCTGATCCTGTTGCATCGGCGCTTCACCAACGCCCGGGTTGCCGCGGTCACGCGTACCGGCGACAAGGTGCTGCTGCTCTGGCTGCTGGCGACCTTGCTGGCCGGGCTCTCGACCATCTTCGTGTCCGCCGGCCATATGGACGGTCACATGATGGTGCAGCTGATGACCTGGGCCCAGCACATCGTCACGCTGCGCGCCGATGCGCCCGATTTCATCGCCGATGCCCCGCTGCTGTTCCGCGTGCATCTGTTCCTCGGTATCTCGCTGTTCGCGATCTTCCCGTTCACGCGGCTGGTGCATGTGTGGAGCGGCTTCGCCTCGGTCACCTACCTCGGACGGGCCTGGCAGCTCGTGCGGGGGCGCTGATCCGCGCTTGATGGGGGTCAACGGGGCGGCCGGGTATCCGGCTCATCATGGCGGGCACGCAATCCTGCCCGCTGCTCCGGATATCGCCATGATCGACGAGACTGCACTCTACCAACGCCTTCGGCAAGATTTCCCGCTGGAGCCACGGCCCTACCGGTGCCTGGCCCGGGCGCTCGGCCTGTCCGAGCATGGCCTGCTGTCGCTGCTGGCGCGCGACGTTGGCAGCGGCCGCATCAGCCATGTCGGCGCCCGCTTCGCGCCGAACGCCATCGGCGCCACCACGCTCGCGGCGCTGTCCGTGCCGGCGGCGCGGCTGGAGAGCGTGGCGCGGCGACTCAACGCCGACCCGGCTATCGGCCATCACTACTGCAGAACCGGCCACCGCTACAACCTCTGGTTCGTGGCCGGTGCGCGCGATGCCGACCACCTGGCGACCGTACTCGACGGCATTGGCGCGGATGTCCACCAGACGCCGCTCGCACTGCCACTKGAATGTGAATACCACGTCGATGCCGGGGTGCCACTGCGGCCCCTGATGACCGATGCCGACTGGCGGCTGGTGGCAGCGCTGGAAGACGGCCTGCCGCTGACGCCCGAGCCCTACCACGCCATGGCGCGTGGCACGGGCATCGGGCTACACGAACTCTGGCGCCGGCTGGCGCATTGGCGCGAGGCCGGCGTGATCCGCCGCTTCGGCGCCATTCTCCAGCCGGGCCAACTCGGCTTCGTGCATAACGCGATGTGCGTATGGAATGCGCCCGACGCACGTGTGGATGTGCTGGGCAAGCGGCTGGCCCGCCTGCCCGCGGTGGCACTCTGCTACCGGCGCGCGCGCCGAGGTGCGGCATGGCCCTTCAACCTGTTCGCGGTGGTGCGGGCGCGCAGCGCGGCAGACCTCCAGGCGACGCTCGATGGCTTCACGGCGATGCCCGCGCTCGCCAACCTCCCCGGTGCCGTGCTCCGCGCCCGTTGCTGCTTCAAGCCACGCGGCGTGCGCTACGGCGATCTGGCGCCCGAGGCCTGACGGGCCAGCCCGTCGCTCTCACGCGGCACGGACTTCGGGAAACAGCACCGCTAGCCGCGCCACCCAGGGCTCGACCCAGGCCGGACGCGGCGTGGCGTCGAGCCAGTACTTGACCTCCAACCCCAGCGCGGTGTCCCCGCAAATCGAGAGCCGGCGCTGGAAGAACAGCGTGTCGGTATCGGCATGGCCGGCGAGCAGTTGCAGGTAATCGGCGGCGCGGGCGCGCAGCGTCAGCGCCGGGGCGGGTTCAGGATCGAACGGCCCCATCCGGAACACGCCCCCTGCACAGCGGAAACGCAGGTCCAGCCCGAGGTCTTCCACCACGAGCAGGAAGGCATGACCGTCCAGCGCGGACGGTGGCTGCAACCAGCCGGCGCGGCGCGCGGACTCCAGCGCCATCACGAACGGCAGGGCCTGCGCAGGGGCGGGCAGGCGGCGATGGATGCGGGCAATCAGGGAAGAAGAATTCATCGATGGTCTTGGGGCAGTCATGCGGGCGCGCCGGCTATCCAGGCAATGCCGGGCTGGCCGGTCCAGTAGCCGTTGCTCGCCGAGGCGCCGGCGGGCACGATGCCGCTGGGCGCGGCGCCGGTGCGGCCATGACGCACGGCGTCTAGCAGCGCTATGACGTCCAGCGTGCCCACGGCGTGCGGGCTGACGCGGACCACATCCACGCCCATCGCCTGAATCTCCGGCAGGTGCGCGCACAGGTCCAGGCAGCTTGCGGACTGAGTCTGGATGCCGTTCAGGGCGAAGAACGGCTGCCCTTCGCCCGTGCGGGCGACCAGCCCGTCCGGGTAGTMGAGGCAACGGAACTCGCAGGCATCCTTGCGCAGGCGGTGATGCCGGGCCGTGAAGCAACGCGCGGAGATCGCCAGCGGCATGCGGCCCCAGATCATCGCTTCGATCTGCATGCCGGCTGGCCGCGCCGCCGCCAGCGCGGCCAGCGCCGCGTGGTCCATCTCGACCGGCGCCACGACCCCGCGCGCGCCCAGCGAGCCCAGCCACGTCGCCGTATCGGCGTGATAGACGTTCAGATGCGGCCCGGCGACGAACGGCCGCCCGCGCCGCGCGCGCACCGCGCCAAGATCGTTGGCCTCCACGAGGAACTCGTCCTGCTCGCAGACGCGGCGCATGGCCGCGATGTCGCTGTCCGATTCGACCAGCACCGGGGTGGACAGCACCACCTCCTTGCCGGCATCGCGCAGCATCCGCGCCACGTCCAGCCAGTCGGCATGGCGCAATTCGTGGCGGCGTGTGCAGACGGCTTCGCCAAGATAGACGCGCTCCACGGGGGCGTCTGCCACATCGGCATAGAAGCGCAGCACGTCCGCGCGGGGCCAGTAGTAGAGCAGCGGGCCGAGCGCGATGGTCAAGGAATAGGGGGAAGTGGATGTGGTCATGGTGGGTGGGGTGCGGACGGTTTCAGCGCCACGGACGGTCATAGGCGCCCTGGGTCACCTGGTCGCCCTCGGCATGGCGCCCCAATGTAGCCTGCCATTCCTGGCGCGGCACGAAGCGCCGGGGGTCGCGCCAGGCGTCGTCGATGGCGGCGCGCAGCACGCCCACCACATCGCCCACGTAGCGCGGGCTGCGCTGGCGGCCCTCGATCTTGATGGCGGCGATGCCGATGTCGATCAGCGCCGGCAGCAGCGACAGCGCGTTGAGGCTGGTGGGCTCCTCCAGCACGTAGCCGTGCTCGCCCTCCACGGTGAAACGGCCCTTGCACAACGTGGGGTAACCGGCCGGCTCGCCGGGCGCGTAGCTGTCGATCAGGATGCCGGACAGCCGCGCGTGCATGGTGCCGTCCGCCTCGTCCCAGCGCACGGCGTGGGCCGGCGAGCAGACGCCACGGTTGTTCGGCGAATCGCCGGTCGCGTACGAGGACAGCAGGCAGCGGCCCTCGGCCATCACGCACAGGCTGCCAAAGCCGAAGACCTCAAGTTCCACATCGGTCTGCCTGGCCAGCTTGGCGATCTGCGCCAGCGTCAGCACGCGCGGCAGCACCACGCGCCGGATGCCGAAGCGCTCGCGCATCAGCGCGATGGCATCGGCATGGGTGGCCGAGCCCTGCACGGACAGGTGCAGGCGCAGGTCGGGGTGTTTGTCCGCCGCGTAGGCCATCAGGCCGGGATCGGCCATGATCACCGCGTCGGCGCCCAGCGCGGCGGCGGCGTCCACGGCGCGGTGCCAGCGGTCTACCTGCCCCATCTGCGCAAACGTGTTGATGGCGAACAGCACTTCGGCGCCGCGCGCGCGGGCTTCGGCCACGCCGGTGCGGATGTCGTCCTCGGAGAAATTCAGGCCGCCGAAGTTGCGCGCGTTGGTGGCATCGCGCAACCCGAGGTAGATGGCGTCCGCGCCGTGCTGCAGCGCCATGCGCAGGGCCGCGAGCGAGCCGGCGGGTGCCACCAGTTGGGGCCGGCGGGGCTGGCGGCGCGATGGCTCGGTTGGGGGTGTTGGCGCATCGGGCACATCATGCACGTCGGGCGGGGAGGCATCCATGGCGAAAATGCGCGGTGCGGCGCATGGGGTAGCGATCGATCAAGGATGCTAGTCATGCCCATCGAGGGAACCTTTGACCCCGCGCAAACCCCGGCTGTGTTCTACCCGTMTCGTTCCGCCGAACTAGGTCCTCGGAACGGGCCGCCGATCCCCCGCAATTTGATCTGGCGCAAACTGCCACCCCGATGCGCGTGAGACGCTGGGCCGTTTTTTGCCCCTCCTGACTTCGGATTTCCTCATGACACATCGATGGCTCAACCTGGCCGGCCGCAAGCTGCTTCCTATCGTGCAGGGCGGCATGGGCGTGGGCATCTCCGCGCATCGGCTGGCCGGCACGGTGGCCCGCCACAAMGCCATGGGCACCATCGCCAGCATCGACCTGCGCCATCATCACCCCGACCTGATGGCCGCCACGGCCAAACGCGACAAGGCGGCCATCGAACACGCCAACCTCGTGGCGCTGGACCGCGAGGTGCGCGCGGCGAAGGACTTGGCGGGCGGGCAAGGGATGGTCGCCGTCAACGTGATGAAGGCCGTTGGCGCCCACGCGGCGCTGGTCCGGCAGGCGTGCGATAGCGGCGCGGATGCCATCGTCATGGGCGCCGGCCTGCCGCTMGACCTMCCCGAACTGACCGCCAATCACCCGAAGGTGGCCTTGATCCCGATCCTGTCCGACGCCCGTGGCGTCAGCCTCGTGCTGCGCAAGTGGATGAAGAAGGGACGGCTGCCCGATGCCATCGTGATCGAACATCCCGCGCATGCCGGCGGGCACCTCGGCGCCTCGCGCATGGAGGACATTGGCGATGAGCGGTTCTCGTTCGCGCGCGTGCTGGACGAATGCCGCACGCTGTTCGCCAGCCTGGGGCTGGCCTGGGAGTCCGTGCCGCTGATCCTGGCCGGCGGGTTGGGCCACCACGGCAAGCTGCATCACTGGCTGGCGCAGGGCGCGGCCGGCGTGCAGGTCGGCACCGCCTTTGCCGTGACCGAGGAATGCGATGCGCATCTGGCTTTCAAACAGGTGCTGGCTTCCGCGCCGCAGGAACAGATCGGCGAATTCACGAGCGTGGCGGGACTGCCGGCGCGCGCGGTGCTGACGCCGTGGCTCAAGCGCTATCTCTCCCGGGAGTCGGCGCTCCAGGCGCGCACCAAGGTGCGCGAGTGCCTGGAGGGCTTCGACTGCCTGCAATCGTGCGGCCTGCGCGACGGCGTGGCGCGCATCGGCCAGTTCTGCATCGACCGCAAGCTCTCGCAGGCGCTCAAGGGCGACGTGGAGCGCGGCCTGTTCTTCCGGGGTAAGGGCACGCTGCCGTTTGGCGACGCCATCCGCCCCGTGGCGGACCTGATCCACTACCTGATGTCGGGCGAAAAGCCGGCGGGGGTCGCGCCGGCCTGATTGGGCTGTTGCCGGAATGCGAATCCCGCGTAAGTTCCCGTCCCATCCGTCGGCGATTTGATCCAGCGCAGGAAACGGCGCAATCGCCGGTACCAGAATGGCAGCTGTCCCCACGCCCTGCCCTCGCCCCCACAACATGCCAGCCCCCTTTCCTGACACCGCGTTCGATGCGCACGCGGACCCCCATGCCACCTCGGCGGTCGGGCTGCCGGGGCTGCGCCACCGCCTCTCCACCCGCATCATCTCGCTGTCCCTGATCTCGCTGCTGGTTGTCCTGACGATGATCGGCGGCACATTGTGGCTCTCCTGGAACCTCGAAGGCGCCGGCGCGGCGATCAACGACGCTGGCAGCGTGCGGATGCGCGCCAACGCGGTGGCGATCGAACTGACCCGCGCCCGCGCCCATCAACCCCACGCTCTTGTGCCACGGATCGCCCAGCTGGACGAGACGCTGGCGCAACTGCGCCGGGGCGACGCCACACGACCGCTGTTCCTGCCCGCCGTGCCGGCCATCCACGACCAGCTCGACCGCGTGGCACGGGCATGGGACGACCGGATGAAGCCGCTGGCGGAGCAGGACTTGAACGCGCCCGACGGCACATCGCTCACCTATGTGGCCGCGCTGTCGGATTTCGTCGCGCAGGCAGACCATCTGGTGCGCATGATCGAGGCCGACAACGCGCGCAAGACGGACCTGCTGCGCATGTCCCAGGCCGCACTGGCCGCCATTGCCTGCATGGGCACCGTCGCGGTCATCTACCTGCTCTATCTCTGGATCATCCTGCCCGTGCTGACGCTGCAGGATGGCCTGCGCCGCATGGCGGCCCGCGAATTCTCGCTGCGCCTGCCGGTCACCAGCCGTGACGAATTCGGCACATTGAGCACCGGTTTCAATCGGATGGCGGCCGAACTCCAGGAACTCTACCGGGGGCTCGAAGCCCGCGTGGCCCAGAAGACCGCCGAACTGGCCAGGCGCAACCGCGACCTCGAGACGCTCTACGACATCGCCGCCTACCTGAACCAGCCGAACGAGGCCGAGGCGCTGTGCCGGGGCTTCCTGACCCGGATCATGCGGCGCCTGGACGCCGATGGCGGCAGCGTGCGCATGCTCGATGCAGTGCCGGAGAACCTCCACATGGTGGTTTCCGAAGGGCTGCCCGCCACGCTGGTCGAGCAGGAACAGCGCATGGCGGCCGATGCCTGCCACTGCGGCGCGGCCACGCGGCAGCGCGTGGTCGCCTGGCCGTCTGCAACCCACGCACTGCCCTCGCCGCCGATGGCCTGCGGCTTCGGCGGCTTCGCGGCGTTCCGCATCGACACGCCGCGCGGGGTGATCGGCATGTTTTCGCTCCACTTCCGCTCGCCACGGGTGCTCAATGCATCCGACCGGCAACTGCTGGAGACGCTGGCGCAGCACCTGGGCGTGGCGCTCGAACACCAGCGGCTGTCCGCCACCGCGCGCCAGCTGGCCGTGGTGCAGGAGCGCAACCTCGTGGCGCAGGGCTTGCACGACAGCATCGCCCAAGGCCTGAACTACCTGAACCTGCAAGCCCAACTGCTGGAAGATGCCGTCTCGCGCGGGGCGCTGGCCGATGTGGCGGCGATCGTGCCGATGCTCCGTTGCGGGGTGGACGAAAGCTACCAGGATGTGCGCGAGTTGCTGCTGAACTTCCGCACCCGGCTCACGCAGGGCGAGTTGCGGCAAGCGGCAGAAGACACCGTGGCGCGCTTCCGGCGGCAGTGCGCCACCGAGGTGCGGCTGGAGGTGGAGGGCTACGACAACGCCCGGCCGCTGCCGCCCGATGCCCAGTTGCAGGTGCTGTTCGTGCTACAGGAGGCGCTCTCCAACGTGCGCAAGCACGCGCAGGCCGGCCACGTGCTGGTGCGGCTGCAAGGCGGGCGCGACCTCGAACTGGTGGTGCAGGACGATGGCGAGGGCTTCGATGCCGCCGGGCTCGCCACGCGCTGCGAGATGCAGGTGGGTCTGCACATCATGCGCGAGCGCGCCGCGCGGCTCAACGCGCAGTTGTCGATCGATTCCGCGCCCGGGCGCGGCACCCGCGTGGCCCTGCGCGTGCCCGGCGCCCATGTGGCCGGCGAAGCCAACGAAGCCACAGCGCCCAACGAAATCAACGAAGCGAGTCTCCAGCCATGACCATCCGCATCCTGCTGATCGACGATCACACGCTGTTCCGTTCAGGCATTCGCGCGCTGTTACAGCGCCAGCCCGATTTTGCCGTCGTGGACGAGGCGGCCGATGGCGTGGAGGGGCTCAAGCGCGCCAAGCAGCATCGCCCCGACGTGGTCCTGCTGGACCTGAACATGCCCGGGCTGTCCGGGCTGGAGACGCTGGCCCTGCTGGCGCAGGACCTGCCGGACACGGCGGTGCTGATCCTCACCGTCTCCGAGGAAGCCGAGGAACTGGCCAGCGCGCTGCGCGGCGGCGCCCGGGGCTATTTGCTAAAGAATATCGAGGCGGATTTCCTGGCTTCGGCCATCCGCCGCGCCGCATCCGGCGAGCCGGTGATCTCGGATGGCATGACGGCCAAGCTCGTGGCGCAGTTCCGCGCGCCGGCGCAGCCTTCCGCACCGCCTTCTCCGAGTGCCGAGGACGGCGCGCGGCTAACCGTGCGGGAGCGCGAGATCGTACGCGGGCTGACCCGGGGCGAGAGCAACAAGCAGATCGCGCGCGACCTCGGTGTGGCCGAGAGCACGGTCAAGATCCACGTGCAGAACATCCTCAAGAAGCTGAATCTGGCCAGCCGCGTACAGGTGGCGGTGTTTGCGGTCGAGCATGGCCTGACCGCGTGATGGCTTCCCCGATGGCGGACGTTACCGCCGGGCGCCAAGCCTTGCCGACAGTTGGTCCGCCAGCGCCCGTACCTGCTGGCCGATGCGGTCGCCGGTGGCCGCATCGATCTCGTTGGTCAGGTAGCTGACCGCGATGGCGCCCGCTGCGCACGGGGCGGCCGCGTCGAACACCGGGGCGCCGAAGCACGTCATGCCCTCGCGCATCTGGCCGTTGTCGGTCGAATATCCCACCTCCCGCACCTGGGCCAGTTCGGCCTGCAAACCATCCACATCGGCCACGCTGGCCCGCGTGAGCGGCGGCGGCATGCCCGGCGCGAACAGGTCGCGCACCTCGGCCGGCAGCAGGGTGCTCAGCATCGCCTTGCCCGTGGCCGTGTAGGGCGCCGGCAGGCGCATGCCGATGCGGAACGTGACGCCGAGCGGGCGGTCGCCGTTCTGGCAGGCCAGGTAGACCACCTCCGCACCATCGAGCATCGACAAGGTGACCGTGGCGTCGTGGAAGGCATCGGTCTGCTCCCAGAGCGCGCGGAACTCGCTCGTCATCTGCGTCTGCGACAGGAAGGCGTTGGCCCAGGCCATCACGTGCGGGCCCACCGCCATCGCCCCGTTGGGCAGGCGCTTGAGCAGTTGCAGCTGCACGAGGGTGTCGCACATGCCGTGGAGGGAACTCTTGGGCGCGCCGGTCAGCCGGGTMAGGTCGGCCAGCGTCAGCGGTTCCGGGGCGGCGGCCACGGCATCCATGACATGTACCGCGCGCACCACCGCCGGCGACGTGGACTTMAGCGACGGCGCGGCATCATCGGCGGGAGCGTTGTAGGCGGACTTGGGCATTGGGCAATACGGAAGAGTTGGGCGGATTGTACCGGCTGCGCGGAACGCTTCCGGGCGGTTGGCAGTCTGCCGTGCATGGGCGTATCATACGCTCACGTTCGACATACCGAATATCGTTCCATCTATTGAACGATATGAATCAACCCGCTCAGGAAAGCCGCCATGCAACTCAAGGATCCCTCGCTTCTGAAACAGCTGGCCTATGTGGATGGCCAATGGATTGGCGCCGACTCCGGCGCCACGTTCGACGTCACGGACCCGGCCACCGGGGAGGTGATCGCCAAGGTGGCCGACCTGGGCGCGGCCGAGACCGAGCGCGCCGTCGCCGCCGCGGAGGTAGCGCAGCGCGCCTGGGCCGCCAAGACCGGCAAGGAACGCGCCAACCTGCTGCGCCGCTGGTTCGACCTGATGATCGCCAATACGGACGATCTGGCCTACCTGATGACGCGCGAGCAGGGCAAGCCACTAGCCGAGGCGCGCGGCGAGATCGCGTACGCGGCCAGCTTTATCGAATGGTTTGCCGAGGAAGCCAAGCGCGTGGACGGCGAAGTGCTGGCCACGCCGGCCGCAGACAAGCGCCTGGTCACGCTGCGCCAGCCCGTGGGCGTCTGCGCCGCCATCACGCCGTGGAATTTCCCGGCAGCGATGATCACCCGCAAGGCAGGCCCTGCCCTGGCGGCCGGGTGCGCCATCGTCATCAAACCGGCCGAGCTGACCCCGCTGTCCGCCTTCGCGCTGGCCGAACTGGCGCACCGGGCCGGCATTCCCGCCGGCGTGCTTCAGGTGGTGACCGGCGATGCCAAGACCATCGGCGCCGTGCTGACGGGCAGCCCCATCGTGCGCAAGCTGTCGTTCACGGGGTCGACCGAGGTCGGTCGCATCCTGATGGCGCAGTCGGCGCCCACCGTGAAGCGCCTCTCGCTGGAGTTGGGCGGCAACGCGCCGTTCATCGTCTTTGACGATGCCGACGTGGACGCCGCCGTGGAAGGCGCCCTCGCCGCCAAGTACCGCAACGGCGGGCAGACCTGTGTCTGCGCCAACCGCTTCTACGTGCAGGACGGCATCTACGACGCCTTCGCCACGAAGCTGGCCGAGCGCACCGGCCAACTGCGCGTGGGCAACGGGCTGGAAGACGGCGTGACGATCGGCCCGCTGATTGAGGACGCCGCGCTGGACAAGGTTGCATCGCTTGTGGACGACGCCCGCGCCAAGGGCGGCCGCGTGCTGACCGGCGGCGCCGCGCACAAGCTGGGCGGCACGTTCTACACCCCCACCGTCATCGCCGACGCCACCGCCGACATGCGCATGGCCCGCGAGGAGATCTTCGGGCCGGTGGCGCCGCTGTTCCGCTTCAAGTCCGACGCCGAGGCAGTAACTGCCGCCAACGCCACCGAATACGGGCTGGCCGCCTATTTGTATACGCGCGATATCGCGCGGGCCTGGCGCACCGCCGAAGCGCTCGAGTACGGCATGGTCGGCCTGAACACCGGCCTGATCTCGAACGAGGTGGCGCCGTTCGGCGGCATCAAGCAGTCGGGCGTGGGCCGCGAAGGGTCGCGCCACGGCATCGACGAATATCTCGAGATCAAGTACCTCTGCCTGCAGATGTGATGCAGGCGGGCGGGCCGGTGCATACTGTGCCGATCCGCCTTATGGCACCCATTGCTGAGCAAGGGCGACCCCGATCGCCCCGCCTGCCCCGAACTCCCGGAGACAACATGAACCCGTTCCGCTTCCAGACCGTGCCGACGGTCATCGTCGAATTCGGCGCCGCGCGCCGGCTGGGCGCCCTGCTGCGCGAGTCGTTCCCGCAGGCCAGGCGCCTGTGCGTGGTGACCGACGGCTTCCTGGCCAAGAGCGGCCTGCTCGCGCCGGCGCTGGAAGACCTCGCCAAGCATGACTGGGAGGTGACCGTGATCGACGATGTCATTGCCGATCCGCCCGAGCACATCGTGCTGGACGCCACCGAGCGCGCGCGCCAGGCCGATGCCGAGGTGGTGCTGGGGCTGGGCGGCGGGTCGTCGATGGATGTGGCCAAGCTGATCGCCGTCCTCCTGCCCGCCACGCAGGCGCTCAAGGACATGTACGGCGTGAAGAAGGTCACCGGCGCCCGGCTGCCGCTGGTGCAGATGCCGACCACGGCCGGCACCGGTTCCGAAGTGACGGCGGTGTCGATCGTCACGACCGGCGAAACCACCAAGATGGGCGTGGTGGCGCCGCAGCTGTTCGCCGACCTCGCGATCCTCGACGCCGAACTGACGCTCGGCCTGCCCCGCGCGGCCACGGCCGCCACCGGCATCGACGCCATGGTGCATGCCATCGAGGCCTACACCAGCGCCCACCTCAAGAATCCGGTCTCGGACATGCTGGCCATCCGCGCGCTGGATCTGCTCTCGCGCAACCTGATGCTGGCCTGCGACAACGGCAACGATCGCAATGCCCGGGAGGCGATGCTGCTCGGCGCGATGTTCGCCGGCCAGGCCTTCGCCAACTCGCCGGTGGCCGCCGTGCACGCGCTGGCCTACCCGATCGGCGGCATTTTCCATGTGCCGCACGGCCTCTCGAACGCCCTCGTGCTGCCGCACGTGATGAAGTTCAATGCCGACGCCGCCAGCAAGCGCTACGCGGAACTGACCGACGTGGTGCTGCCCGGCACGACCGGCAGCTGCGAAACCAAGACCGCCGCGCTGATCGCCCATATCGAAGGACTGGTGCTGGCCACCGGCATCCCGCGCACGCTGCGCGAAGTCGGCGTGAAGGAAGGCGACCTGAACCGTCTGGCCAGCGACGCCATGCTCCAGACCCGCCTGCTGGTCAATAATCCGCGCGAAGTGAGCGAGGCGGACGCGCTGGGGATCTATCGCGCGGCGTTTTGAACCCGCATCCAGCAGTTTCAGGGAATTACGATTGTAGAGGTTAATTCGTCGCTTTTAGTATGCCGCATGCGCAGTGCCAGACACTGCGGCGGCTACGGAGCGATGACTGATGGCAGAGGGTTTCGACGCGCTCGGCGCAACGTTGAGCGGGCAGCAGCAGTACTTCCTTAAGGTTCCCGGCGCGGCCAGCGCCGGGGCATTGTCGGTGGTGTCGTTCGA
>NZ_JBFTLH010000029.1:0-48144 GCF_056396345.1 Cupriavidus sp. 05T42
CGGCGGCTCATAGATCGGCACGCCGCCCGCGTTGAGCATGGCGATCTTGCGTTCGTCCACATCGAGACAGAACACCGAATTGCCGAGTTCCGCCAGACAGGCGCCGGTGACCAGGCCGACATAGCCGCTACCGATAATTGTGACTTTCATAGCAGAAGCTCCAGGACAGGGAGGGGCTCAACAAAAGACTGCGATCAGCCAAGCGCTTCGGAGCGGCGTGGGGCATAGGTTTCCCAGCGATTGCAGCCGGGGCACTGCCAGTAGAACAGCCGGGCGCGGAAGCCGCATTCGCGGCAGGTGTAGCGGGCGAGGTTGCGCGTGCGCACTTGCAGCAGGTCGCGGATGGCGACCACCTCTGACGTCTGGTCCTGCGCGACGGCTTCGCCGCCAGCCGTGGCCACGGCATCGCCTTCGGCAGCAGCGGTTTCCACGGCCTGCATCTCGGCGGCCTGCGCCTCGAAGTAGCGGGTCAGCGCCAGCAGCGTGGGTTGGCGGCGCAGTTGCTCGCGCATCAGCGCGGCGGCCGCCTCCGGGCCGTTCACGTCCAGTTCGGTGCGATAGGCGGTATCGAGCAGTTCCGGCGCGAGGTTCCCCTTGAGCAGCCCGCGCAGCCAGTCGATGGCCTGGCCCTGTTCGCCGAGCGTGCCGTAGGCCTTGACCACGCGGTCGGCCACCAGCGGCAGGTAGGCCGCATCCTGCGTCTCAATGCCGAGCCAGTGGCCCAGCGCGGCGCGGGCGTCGCCGCTAGCCATCGCTACGTCGCCAAGCAGGATCGGCGCGCGCACGTTGGCCGGGTTCTCCTCGCTCGCGCGGCGCAGCCACGCCACGGCGTCCTCGGGCCGCTTCTTCTGGAGCGCGTCCTGCGCCAGTTCGCAGCAGAATTGGGCGATCTGGATGCTGTAGTCTTTCTGCTCAAGCGTCTGCAGCTCGCGCGCGGCGTCGATGGCCTTCTGCCATTCCTTCTCGACTTCGTACAGTTCCAACAGCACACGCTTGGCCGACGCCGCGTACGGGCCCGACATCAGCCGGCGCAGCGACTCCTCGGCGCGGTCGAGCAGCCCGGCGCGCAGGAAGTCCTGGCCCAGTTCATAGAGCGCGTGCTCGCGCTCGGGCTCGGGCAGGTCCGGACGCGTGGCCAGGTTCTGATGAACGCGGATCGCGCGTTCGGTCTCGCCACGGCGGCGGAACAGCGCGCCCAGCGCGAAGTGGAGTTMGGTGGTTTCGGGGTCGAGCCGGGCCACTTCGACGAAGGCGTCGATGGCCTGGTCCGGTTGCTCGTTGAGCAGGAAATTGAGGCCCTTGAAATACGAGCGCGGCAGCGCGCCCTGCTCGCTGATCAACTGGCGCAGGTCGAACCGCGCCGCCACCCAGCCAAGGCCAAAGACAAGCGGCAGTACCAGCAGCCACCAGGTTTCAAACATCATGGGTCAGACTTTCGGGCCGACTACGTTATAGGGAACGCCGGGCTTGGCCTCGGGCGGCACGGTGTCCGCCGGCATCGGCACGCGCGCCTGGGCCAGCGCGCGGCGCAGCCGCGTGGCCTCCATCCGCTGACGCATCAGCGCCGGCGCCACCGCGGCCAGCGCCGCGACGATACCCAGCCCGAACGCGGCCAGCAGGATCAGGATCAGCGGCGCATGCCACACGGCGCCAAGGAACAGCTGCAGGGACGCATCCTCGGTGTTGCGCAATGCCAGGACGAACAGCAGGGCGAACAGGACGATGCGGAAAATCCAGGCGATGAGTTTCATGCGGTGACGGCCATCGGGACTCAGGACAACGAAAGCATGGACGCGCGTAATGTGCGCCATGGCTCCCGGCGACGGGTTCCCGGCATTGTAGCGGAATCACTTCAGGCAAACGGTAACGTTTGGTCGCGCCGCGCACCGTGGCGCCCCAAACAAAAAAGCGCTCCCGAGGGAGCGCTTTCCAACAGACTTCCAGATTGTCACCGCGTTCGCGTCAGGACCGAACCAGGTTGAGCTGGCCATCCTCGTGCAGCGTGCCGGCCGGAGCCGATACCTGCGCGCCGGACATGGCCTGCGCGGCGTGATCGCCATGCGAGCCATTGCCGTGATGCACGGTCTGGCCGTTATGCGACGGCCCCGGGCTACGGTCCACGCGTTCGCGCAACTCCTTGCCCGCCTTGAAGTGCGGCACCCGTTTTTCGGGCACCAGCACACGTTCGCCGGACTTGGGGTTGCGGCCCACGCGCGGAGKCCGCCGATTCAAACCAAAGCTGCCGAAGCCGCGAATCTCGATGCGATGGCCATCGGCCAGGGCTTCGGACATCGCGTCGAGAATCGTTTTCACCGAGATGTCCGCATCCCGCAGCAACAACTGCGGGAAACGGGCAGCCAGTTTTTCGACGAGCTCGGACTTGGTCATGGGCGGTCTCGCGGGCGCGGGCGCTGACGATTACTGGTTGTCCTGGCCGAGCTTGGCCTTCAGCAGTGCGCCGAGGTTGGTCGTGCCAGCCGTGCCGGTGTCAGCCTGGAACTTTTGCATGGCTTCCTGCTGTTCCACGTTGTCCTTGGCCTTGATCGACAGGTTGATGTTGCGCGACTTGCGGTCCACGTTCACCACCAGGGCCGTGATCTGCTCGCCTTCCTTCAGCACGTTGCGGGCATCTTCCACGCGGTCCGCGGAGATTTCCGAGGCGCGCAGGTAGCCTTCCACGTCGTCAGCCAGCTGCACCACGGCGCCCTTGGCATCAACGGCCTTGATCACGCCGTTGACCAGCGAACCCTTGTCGTTGGCCGAGATGAAGTTGTTGAACGGGTCGCCCGACAGCTGCTTGATACCCAGCGAGATGCGTTCCTTGTCGACGTCGATGCCCAGAACCACGGCTTCCACTTCGTCGCCCTTCTTGTACTTGCGCACGGCCTCTTCGCCGGTTTCTTGCCAGGACAGGTCGGACAGGTGCACCAGGCCGTCGATGCCACCGGGCAGGCCGATGAACACGCCGAAGTCGGTGATCGACTTGATCTGGCCCGTCAGCTTGTCGCCCTTCTTGTGGTTGCGGCTGAAATCGTCCCACGGATTGGCCTTGCACTGCTTCATGCCCAGGCTGATACGACGCTTGTCTTCGTCGATATCCAGAACCATGACTTCCACTTCGTCGCCCAGCTGGACAACCTTCGACGGGGCCACGTTCTTGTTGGTCCAGTCCATTTCGGACACGTGGACCAGGCCTTCGATGCCGGCTTCGATCTCGACCAACGCGCCGTAGTCGGTCAGGTTGGTCACCTTGCCGAACAGGCGGGTGCCTTGCGGGTAGCGACGCGAAATGCCCACCCACGGATCTTCGCCCAGTTGCTTCACGCCCAGCGAGACGCGGTTCTTTTCCTGGTCGAACTTGAGGATCTTGGCGGTGATTTCCTGGCCAACCGACAGCACTTCGCTCGGATGACGCACGCGACGCCATGCCAGGTCGGTGATGTGCAGCAGGCCGTCGATGCCACCCAGGTCCACGAACGCGCCGTAGTCGGTGATGTTCTTGACGATACCGTTGACGATGGCGCCTTCCTTCAGCGTCTCCATCAATTTCTGGCGCTCTTCGCCCAGCGTGGCTTCCACCACGGCACGGCGCGACAGCACAACGTTGTTACGCTTGCGGTCGAGCTTGATAACCTTGAATTCGAGGGTCTTGCCTTCGTACGGCGTGGTGTCCTTGATCGGACGCACGTCGACGAGCGAACCGGGCAGGAAGGCACGGATGCCATTGACCATCACGGTCAGGCCGCCCTTGACCTTGCCGGTCACGGTACCCGAGATGATTTCGCCGTCTTCCAGCGCCTTCTCGAGGTTCAGCCACGATGCCAGGCGCTTGGCCTTGTCGCGGGACAGAATCGTGTCGCCATAGCCGTTCTCGAGCGCATCGATGGCCACGGAGACATAGTCGCCGGCCTGCACTTCGAGTTCGCCCTGGTCGTTCAGGAACTCCTCCACCGGCACAAATGCCTCGGACTTGAGGCCGGCGTTGACGACCACGAAGTTGTGGTCGATGCGCACGACTTCAGCGGAGATCACTTCGCCAGCCTTCATATTGGAGCGGGCGACGGATTCCTCGAACAGTGCGGCAAAGGATTCGTTAGTTTGCAGGTCGGACATAAACGTGTGTGAGCAGTCCGCAGTACGCTGGCCGGCGCGACAATCGCGCTCAGTCTGCCATCGCAGCGGGGTTAGTTGATGAACGCCTTGCACCGGTCATCCGGGGCAAGGCTCCAGTTGGCGCCAGACCGGTTCAACGCCGTACGGCGGTGTACCACTCCAGCACCTGCGCCACGGCCTCATCTACCGACATGTCGGAGGTATCGAGCCGTTGCGCGTCTTCGGCGGGACGCAGCGGGGCGGCGGCACGGGAACGATCCCGCGCGTCGCGCGCCTCAAGGTCACGCAAAAGGTCTTCGATATTAGCAGAAATTCCCTTATCAATCAATTGTTTATAGCGCCTGCGGGCGCGTGCCTCGACACTTGCGGTCAGGAAGACCTTGAGGCGGGCCTCGGGAAAGATCACCGTGCCCATGTCGCGGCCGTCGGCCACGAGGCCGGGCAGCTTGCGGAAGCCGCGCTGGAGTGCCGTCAACGCATCACGCACGGGCTGGTGCACGGCGATGGCCGAGGCGCGGTTGCCGATGGCTTCGGCGCGGATGGCCTGGCTCACCTCCTCGCCGGACAGCCAGACCCGGTCCGGGCCGAACTTCACATCGAGGCGGGCCGCCATCTTTGCCAGAGTGGACACGTCCTGCAGGTCCACGTCCGCGCGGTCGCTCGCCAGCGCCACGAGCCGGTAGAGGGCACCGCTGTCGAGCAGGTGAAAGCCAAGGGCGTCGGCCACCTTGTGCGCCACGGTGCCCTTGCCGGACGCCGTGGGGCCATCAATGGTGATGACGTCGATCATAGTCATTGGTTATTAGCGCGCTAAAAACTATTGATTTTGTAAATCAATTAAGAATCATTATCATTGGTTCCATGGCTCGCACGGGCGGCCTCCCCGCCACCCGTCCCCACAGAACAGCCCGGGCGAGCCATCCCGAATCCCGAGCCAAATCCAAGAATGCGAGGCAATCTATCATGGCCAAGACCCTGACTTTCGGCATCATGCACCTGGGCATCGCCTTCAGCGTGACCTATGCGCTGACTGGCAATCTGGCCATCAGCGGTGCCATCACCTTCATCGAGCCGGCCGTGAATACCGTGGCCCACTACTTCTTCGATAAATACTGGGAACGGCGCGAACGCAGTGCGTCCGGCGCCGCCAGCGCGCACGCCGGACACGGGGTGCACGCCACGGCCACTATTTGACCGGAGTGACCGCTTACCGCGCCACCCCGGCAAACACCGAGAAGTACTCCGGGAATGTCTTGGCCACGCAGCCGGGATCGTTGATCCGTACCGGCAGCGGGCCGAAAGCCGCCAGCGAAAAGCACATCGCCATGCGGTGATCATCATAGGTGCCGATGCCGTCGGCTGGCGTGCGCCAGTCGGCCGCAGAGGGCGGCGGCGTCACACGCAGGTAGTCGGCGCCCTCTTCCACCGTAGCGCCGAGCTTGCGCAGTTCGGTGGCCATCGCCGCAATCCGGTCCGTTTCCTTGACCCGCCAGCTGGCGATATTGGTCAGCGTGGTGGTGCCTTCCGCGAACAGGGCGGCCACGGCCAGCGTCATCGCGGCATCGGGAATGTGGTTGCAGTCGAGTTCGATGCCGTTCAGCCGGCCGTCGTCGCGCTCGGTGCCGCGCACCTCGACCCAGTTGTCGCCGGCCATGACGTTGGCGCCCATCCGGTTCAGCGCATCGGCGAAGCGCACGTCGCCCTGGATGCTGGACAGGCCCACGCCTTCCACGCGCACCGGACCGCCGCCGATCGCGCCGGCTGCAAGAAAATACGATGCCGTGGAGGCGTCGCCTTCCACATAGATCTCGCCCGGCGAGCGGTACTGCGCGCCCGCCGGCAGGATGAAGCGCTCCCAGCCCTGCCGCTCCACGTCGATGCCGAAGCGCGCGAGCAGGTTCAGCGTGATCTCGATATACGGCTTCGAAATCAGCTCGCCGACCACCTCGATCTCGATGCGGCCGGACGGCGCGCTGGCCATCGGCAGCGTCATCAGCAGCGCGGTCAGGAACTGGCTCGATACGTCGCCGCGCACACGGATCGGCGCGTCGATGCGGATCTGCGCCGGATTGATCTGGAGCGGCGGGTAGCCTTCCGTGCCGAGGTAATCGACGGACGCCCCCACCTGCCGCAGGCCATCGACCAGATCGCCGATGGGCCGTTCGTGCATGCGCGGCACGCCGGAGAGCCGGTACGTGCCGCCCTGCAGGGCCAGCGCTGCGGTCAGCGGACGGATCGCCGTGCCGGCGTTGCCCATGAACAGATCGGCCGATTTATTCGGAAAGTTGCTACCTGCGCCGGTGACGATGCAGTCGCCACCATCGCGCTGCCAGGTCACACCGAGCACCTTGAGGGCGTCGAGCATGACGCGGGTGTCGTCGGAATCKAGCAGGTCGCGCACGCGCGTCTGGCCGGTGGCAAGCGCCGCCAGCAGCAGCACGCGGTTGGAGATGCTTTTCGAGCCGGGCAGCCGCACCGTGCCGGAAGCACGCGTCAGGGGGCCGAGGGTCAGATGTTCCATGATGTGGGCGGCTTCCGCGCTTCAGGGTTCGACGTTGGTGGCAGCCGCGCGCGCGGTGCCCCACTTCAGGCGGGCGCCGCTGGCCCGCGTGAACACGCGCTCCAGGCCCTCGCCATCGCCATCCTTGATCTGGGTCTTCAGGTGCGCGAGCACCTTCTCATAGGTGTCGATCTCGCGCAGCAACGCCTCCTTGTTGGCGATGCAGATGTCGCGCCACATCTCGGGCGAGGAGCCCGCGATGCGCGTGAAGTCGCGGAACCCACCGCCTGCGAAATCGAGTTTCAGCGCGGCATCCTCGGCATTGACCAATTGGGCGACCAGCGCGAAGGCCAGCAGGTGCGGCAGGTGGCTCACCGCCGCGAACACGGCGTCGTGCTGTACCGCGGACATCACATGACAATCGGCGCCGGTGCATTCCCACATCGCGCGCACGGCGGCCACGTCAGTCCGCGCGTTCTCCTGCAACGGGCACAGCACCACCTTCTTGCCGAGGTAGAGGTCGTTCAGCGCCGCCTCCACGCCGCTCAGCTCGCGGCCGGCAATCGGGTGGGCGGGGACGAACTGGGCAGCCTTGTCGCCGAGGGCGGTCTTGGCGGCCATGATCACGTCGGACTTGGTGCTGCCCGCGTCGGTCACGATCGTGCCCGGCTGCAGGTGCGGCTCCAGCGCGTGCAACAGCGCGAAGGTCTGGGCGACCGGCGCGCACAGCACGATCAGGCTGGCGCCACGCGCGGCGTCTTCGAGCGAGGCAATCTCGTCGATCACGCCCAGCGTCTTGGCCTTTTCGAGCGAGGCCGCCGAACGGCCCACGCCCACCACGGTGCCCACCACGCCTGCGCGCTTCAGCGACAGCGCCAGCGAGCCGCCAATCAGGCCCACGCCGACAATCACAACCCGGGAAAAATGCAGAGCGCTCACGGTATCAGGCCACCTGCGTGGCAGAAAACTTAAAATCGGACATCTTCATCACTGCAAGGCCTGCTCGAGCGCGGCGATAAACGCGGCGTTCTCCTCGGGCAGGCCGATCGTCACGCGCAGCCACTGCGGCAGGCCGTAGTTGGCCACCGGCCGCACGATCACACCCTGCTTCAGCAGCGCCAGATTCACCCGCGCGCCGGCACCATCGTCGGTGCCCACACGGACCATGACGAAATTGCCGGAGGACTTCACGTGCTCTAGGCCAAGCCGGTCGAACGCCGCCACCAGCTGGGCCTTGCCTTCGCGGTTCAGCGTGGCGCTGCGGCCAAGGAAATCGGCATCGCCCAGCGCCGCCACGGCGGCAGCCTGGGCCAGGCTGTTCACGTTGAACGGCTGGCGCACGCGGTTCAGCAGGTCGGTCAGCGGCGGCTGGGCAACGCCGTAGCCCACGCGCAGCCCGGCCAGGCCATAGGCCTTCGAGAACGTGCGCGAAACCATCAGGTTCGGATACTTGCGCACCCACGCCACGGACTCGTACTGCTGGTCCGCATCGAGATATTCGTTATAGGCCTCGTCCAGCACGACCACCACATTGGATGGCACTTTCGCCAGAAACGCCTCGATCTCGGCCGCCGGAATGAACGTGCCGGTCGGGTTGTTCGGATTGGCGATGAAGACCAGGCGCGTGTCGGGCGCAATCGCCGCAGCCATCGCGCCGAGGTCGTGGCCGTAGTCGCGCGCCTTCACCTCGATAGCGCGCGCGCCCACTTCCTGCGAGGCGAGCGCATAKACGGCAAACGAGTATTCGGCATAGACGATCGACTCGCCCGGCCGCACCAGCGCGTGGGCGGCCAGTTCCAGGATGTCGTTGCTGCCGTTGCCGAGGGTCAGCCATTCGGCCGGGACATCGTATTTCGCCGAAAGCTTCGCCTTCAGCTCGAAACCGTTGCTGTCCGGATAGCGACCCAGTTCGTCCATCGCCACCGCAATTGCGGACTTGGCGGAGGCCGGCATGCCGAGCGGGTTCTCGTTCGAGGCCAGCTTGACGATGCGCGCCTCATCCAGCCCGAACTCGCGCGCCACCTCGGCAATTGGCTTGCCGGCGATGTATGGCGAGATCTTTCTCACATAGGACGGCCCGAAATAGTGGGCGGCATTCTGCGCGTCGTCGGCGGCGCTACCTGGTTCTGCCATGTTTGCTCCTTGATGCTTACTTGCTGGACGGGTATGAGCCGAGCACCTTGAAGTACGCGGCATTGCGCTTCAGTTCCTCCAGGGCGCGCGCCACGGCGGCCTCGTGCTGGTGGCCTTCCACGTCCACATAGAAGTAGTACTCCCACGCGCCACTGCGCGCGGGACGCGATTCGAACCGGCACATCGACACGCCGTTCTCGGCCAGCGGCGCCAGCAACTGGTACACCGCACCGGCCTTGTTCGGCACCGACAGGATGAGAGACGTCTGATCGCTGCCCGAGGGCTCGGTCTCATAACGGCCAATCACGGCAAAGCGCGTGCGGTTATGCGGATCGTCCTGGATATGCGTGCGCACCAGATGCAGGTGGTAACGGTTGGCCGCCGACTCGCCGGCGATGGCCGCCACGGTGGGGTCTTCGCTCGCCATGCGTGCAGCTTCGGCATTGCTCGAGACCGCCTGGCGCTCCAGGTGCGGATAGTTGGCCGTGAGCCAGTGCTGGCACTGCGCCAGCGCCTGGGCGTGCGCGCGAACCACGGTCACGCCCTTCATGTCCGGCGTGGAGGCCATCAGGTTGTGATGGACCTTGAGCGCAATCTCACCGCTGATCTTTAGCGAGGTCTGCAGGAACAGGTCGAGCGTGCGCGACACCGCGCCTTCGGTCGAGTTCTCCACGGGCACCACGCCATATTCGACGGTGCCGGCTTCCACGGCGCGGAACACCTCGTCGATGCTCGGGCACGGCACGCCGCTCACTTCGTGGCCGAAATGCGCGTACAGCGCCTGCTCGGAGAACGTGCCGGCCGGGCCGAGGAACGCAATCTCAAGCGGCTTTTCCAGCCCACGGCAGGCAGACATCACCTCGCGCCAGATCGACGCCACGCTCTCGCCCAGCAGCGGGCCCGGGTTGGCGCCCTGCACCTTGCGGATGACCTGCAGTTCACGTTCGGGACGAAACACGGGCGCGCCGTACTTCTTCTTGACCTCGCCCACGTCGAGGGCGAGCTGGGCGCGGCGGTTCAGCAGCGCCAGCAGTTCGCTGTCCACCGCGTCGATCTCGCCGCGCAGCGGCGCGAGGTCGGCGGACAGCGCCTGCTCCTGGGCGCTGGGACCGGGGTTCCCTGTGGGCGGCGCGTCGTTGCTCACGCGCTTGTCTTCGCTAGTCATGTCAAAGCCTGGTGGGCCGCGCCGGGGCGGCGGCCGGGAAGAATCGGTGCAAATCCGCCGTCAGGCGGCGGTACGCTCGAATTCGCGCATGAAATCGATCAGCGCGGTCACGCCTTCCAGAGGCATGGCGTTGTAGATGCTGGCGCGCATGCCGCCCACGGACTTGTGGCCCTTGAGCTGTACCAGGCCATTCGCGCGCGCCTGGGTCAGGAACGCTTCGTTGCGCGATTCGTCGCGCAGGAAGAACGGTACGTTCATGCGCGAGCGGCAGCTGGGGTCAATCTCGTTACGGTAAAAGTCGCTCTGGTCCAGGAAGCGGTACAGCGCCTGCGCCTTGGCGATATTGCGCTGCTCGATGCCGGCCACGCCGCCCTGGGCCTTGAGCCACTTGAACACGAGCCCGGCGATATAGATCGCATAGGTGGGCGGCGTGTTGTACATCGAATCATGCTCGGCCACCTGGCGCCAGTTGAACGCCGACGGGCACAGCGGGTGCGCGAAGCCGATCAGGTCCTCGCGCACGATGACGATGGTCACGCCGGCCGGGCCGATGTTCTTCTGCGCCCCGCCGTACACCACCTGCACGCGCGACCAGTCGATCGGGCGCGACAGGATATGGCTGGACGCGTCGGCCACCACGATGCGGCCCTTGTCGTGCGTGCCGGTCTGGCCGATGTCGGGAATCTCCTGGAACTCCACGCCGACGATGGTCTCGTTCGTGCACAGGTGCACATAGGCCGCGTCGTCGGACAGCTTCCAACTGGCGACATCCGGAATTTTCGTAAATTTACGATCCGCGCTTGAGGCCGCGATATTGACCTCGCCATAGCGGCGCGCTTCCTGCTCGGTCTTGACCGACCACGTGCCGGTCACGACGAAATCGGTCTTCGGCTTGGCCGCATTGACGCGGCTGGCCAGGTTCAGCGGCACGATGCCATTCTCGCCAATCGCCCCGCCCTGCAGGAAGAGGATGCGGAAGTTCTTCGGCACATGGAGCAGTTCTCGCAGATCGGCGAGGGCTTCGTTGTGGATCCCCTCGAACTCGCGGCTGCGGTGGCTCATCTCCATGACCGACACGCCGGTGCCGCGCCACGACAGCATTTCCTCGGCCGCCTGCTGCAGGACTTCGGTCGGCAGTGCGGCCGGACCGGGCGAGAAATTGAACACGCGCTCGGCCACATTGCGTTGCAGGCCAGCGAGGGCGGGATTCTGGGGATCGTTCATGGAGGAAGAAGGAAAAATGGCTGCCGGTTTGAACCAGGCAGCCATTATCCCTCAAACGCGCGCCGCTAGGGCAGCGGCTCGGCGGCCGGATCGGCCGTCGATTCCTTGCGGATCACTTACTTCGAAGCGGCGGCGATTTCCTTCTCGGCCGAGTCACGCATCGACTTGCCAACCTGCGGGCCGTACTTCTGCATCATCGAACCCCAGATTTCCTGGGTCGCCTTGCCCTGGTTGGCCATGAACTTCTGGCCGGTCGGCGACTTCAGGAACGTGGTCAGGTCCTTGATTTCCTGCGTGCTGTAATACTTGCCGAACGCGTCGTAGTGGGCCTTGATGGCGTCCTGGCGGAAACCGTCGGTGTTGAACGCCGTACCGGCGCCATCCACCATGCGCTGCACCGCGCCGTTCTTCTTCAGCTTGTCGACAGCGGCCTGCTTCTGCTTGTCGTTCAGCGTCTTGTTTTCCACGAGGACTTGCTCGAGGACCAGCGGCGCTTCCTGCTTGGCGCCGTTCTGCCAGTTGTCGGCCTGGCCCTTCACGGCCTGGTCGGCCTGCATGACGGAGAGCAGTTCCTTGATGGCGGCGGTCTTGTCGGCATCCTGCGCCTGAGCGTGGGCGGCCTGGGCCACCATCATCGTCGGGACAAAAGCAGCCAGAACAGCAATACGTCGATAGGTTTTGAGCATTATGACTCCCTGGAAAATATGTCCGATTTAGTCCGCACGGCCGTCTGGCGAGTTCCGGCCGGCGTCCTGTTGTTGCAACAAATTACGAATTCGCGTCCGCGTCGGTTGCGCMGTCGGCGCCTTCGACCCCGGCGGTGCCAGCGGCCCCTTCCACCACATCGGCGTCCGCATCCTCGGCACCCTCGATCCCGGCGCCATTATCGGCATCGGTCTCGACAATCCGTTGCAGGCCCGACAGCTTGGTGCCCTCGTCCACGTTGATCAGGGTCACGCCCTGCGTGGCGCGGCCCATCTCGCGGATCTCGGCCACACGGGTGCGGATCAGCACGCCGCCGGTCGTGATCAGCATGATCTCGTCCTCGGGAGATACCAGCGCGGCAGCCACCACGCGGCCATTGCGCTCGCTGGTCTGGATCGCAATCATGCCCTTGGTGCCGCGGCCATGTCGAGTGTATTCCGAGATCGGCGTGCGCTTGCCGTAGCCGTTCTCGGTGGCGGTCAGCACGCTGCCCACCGCCGCGACGGCGGTCTCGGAACCCGCACTGCCTTCGGTCGCTTCCGCCGATTCGGCAGAATCCGTCGATTCAGCCACCGCAGTTTCTGCCGGCGCCACCAGCATGGCGATGACCGCCTGGCTTTCCTCGAGGTTCATGCCGCGGACGCCGCGGGCCTGACGGCCCATCGGACGCACGTCGTTTTCGTCGAAGCGCACGGCCTTGCCGGCGTCCGAGAACAGCATCACGTCATGCTGGCCGTCGGTCACGGCGGCGCCGATCAGGAAATCGCCCTCGTCCAGGTCCACGGCGATGATGCCGGCCTTGCGCGGGTTCGAGAACTCGGTCAGCGCGGTCTTCTTGACCGTGCCGCGTGCGGTGGCCATGAAGATGAAGTGCTCGGCGTCGAACTGGCGCACCGGCAGGATCACATTGATCTTCTCGCCATCGGCCAGCGGGAACATGTTAACGATCGGACGGCCACGCGAGTTGCGCGACCCCTGCGGCACCTCGTACACCTTGAGCCAGTACAGCCGGCCGCGGTTCGAGAAGCACAGGATGTAATCGTGCGTGTTGGCCACGAACAGCGTGTCGATCCAGTCGTCTTCCTTGGTGGCCGTCGCCAGCTTGCCGCGCCCGCCACGTTTCTGCGCGCGGTATTCGGAAATCGGCTGGCTCTTCATATAGCCGCTGTGCGAGAGCGTGACCACCATGTCCTGCGGCGTGATCAGATCCTCGGTGTCGAGTTCGGTCGCGTTCAGTTCGATGGTGGAACGGCGCTCGTCGCCAAATTCGGCGCGGATGGCACCGAGTTCGTCGGTGATGATGGTCGTAATACGTTCCGGACGCGCCAGGATGTCCAGCAGGTCCGCGATCACCGCCATCACTTCACGGTATTCCTGGACGATCTTGTCCTGCTCCAGGCCCGTGAGGCGTTGCAGGCGCATTTGCAGGATTTCCTGCGCCTGGCCGTCGGAGAGGCGGTACAGGCCGTCCGGCTGCATGCCGAACAGGGCGGGCAGGCCATCCGGACGATACGAGGCACGGCCGCCGGCAGTGTCGCTTTCGGCACGCGCGAGCATGTCGCGCACGAGTGCCGAATCCCACGACTTGGCCATCAGCTCCTGCTTGGCGATCGGCGGCGTCGGCGCGGCCTTGATGATCGCGATGAACTCGTCGATGTTCGCCAGCGCCACGGCCAGGCCTTCCAGCACGTGACCGCGCTCCCGCGCCTTGCGCAGCTCGAACACGGTGCGGCGGGTGACCACCTCGCGCCGGTGCGACAGGAACGCGTCCAGCATCTGGCGCAGGTTCAGCAGGCGCGGCTGGCCGTCGACCAGCGCCACCATGTTCATGCCGAAGGTGTCCTGCAGCTGGGTGTTCTTATATAGGTTGTTCAGGACAACCTCGGGCACTTCGTTGCGCTTCAGTTCGACCACCACGCGCATGCCCGACTTGTCGGACTCGTCGCGGATGTCGGAAATGCCCTCGACCTTCTTCTCGGTCACCAGCTCGGCGATGCGCTCGAGAAGCGTCCGCTTGTTCACCTGGTACGGCAGTTCGTCGACGATGATCGCCTGGCGCTGGCCGCGGTCGATGTCCTCGAAGTGCGTCCGGGCGCGCATGATGATGCGGCCCCGGCCCGTGCGATAGCCTTCGCGCACGCCCTGGATGCCGTAGATAATGCCGGCCGTCGGAAAATCGGGCGCTGGCACCAGTTCGATCAGGTCATCCACCGTGGCGTCGGGATTGCGCAGCAGATGCAGGCAGGCGTCGACCACCTCATTGAGGTTATGCGGCGGAATATTGGTGGCCA
This sequence comes from Cupriavidus sp. 05T42, assembly GCF_056396345.1. Classification (NCBI taxonomy): domain Bacteria; kingdom Pseudomonadati; phylum Pseudomonadota; class Betaproteobacteria; order Burkholderiales; family Burkholderiaceae; genus Cupriavidus; species Cupriavidus sp. 05T42. The sequence continues at coordinate 14,132 of NZ_JBFTLH010000029.1, forward strand.
TGCCMACCGCAATACCCGACGAGCCATTGATCAGCAAATTCGGAATACGCGCCGGCAAAATACCCGGTTCTTTTTCCGAACCGTCGTAGTTCGGCTCGAAATCGACAGTTTCCTTGTCGATATCGTGGAGCATTTCATGCGCAATTTTCGACAGGCGGATTTCGGTATAACGCATGGCTGCCGCGTTATCCCCATCGACCGAGCCGAAGTTGCCCTGCCCGTCCACCAGCATGTAGCGCAGCGAGAAATGCTGCGCCATGCGGACGATCGTGTCATAAACKGCGGTGTCGCCGTGCGGGTGATACTTACCGATCACATCACCGACAATACGGGCCGATTTCTTATAGGCCCGGTTCCAGTCGTTATTCAGCTCATGCATCGCAAAGAGCACGCGCCGATGTACTGGTTTCAGGCCATCCCGGACGTCGGGAAGCGCACGCCCGACGATAACGCTCATCGCGTAATCCAGGTATGAGCGGCGCATTTCCTCTTCCAGGGAAACCGGAAGCGTTTCTTTGGCGAATTGATCCATTGCGGCTTGGTTTATGCGGCGGGTTTTAGCGAATGAGACCCTGGTCCCGGGGCGCCGGCGGGGGCGCCTGTCCAGGACGGGCAACATGGCATTCTACCACGCGCGCCACCCCTTCCCGACGCCMGCCGGACGGCCCGGAAACAGGCCCGCCAGCGCCCTCCGGAGCGCCGCGCCTACCGCCCGCAAGCCATACGGGACAAGGGTTTGCGGGCGCCGCAAGAGCGATGTTGCACAAACACCACAGGGCTAAAACCCCAGGGTTGAATCGAATATATTTACTTCTTAGGAAACGAGCCTTGTGGCACAATTCCCCAGCGAAGAGCCAGACATTGTTCGAAGTGGAGCATCCACCACATCGAGAATGTTATACTCCGAAGAATGTATGACTTGTTTTCGTCCATTTGCTCGCAGTAACCCTGCGGTGATCTCATCCTGAGAGGAGAAATATGAAAAAATTTGCCAAGCTCGCGCTCGTTGCAGCTACCGCAGTAATGGCTGCATCCGCTCAAGCCCAGTCCGTCCCCTATGAAAAGAAGGCTGTGAACGACAACTGGGGCAACGGTACGAGCGAGTACGTGTGGAAGAATGGCACGAACGAGCTCTGCTGGCGCGACAGCTCCTGGACCCCGGCAACGGCCAATGCCCTGTGCGATGGCGCACTGGCTCCGGCTGCTGCTMCGGCCCAGGCACCGACCCCGGTGGCTCCTCCGGTTGTGTCGAGCGAGAAGGTCACTTTCGCAGCTGACACCCTGTTCGACTTCGACAAGGCTGTTCTGAAGCCCGAAGGCAAGGCCAAGCTGGACKACCTGGTCTCGAAGCTGCAAGGCATCACCCTCGAAGTGATCATCGCCGTGGGCCACACCGACGCGTTCGGTTCGGACAAGTACAACGATCGCCTGTCGATCCGTCGTGCTGAATCCGTCAAGGCTTACCTGGTGAGCAAGGGCGTGGAAGCCAACCGCGTGTACACCGAAGGCAAGGGCAAGCGCCAGCTGAAGGTGGATCCGAAGTCGTGCAAGGGCAACCGCACGGCACAGATCGCCTGCCAGCAGCCGAACCGTCGCGTGGAAGTCGAAGTGGTCGGCACCCGCAGCGCACGTTAATCGGATCCTCTCCGATGAAGAAAGCCCAGCGCAAGCTGGGCTTTTTTTTTGCCCGCTATTTTTGGTACAGTTGCCGGACGCTTCTCTCCGCACTCAGGTTTCGGGCCGTGCGCCYGGGACCTCACTCCTTTGACGATGTCGCAAACCTCCACCCTTTCCCCCGCTGGCAGCCCCACCGGTCGCAACGCCGATCCGAAAGAGATCGACAAGTTCAGCGAGCTGGCCCACCGCTGGTGGGACCCGAACAGCGAGTTCAAGCCGCTCCACGACCTGAACCCGCTGCGCCTGGGCTGGATCGACGGCATCGCGCGCCTGCCCGGCAAACAGGTGATCGACGTTGGGTGCGGAGGCGGCATCCTGTCCGAAAGCATGGCGCGCCTTGGCGCCACCGTGCGCGGCATCGATCTGTCTACCAAGGCACTCAAGGTAGCGGACCTGCATAGCCTGGAGTCCGGCGTGCCGGTCACCTACGAGGAAGTCGCCGTCGAGGACCTCGCCGCGCGCATCCCCGGCAGCGTGGACGTGGTGACTTGCATGGAAATGCTCGAGCACGTGCCCGACCCCGCCTCCATCGTGCGCGCCTGCACGACACTGGTCCGCCCGGGCGGCTACGTCTTCTTCTCGACGATCAACCGCAACCTCAAGGCCTACCTGCTGGCCATCGTCGGCGCCGAATACGTGCTGAACATGCTGCCGCGCGGCACCCACGACTACGAGAAGTTCATCACGCCATCGGAAATGGCCCGCTTCGCGCGCCAGGCCGGGCTGGACCTGATCGAGATGCGCGGCATGACCTACAACCCGTTGTCGCAGACGTACTCGCTCGGCCATGACACGGGCGTCAACTACATGATGGCCTTCCGCAAGACGGCGCCGAAGGCGGCGGACTGAATCATGCGCACCTTCGACGCGGTATTTTTCGATCTCGACGGCACGCTCGCCGACACAGCCCCTGACCTCGCCGCAGCCGCCAACCGGCTCGTGGTGGAGCGCGGCCTGCCGCCCGTGGCCTATGAGAAGTTGCGCCCGGTGGCTTCGCACGGCGCGCGCGGCCTGATCGGCGCGGCGTTCGGCAAGTCGCCCGAGGACCCCGACTTCCCCGCCCTGCGCGATACCTTCCTCGACTACTACGAGGCCGACATCGCGGTGCACACCCGCCTGTTCGACGGCATGGACGAGGTGCTGGCCCGGCTGGAAGCCGCCGGCATCCGCTGGGGCATCGTGACCAACAAGATCGCCCGCTTCACGGTGCCGCTGGTGGCCGCGATCGGCCTTGCGCCGCGCGCCTCGGCTGTGGTCAGCGGCGACACCACCGCGCATGCCAAACCCCACCCCGCCCCGCTGCTGCATGCAGCCGAGGTCAGCGGCGTGGCACCGGCACGCTGCCTGTATGTGGGTGACGACCTGCGCGACATCCAGGCCGGCAAAGCGGCCGGCATGGCCACGGTGACCGCCGCGTACGGCTACTGTGGCGACGGCGAGCCGCCCGAAGCCTGGGGCGCGGACTACCTGATCCGTCACCCGGCCGAGTTGCTGGCGCTGTTCGGGAACTGAAGCCCCCGGCAGGCAGCCAAAGCGAGTACAATCCGTCTCCTACATCTTCACACTGGGGCCGACCTGGTTTCGACGTGGGTTGCGAAGCAGTGGAGGGCATACCGAGGACCCGTCACCTCGTTAATCAATGGGAATGTAATAACTGCTAACGACGAACGTTACGCACTGGCTGCCTAAGGGCTAGCCGTCCTCGCACTGGCTCGCTGACGGGCTAGGGTTCGCAAGAACTGGCGAGGTCATTTACGTCAGATAAGCTTCGGGAGTGTCACGGGCCCGAGGACGAAAACCTAGTGACTCGCCGTCGTAGAGCGTGTTCGTCCGCGATGCGGCGGTTAAAACAAATGACAGAACTAAGTATGTAGAACTCTCTGTGGAGGGCTTGCGGACGCGGGTTCGATTCCCGCCGGCTCCACCAGTATTTAGTCCGTCGTTGTATTCGGAAGGCGAAAAACCCGCGACAGCACTCTGCTTCGCGGGTTTTTTGTTGCCGCAACGACGCGTCGCTGTAGGACCGCGACCTATACCCCATCCGGCTATATCAGCCGAAAATGTCCCCATGGAATGGCCTTCAGACGCTTCGGCAACGAGCGAAGCTGGCGGAGCCATTCGCTCGCTTGTCAGGCGCCGCATGCATGGCCACGCAGCGTGCACTATCTTTGAATCTGCCCGCCAACCAGCGTCCACAACAACGACATGCTCGCCATTTGTGCCTTGCTCGCGTTGATCGGTCTTGCCATTTCGGTTGCCGGCAAGCTCGGGCCAGGTAATCCATTCAGCATTTTCTTCAGCTTGTGGCTGTGCATCACAGTCGGGCTGATGGCAACACGCGGGAGCTTCTCTCCCACATCCCCATACATCTGGCAGTTGTTGGCGACCATGCTTTGCGTGTATCTCGCGTTCGCGGTCGCCGCAACACGGGGCAAGCGCTGCGCCCCCGCGAGCGTGGAAATGGACTACCGCATTTACTGCCTGGCATGGGCGCAGTGGGCGGTCCTGGCAGTGGTGCCCCTGCTCTATCTGAAAGCAACGCAACTGGCCGGAGGCAGCATCTTATCCAGAACTGGCTATATCGCGCTACGCACCGCCTTGATCGAGGAGGGAGCCGGCGGATACGGTCTGCTGGCCTATTTCGTCCCGCTGGCTTTCGTCGTGGCGTCGATTCGTCTGGTGCAGTTTGTGGCAACGCGAAAGGGCGTGTTGGACTTGATCGTCAGCGTCGGCTCCGCGGTTGCCATGGCATTCCTCTGCACGGGCAGGACGTTCTTTCTGATGATGTTCTGCTTCCTGGCTTTCCCGCTGATCTCCACGGGCAAGCTCAAGCTACGCGGCGCCGTCATCCTGAGCGTCATGTTGCTCGCTTCGTTCATTGTCGTGGCGCTGCTCACGCGCAAGGGATTGGATCACCATGCCACGCTGACGGCTAACGCGGAGAGCATCCTGAAGATGCTGAAAGTCTACGTGCTGTCACCAACGATGGCGATGGCCGTGGTGGCTGACGGCAACACGGAACCGCTGGCGCTGGGCGGTTATTCGCTGCGATTTTTCCAGATTTTGCTTACCAAGCTGGCAGGGATCGAATTCGAATCACTGCCGCTGATACGTGATTATGTGCACGTGCCGGATCGCGTAAACGTATTCACGGTCCTGGATCCGTATTTTCGCGATTTTGGGGCGGCGGGCGTGGTGGGATTCGCTGTGGCCTCGGCGGCACTGCACTTCACCTTGTTCCGCCTGATGCGCAACCGCGGCGGGCCTTGGGTTTTTATTTATTCGGCGACCCTGTTCCCACTGGTCATGCAGTTTTTCCAGGATATGTACGCGACGCTGTTATCCACCTGGGTGCAGGTATTTTTCTGGTACATGCTCTTCGTCAGGCTCACGGCGACAAAGCCGCTCAGTGCACCGATTCCGCCGGCTGGCTCGCTGCCAGGCGCGCGGCATAGAAGCGGTCCAGCGCTACGTGCACGCCAAGCAGGCCGAACAGTTGGGAGGCCTCGTTCACTGATACCAACACGCCCGGCATCCACAGCCGCTGCAGGCGGCCCGGGGCCTGCCCGCTGAGGTCGGCAAACGCTTCCATGCCGTACTCCTGGATGGCCTTGAACAGCACCAGGCCTACCAGGTACATATCGCCGGAATCCAGCGCGATGGCCGCCTGCGCAGCCCAGCGCACTTGCCGGTCTTCGTGCTTCTCCGCCTCGGCAAAGCGCTCCGTCGCCGTCTGGGCGACCGCCTCACCGGGCGCTTGGAATGTGAGGCTCATTGCCAATCTCCAATGCCAGATCCCATGGATATCGGCAGATTTGCCATTTTCCTGAAGCCTTCCTCCAGGACACGAGATAACGCATGGGTCCCTTGGCCGCACGGGGCTACAATGGACGCCCGCCTCTTCCTGCCCAACTCCATGACCGACCACCCCCGCTTCACCCTCAACCGCTCCATGGTCATGCTGCTGCCCGAGCAGCCGTTCCTGGACTGGATCAAGGCCGTCGACCCGGAGCCCGTGCCGGGCCTGTCGCTCGAGGACGTCCGCGACGACGCCAGCGTCTTTCTGTTGCCGTCGGAAGTGGCGGATTCCCCGGAGACTGCTATGCGCTGGGTGGAAAAGCGCTGGCAGGCGTTCTTCGAATTCATGTTGGGCGAATGGTTTGATGATTCCATGTGGCCCGAGAATATGTCCCTGGCCATGTTCCGCGAATGGTTCACGCCGCGTTTCCATTCCATGGTGTGGGATATGGCGCCGGAGTCTCCCATCATGCATGAAGACTGGGATGACGAAGACGACGATATGCCGTCCATGCTGCACTAAATCCAACCTCGGAAATTGAAACGGCACGCCCGAGGGCGTGCCGTTTTTGCTTGCGCGAACAAGACTATAAATCAAAGAAAGCGATCGAGTATTTTGCGGCTGGGTTTGTCGAGCGCGGACAGGTCGCGAATCAGGTAATGAATGCCGTGGTTGTCGGAGATCAGCAGCGTGCTGCCGGTCAGTCGACGAATGTCCTCTTCGCCGCGCAGCACGAGGTCGGTCTGGCCACGATCCGTCCGCACCGTCCAGACGCTCGGCGTGGCATAGGTGGACACACCCACAATGCTACGAATTTCCGGCATGAACTCGCGCGCGGCCAGTTCGGACTCGATCAGGGCACGCATCGGCGCCGGCAGGGTATCGAGGCGCGGAATCCACGCCAATTCGCGGCCATCGGTACTGATCAAGCCGACACCGTCGTCGGGCGCGGCAATCGGGAAGGCGCGCACAGGCACCACGCCCTCGTGCGCCGTGCCGTCGGCCGTCGTCAGAACGAGCTTGCCGAACGGGTTGCGGGACAACGTGTAATCGGGCGTCTGCATAGCGGTTTGCCGAGAAATCGAATCACCTGAAGAATCACTGCGCATTGACGGCCTCCGTATCGAGGCGTTCGCCCGCGCTGGGCAGGTCTGCATCGGCATCGACATTGCGCGCCTGCGCCTGGTAGAGCTTGTAGTAGGCGCCTTCGCGCGCGAGCAGTTCGTCGTGATTGCCGACTTCGACAATCTGTCCGCGATCCATCACCACGAGGCGATCGGCCTTCCGCAGCGTGGACAACCGGTGCGCGATCGCAATGGTCGTACGTCCCTGCACGAGGTTATCCAGCGCCTTCTGGATCTCCTTCTCCGTGGTGGTGTCCACCGACGACGTGGCCTCGTCCATGATCAGGATGCGCGGATTGATCAGCAGCGCGCGTGCGATGGAGATGCGCTGGCGCTCCCCGCCGGACAGCGCTTGCCCGCGCTCCCCTACCAGCGAGTCATAGCCGTGCGGCAGGCGCAGGATGAACTCGTGCGCATGCGCGGCCCGCGCTGCGGCGACGATTTCTTCGCGCGTGGCGTCGGGCTTGCCGTAGGCGATGTTGTCGGCAATCGTGCCGAAGAACAGGAACGGCTCTTGTAGTACCAGTCCGATATGGCGGCGGAACTCCGACACCGGCAGCGAGCGGATGTCGATGCCATCCACGCGGATCGCGCCTTCGGACACATCGTAGAAGCGGCAGATCAGATTGACAAGCGTGCTCTTGCCCGAGCCGCTGTGGCCGACCAGCCCGATCATCTCGCCCGGCCGGATCGACAGGTTCAGGCCGCGGATCACCGCGCGGTTGCCGTAGCGGAAGCCGAGGTCGCGCAGTTCGATGGCGCCCTCCACCTTATCGAGATGCACCGGGCGCTGCGGCTCGGGCACGCTCGACACATGGTCCAGGATGTCGAAGATCCGCTTGGCGCCGGCGGCAGCCTTCTGCGTGACCGACACGATCCGGCTCATCGAATCCAGCCGCGTGTAGAAACGGCTGATATAGGTCAGGAAGGCGACCAGCACGCCGACCGTGATGGCGTCGTGGCTGACCTGCCAGATGCCGAAGATCCAGACCACCAGCAGGCCCACTTCGGTCAGCAGCGTCACCGTAGGCGTGAACAGCGACCAGACGGCATTGACGCGATCGTTGACGGCCAGATTGTGCTTGTTCGCCTCGCGAAAGCGGTCGACCTCGCGCTTTTCCTGGGCGAAGGCCTTGACCACGCGGATGCCGGGAATCGTGTCGGCCAGCACATTGGTGATCTCGGACCAGATGCGGTCGATCTTCTCAAAGCCGTGACGCAGGCGGTCCCGCACGAGGTGGATCATCCAGGCGATGAACGGCAGCGGCACCAGCGTCACCAGCGCCAGCCAGGGATTGATCGAGATGAGGATGATGGCCGTCATGACGATCATCAGCACATCGGTTGCGAAATCGAGCAGGTGGAGCGACAGGAAGACGCAGATGCGGTCGCTTTCGGAGCCGATACGGGCCATCAGGTCGCCCGTGCGCTTGCCACCGAAATATTCGAGCGACAGTTTTAGCAGGTGTTCGTACGTTGTTGTGCGCAGATCGGCGCCGATACGCTCGGATACACGCGCCAGCAGATACGTCCGCGCCCAGCCCAGGCTCCACGCCACCAGCGCGGCGCCGAGCAGCCCGGCCAGGTACATCTTGACGCGCTCATAGTCGATCGGCACGCCGTTTTGGTACGGAATCAGCACCTTGTCCATCAGCGGCATGGTCAGGTACGGCGGCACCAGCGTGGCGGCGGTGCCGAGCAGGGTCAGCAGGAAGCCGGCCAGCAGCTCCCACTGGTAGGGCCGTGCGAAGCGCCACAGGCGCAGCAGCGCCCAGGTGGATGGCGGGGTCTCGAGGTCGCGGCTGCACTGGGGGCAGACGTCCTCGCCGGGGGGCAGCGGGGCCTTGCAGGTGGGGCAGACATCGTCGTCGGCCGGCACGGCGGCCTGGCCGGTGGCGAGCAGCGCGCGGCGGGCTTCGAACTGATCGGCCAGCCGCAGGGCGTCGGGATTGTAACCAAGCGTGTAGCGCCAGCTCCCCAGCCGGGCGCGGCCGTCGGCCAGTTCCAGCGAGCCAACCCCGGCGTGGTCGCCATGGGTCAGCGTCAAGGCAGGCGTAATTTCCCAGTCGACGATGTTTTTTTCACCGCCCCCCCGGGCAATCAGCCGGCGGTCGGTCACAACCAGCCACCCTTGGGTAAAATGCAGCCTTGCGTCCAGGTCCAGGTCAAGGCCAGCCAGCACGGTTTCACCGGGCTGCAGGCTCGTGCCGATCTCGGCGCCCCAACGACCTTGCGGGCCGGAGGGGATTGGGACGGACGGGGAGGATTGGGTCATTATTGGCGCGAAATGCGTCCGCGGTGAGTCCACAACAGGGTAGACACGGACATAACTTGAAACAATTTAGGCGGGAAGCCGGCTGGCGGCCCGCGATTTTGCCCGCAAGTATACATAACGCAAACAAACGGGGCGCCTGGTGCGCTGCACAACGTCTTCCGGACTTCAGGGGTCAACCCTGATGCCGTTGAAACGTTACTGAAAGGTTAGGCTCCCATTTCTCGGGCATTCGCCCACTGCCTCAAGCTAAATCAATGAAAAAGAAGGACATTGAGATTTTCGATGTCATGTCGCTGCGCGGCCCGAATATGTGGACATATCGGCCAGTGCTGGAGGCATGGGTTGATATCGGCGAACTGGAGGATTTCCCCTCCAACAAGATCCCGGGGTTCTACGAGCGCCTGTCGGCCTGGCTCCCGTCGCTGATCGAGCATCGCTGCAGCATTGGCGAGCGCGGCGGCTTCCTGCAGCGGCTCAAGGAAGGGACGTGGCCCGGCCACATCCTCGAGCACGTGACGCTTGAACTGCAGAACCTGGCCGGCATGCCGGGCGGCTTCGGCAAGGCCCGCGAGACCCCCGTGCGGGGCGTCTACAAGGTGATCGTCCGGGCCTGGCACGAGGAGGTGACGCGCGCCGCGCTGTTCACCGCCCGTGATCTGGTCATGGCCGCCATCGAGGACCGCCCGTTCGACGTACCCGACGCCGTGGACAACCTGCGCCGCCTGGTCGACGAACATTGCCTCGGCCCGAGCACCGCCTGCATCGTCGATGCCGCCGATGACCGCGACATCCCCTCCATCCGACTCTCCGACGGCAATCTGGTTCAACTTGGCTACGGGGCGCGCCAGCGCCGCATCTGGACCGCCGAGACCGACCGGACCAGCGCCATCGGCGAATCGATCTCGCGCGACAAGGACCTGACCAAGACGCTGCTGGAATCCTGCGGCGTGCCGGTACCGGAAGGCCGCATGGTCGAGAGCCCCGAGGACGCCTGGGACGCCGCCGAGCGCATCGGCGTGCCGGTGGTGGTCAAGCCGTACGACGGCAACCATGGCCGCGGCGTGTTCACCAACCTGATGACGCGCGAGGAAGTGGAAACCGCCTACTCGGTGGCCATCGACGAAGGCAACGGCGTGATCGTCGAGCGCTTCGTGCCGGGCAACGAACACCGCCTGCTGGTGGTGGGCGGCCGGCTCGTGGCGGCGGCGATGGGCGAGACGGCCAGCGTCGTGGGCGACGGCACCTCGACCATCGACGAACTGATCGATTCGCAGATCAACTCCGATCCGCGCCGGGGCAGCACCGAGGACCATCCGCTGAACCGCGTGCGGCTCGATTCCGCCGCACGGCTGGAACTGAAGCGCCAGGGCCTGGTAGATGGCGATTCCGTGGCACCCGCCGGCAAGACCATCCTGATCCAGCGCAACGGCAACGTCGCCTTCGACGTGACCGACCGCGTGCACCCGAGCGTGGCCGCGCATGCCGCGCTGGCCGCGCGCGTGGTGGGGCTGGACATTGCCGGGGTGGACCTCGTGGCCGAGGACATCTCGCGTCCGCTGGCCGACCAGCGCGGCGCCATCGTCGAGGTGAACGCCGGCCCGGGCCTGCTGATGCACATCAAGCCGGCCGACGGCACGCCGCGCCCCGTGGGCCCCGCCATCATCGACCATCTGTTCCCCGCCGCGAAGGATGGCAGCGCCGATGACGGCCGCATCCCCGTGGTCGGCATCACCGGTAACAACGGCAAGACCGTGGTGGCCAAGCTCGTGGCGCGCCTGCTGCAACTTTCGGGCAAGCACACCGGGCTGGCCTGCAGCGACGGCCTGTTCCTGGACCGCCGCCAGGTGGAGACCGGCGACCGCGCCAACTGGGAAGCCGGCCATCGCATCCTGATGAACCGCGCCGTGGAAGCGGCCGTGTTCGAGAACGACAGCGGCATGATCCTGTCGCAGGGCCTGCCGTACGACCGTTGCCAGGTTGGCGTGGTGACCAACTTCGCCCAGCCGGACCACCTCGGCGACTACTACGTCGAGGACGAGGACCGCATGTACAACGTGTTGCGCACCCAGGTGGACGTGGTGCTCAACAACGGCGTGGCGGTGCTCAACGCCGGCGATGCGCGGCTGGTGGAGATGGCCGAGCTGTGCGATGGCGATGTGATCTTCTTCGGCCTCACCGCCGACCTGCCGGCGATTGCCGCGCACCGGGCGGCGGGCAAGCGAGCGGTGTTCGTACGCGAAGGCAAGGTCGTGATGGCCACCGGCCAGAGCGAGATGCCGCTGACCGATGTGTCGGCCATTCCGCTGACCTATGCGGGCCGCGTGGCGTTCCAGATCGAGAACGTGCTGGCGGCCGTGGCCACGGGCTGGGCGCTGGGCATTTCCAACGACCTGATCCGCGCCGGCGTGGTGACGTTCGACGTTGGCCAGGTGGACGTGCCGGGCCGCTTCACGCTGTTCGAACGCCAGGGCGCCACGGTGATCGTCGATGACGCGCACAACGCGCCCGCGCTGACGGCGCTGGCCGCCGCGCTCGACCGCTTCCCCGCCGAGCGCCGCATGCTGGTGTTCGGCGCCGGCGTGCAGCGCCGGGACGAGGACCTCGTCAGCCACGGCAAGATCATCGGTGCCGCGTTCGACCGCGTGTTCCTCTGCGAGGACCAGAGCGTGAAGCGCGACCTGCCCGATGCCGAGGCCCGCGCGCTGGTCAAGAAGGGGCTGTACGAAGGCCGCCGCGTGACCAAGATCATCGACGAAGGCGCTCGCCGCGCCGCCATCGAGACCGCGCTCTCGCAACTGGTGGCCGGCGACCTGCTGGTCATCCAGTGCGACGAGGGCTCGCCCGAGGGCACTGTCGAGCAGGTACACCAGTGGGTCGGCCGTAGCGGCCGCCGCGCCTGATGGCTCGGCCAGAAAAATAACGGAAATACTATGGAAGTCTCCCGTATCCGGGCCCTGCGCGGCCCGAATCTCTGGTGCCGCCACACTGGCATCGAGGCCATCGTGGCCTGCTCGGACACCTCGCACCTGCTGGCCGACCTGCCCGGCTTCGAAGACCGCCTGCGCGCGCGCTTCCCTGCCATCGGCCCGCTCCGTCCTGACGACGAGGCCGGTACGCCGTCGATGGCCCACGCGCTGGAAGCCGCCGCACTCGGCCTGCAGGCCTCCGCCGGCTGCCCGGTCACCTTCAGCAACACCGCGCCCACCGTGGAGCCCGGCACGTATCAGGTAGTGGTGCAGTACAGCGAGGAGGAAGTCGGCCGGCTCGCCTTCGAACTCGCTGAACAGCTATGCCTGGCGGCCCGCGACGACAAGCTCTTCGACCTCGACGACGCGCTGCACCGCCTGCGCGAATTGGACGAGGACGTGCGGCTGGGGCCGAGCACCGGCTCCATCGTCTACGCCGCCGTGGCGCGTGGCATTCCGTATCGCCGCCTCACGCAGGGGTCGATGGTCCAGTTCGGCTGGGGCAGCAAGCAGCGCCGCATCCAGGCCGCCGAGACCGACATGACCAGCGCCGTGGCGGAGTCCATCGCGCAGGACAAGGACCTGACCAAGAGTCTGCTGCACGCCGCCGGCGTGCCGGTGCCGCTGGGCCGCTCGGTGCGCAGCGCCGAGGAAGCCTGGGCCGCCGCGCAGGCCATCAACGGGCCGGTGGTGGTCAAGCCGCGCGACGGCAACCAGGGCAAGGGCGTGGCGGYGCGCATCCGCACGCGCGAAGAAGTGATGACGGCCTACGAAGTGGCGGCCGACATCTCCTCGGACGTGCTCGTGGAACGCTACATCCCCGGTCACGATTTCCGCCTGCTGGTGGTGGGCAAGCACCTGGTGGCCGCCGCGCGCCGCGATCCGCCGCAGGTGATTGGCGATGGCGTGCACACCGTGCGCCAGCTCGTGGAGGAAGTGAACCGCGACCCGCGCCGGGGCGAGGGCCATGCCACGTCACTGACCAAGATCCGCTTCGACGATATCGCGCTGGCAACGCTGGCCAAGCAGCACCTGACCGCCGACTCGGTGCCCGCCAACGGCACGCGCGTGGTGCTGCGCAATAACGCCAATCTGTCGACGGGCGGCAGCGCCACCGACGTGACCGACGACGTCCACCCGGACATCGCCGCGCGCGCCGTGGCCGCAGCCCAGATGGTGGGCCTCGACATCTGCGGCGTGGACGCCGTGTGCGAGACCATGCTCAAGCCGTTCGAGGAACAGGCCGGCGGCATCGTCGAAGTCAACGCCGCGCCGGGCCTGCGCATGCACCTGCAGCCGTCGTTCGGCAAGGGCCGCGCCGTGGGCGAGGCCATCGTCTCAACCATGTTCGCCGATGGCGACGATGGCCGTATTCCCGTGGTGGCGGTGTCCGGCACCAACGGCAAGACCACCACCGTGCGCCTGATCACCCACCTGCTGGCCACGAGCGGCCTGCGCATGGGCATGACCGGCACCGATGGCGTGTATATCCGGGGCGAGCGCATCGACACCGGCGACTGCAGCGGTCCGCGCAGCGCGCGCAACGTGCTGCTGCATCCGGACGTCGACGCCGCCGTGTTCGAGACCGCGCGCGGCGGCCTGCTGCGCGAGGGCCTGGCCTTCGACCGCTGCGACGTGGCCGTGGTGACCAATGTGGGCGAAGGCGACCACCTGGGGCTGTCCTATATCAGCACCGTGGAAGACCTGGCCGTGCTCAAGAGCGTGATCGTCCAGAACGTGGCGCCGCATGGCATGGCTGTGCTGAACGCCGCGGATCCGATGGTGACGCGCATGGCCGACGCCTGCCCCGGCACGGTGACGTTCTTCGCGCAGGATGCCGGGCTGCCGACGATGGCGCTGCATCGCGCACAGGGCAAGCGCGTGGTGTTCGTCGAGGGCGACGAGATCGTGGCGTGCGAGGGCGAGACCCAGGTGCGCATCGCGCTGGCGGACATCCCGCTGACGCGCAACGGCAGCATCGGCTTCCAGGTGGAAAACGCGATGTCATCGATCGCCGCCGCCTGGGCGCTGGGCGTGGACTGGGCCGTGATCCGTCGCGGGCTGGCTACCTTCGTCAACGACGCCGCCACGGCGCCGGGCCGCTTCAACGTGTTCGACTACCGGGGCGCCACCCTGATCGCCGACTACGGCCACAATCCGGATGCCATCCAGGCATTGTGCAATGCGGTGGAATCCATGAAGGGCGACCGCCGCGTGGTGGTGATCAGCGGCGCGGGCGATCGTCGCGACGTGGACATCCGCCGGCAAACCCAGATCCTGGGCGGCGTGTTCGACGAGGTGGTGCTGTATCAGGACCAGTGCCAGCGCGGCCGCGAGGACGGCGAGGTACTGGCGCTGCTGCGCGAAGGGCTGGAAGGCGCACAGCGCACCCAGCACGTGGAGGAGATCCGGGGCGAGTTCCTGGCGATCGACACCGCGCTGGGGCACCTGAAGCCKGGCGACCTGTGCCTGATCCTGGTGGATCAGGTGGAAGAGGCACTCGGGCACATCGCCCAGCGCATCGCGGAACAGTAACGCGCACCTTTGTGCGTCCGTGCGAAGGCCGGCTCCCAGGAGCCGGCCTTTTTTCTTGTGCGTCCACTTGCATCGAAACGGTTGCAGGTGCCACATTACTGTCACCATCGCTCCGATGACCGCCCTGCCCCGCCGGTCTCATCCAGAGGAGGCTTGCCATGCAATCGCCGCAGACCGTAGTGGTCACCTACATCGCCGCCACACCCGAGCAGGTCTGGTCCGCGCTGACGGAGCCCGCGCAGAGCGAACAGTATTTCTTCGGGCGGCGCGTGGAGTCTGACTGGCAGGTGGGCAGCCCGTTCGTGCTGCGCATGGACGACGGGCGGGTGGACTCGCAGGGCGTGGTGCTGCTGGCCGAGCCGCCCTACCGGCTCTCGGTGACGTGGCGCGTGGAGTGGCTCGAGGCCTTCCGCGAGTTACCCGAGGTGGTGGTCACTTGGCAGGTGGATGCGCTGGGGCAGGCGGTGCGGCTGACCGTGAGCGAGACCCATCGCGAGCCGGTKGACGAGCAGATCCTGCAAGGTGGCCGCAACGGCTGGCCGATGATCCTCGCCGKACTCAAGACGCTGCTGGAGACGGGGCAGCCCCTCCAGGTCGAGGTCCCCAAGCCGCCACCGGCGCCCTCCTCCGCCGCCTAGCCCCTCGCCTTCAGTGCCGACCCGGCAGCGAGAGCCGGCGCTCCAGCACGCGCTGCAACACCGATAGCCCGGTACTCAGGATCCAGTAGATGACCGCCACCGCCAGGTAGAGCGGCAGCGGCTGGTAGGTGGCGGCGATGATTTCCTGCGCGGTGCGCAGCAACTCGGTCACGGTGATCACCGACACCAGCGAGGTGTCCTTGATCAGGCTGATCAGGCTGTTGGACAGGCTCGGCACGGCCAGTCGCAGCGCCTGCGGCCCGACGATGTAGCGCAGCGTCTGGATGGGCGTCAGGCCCAGGCTGTAGGCCGCCATCTACTGCCCGCGCGCAATCCCGAGGATGGCGCCGCGCATGCTTTCCGACAGATAGGCGCCCACGTTGAGGCTCAGGGTCAGCACGCCGGCCGGGGTCGGCTCGAGCGCAATGCCCACGCTCGGCAGCCCGTAATAGACCACGAAGATCTGCACCAGCAGCGGCGTGCCGCGCATGATGCTGACGTACACGCGCGCCACCATTTTGAGAATCGGCGCATGGCTAATGCCCATCAGCGCGACCACAATACCAATCACCAGGCCGAACGCCATCGACAGCACGGCGAACTTCAGCGTGAGCAGGGCGCCCTGCAACAGCACGGGCAGCGAATCCATCACGAGGGCGAGGGCGGACATGGCAGGGGCGGGTCAGGAATCCGGAATGCCGGGATCATACGTGATCCGGCCGCGGAAAAAAAAGGCCGACTCTCGGGAGCCGGCCTTGCTGGTACGGGCTGGGAGCGGGTTGGCCCGGCGGGGGGCGCAACCCTGTCCGCTTACTTCGGCGCCTTGGTCACATCCGAGCCGAACCACTTGGTCGACAGCTTCACCAGCGTGCCGTCCTTGCGCAGGTCTTCCAGCGCCTTGTCGATGGCCTGGGCGAACTTCGGATTGTCCTTGCGGAACGGGATGGCGACCTCGGTATTGGCGCCGGGCACCACGGCGCCCGGGCGCAGCGGCAGGTTGGCGTTCTTGATCAGGTAGTTGACCATCAGCCTGTCATTGAGCGCCGCGTCGATCCGCTGCGAGGCCAGGTMGCGCAGGTACTCAGGCGCGCCGGGATAGGTCTTCACGTCGATGCCGGCCACCGATTTGGCCAGTTCGTTGTAGTTGCTGCCCAGGCTGACGCCCAGCTTGTGGCTCTTCAGGTCGTCCAGCGACTTGAACTCGCGCTTGTCGTCCTTGCGCTGGATCAACTGGGCTGCCGAATAGACGTAGGGCGTGGAGAAATCGAGGGTCTGCTTGCGCTGCGGCGTGACCGCGACCTGGTTGACGATGATGTCGAACTTACCCGCCTGCAGGCCGGCGATGATCGCGCTCCATTCGGTGGTCACGAACTCCGGCTTCACGCCGAGCTTGCCGGCGATGGCGCGCGCCACGTCCACGTCGAAGCCCTCGAGTTCGTTCTTCGCGCCGCGATAACCGAACGGCGGGTACGTGCCTTCCACGCCAATCTTGAGCACGCCGGCTTGCTTGACCGTGTCGAGCAGATCGGCGGCGCTGGCGGCCGTGGCCGTGAAACCGGCAACGCCAGCCAGCAGCGCGGAAGCCAACAGGGATTTGAGCAAGCCAGTACGAATCGAGCGCATAAATTCTCCAGTGTGAGAGGCGGATCAGGCCGGCTGCCCCTTTTGGGGGCGAACCGGAGGCTCCTAAGAGCCTATAACGGGCTCCACACTACCGCAAACACTATCAAACGCGAAATAACGATTCATTATGGCTATATAACCGATCCGCCACCGCACCCAGGGGCCGGGCGGGGCGGACCGCGGCGCCGCCAGTCCCTCCCTGCTTACTGGAACGCCTTGTCGTTCGGCGCCGCGAACAGCGCCTTCATGTCCGGCGACAGCGGGTAGTTCATATTGATGTTGCGCGGCGGAATCGGCGACTGGAACCACTTCGTGTACAGCTTGTCGGCACGGCCGCTCAGCATCAGGTCCGACACCACGCCATCGGCCAGCTTCTTGAACGAGGCGTCGTCCTTGCGGAACATGCACGCGTAGTTCTCGGTCTGGAGCGGCTCGCCGGCCACAACCCATTCGCTCGCGTTCTTGGCCTTGGTGCGCTCGCCGTACAGCAGCGGCTCGTCCATCACGAAGGCTACCGCACGGCCCGTCTCCAGGATCAGGAACGCCTGGCCATGGTCCTTGGCGCTGGTCAGGTTCATGTTCATGCCCTGCTCGCCGTTCATCTTGACCAGCAGGCGCTCGCCCGTGGTGCCGGCCGTGGTGACCACGTTGCGGCCCTTGAGCTGGGCGAAGTCGGTCACGCCCGAGTCCTTCTTGGTCAGCATCTTGATACCGTAGACGAACAGGCTGTTCGAGAAGGCCACCTGCTTCTGGCGCTCGAGATTGTTGGTCGTGCTGCCGCATTCGATGTCGATCGTACCGTTCTGCATCAGTGGGATGCGGTTCTGCGAGGTGATCGGCGTCAGCTTGACCTGCAGGTTCGGCATGTTCAGCGTCGTCTTGATCTTGTCGACGATCTGCAACAGGATCTCGTGCGAGTAGCCCATGACCTCCTTGCCGTCCGTGTACGAGAACGGAATCGACGACTCGCGGTAGCCGAGCGAGATCACGCCGGTGTCCTTGATCTTCTTGAGCGTATCGCCATCGGCGGCGTGCGCGCCGGCGGCAGCGCAGGCCAGCACGGCGGCGGCCAGCAGGCGGGTGGACAGGCAGGTAGGGGTCAGACGGACACGCAGTGACTTCATGGTTTTCGCTCCTTGATGGGGCTTGGTTTAATCAGCTCGAGGCAATCCCACTTCCGTACTACAAACTTCAACACCCGTTGTGCGCCGGTCAGGCCCGCGCCGCACTGAAATCTTCTGCGCCGATGGCCGGCGCGCGGCCGGCCAACTGGTCCGCCAGCATCCCCGCGCTGCCCATCGCCAGCGTGAACCCGAGCGCGCCATGGCCCAGGTTCAGCCACAGGCCCGGCAGGCGCGACGGGCCGACCAGCGGCAGGCCGTCCGGCGTGGCCGGGCGCAGGCCCGCCCAGGGCTGCAGAGCATCGAGGCCGGCGCCATTGGCCACGCCGCCAAACACGGCGCGGGTCTGGGCGACCAGTGTCTGCGCGCGCTCGCGGTCGATGGTCGGCCCGCCGCGCACCAGATCCGCCATGCCGGCCACGCGCAGCGTATTGCCGATGCGCGCGTAGACGATCTTGTTGGCGAAGTCCGTCACGCTGATATGCGGCGCCCGGGCGCCATCGGCGATCGGCACCGTGATGCTGTAGCCCTTGAGCGGCCACAGCATCGGCCGTACGCCGAGCGGACGCAGCAGCGGCACGCTGCCGATGCCGCCCGCGACGATCACCGCGTCCGCGCGCACCTCGTCATCGGTCGTCCTCACGCCCACCACCTGGACGCCCGATGTCATCAATCCAGTGACACGTGTGCCAAACCGCATCGACACATTGCCCTTCCCTTGCAACAGATGGGCCAGCGAGAGGCAAAAGCGATGACAATCGCCCACTTCTTCACTCGGCGTGTAGATGGCGCCGGCGATGTCGCCCCGGATGCCGGCCAGCGCGGGCTCCAGCGCCACCGTGGCGTCGCGGTCCAGCGCCTGCTGCTCGCAGCCCAGGCTGGCCTGGTAGTCCAGCAGCCGGCAGGCCGATGCATAGGCGGCTTCGTTGCGATGCACCACCAGCTTGCCGCGCCGCGCGAAATCGAAGCCGCCGCCCTCGCCGCGTGCCTCCGGGCCGTCCACGAAGGCCTGCATCAGGTCCCGCGAATAAAAGGCCAGCCGCAGCAGCTTGCGCGTGGTCGCCTCGCTGGTGGCGGCGTTGCACGCCTGCACGAAGGCCAGCAGCCAGCGCCACTGGGCGGGATCGGCGGTCGGACGGAAGCGCATCGGCKAATCGCGGTCCAGCAGCCAGCCCGGCACCTTCGACAGCACGCCCGGCCCGGCCAGCGGCGCCACATAGCTATAGCTCAGCTGCCCGCCGTTGGCGAAGCTCGTCTCCTCGCCCGGCCCCTCGTGGCGCTCCAGTACGGTGACCTCGTGGCCGTCCTGGGCCAGCCGCCATGCGGTGGTCATGCCGACCACCCCTGCTCCCACAATCGCTATGCGCATCGAACCTGCCTTGCCATCCATATCGAAACGATGGGCCAGAGCGTAGTCCACCGCGCGCGGCTTGCCCAATGCCAATACGTGCCAGAATATGTCCCCAGGCTATGGATGCCGGCCACCCGGGCTTACCCGTAGTGCACGGCCGTCCTGGCCGGTTTCCGCCGCACCTTTCCGGACAATATCCAGCACCACAACGATGCGCCTGCGCCAGATCGAAGTCTTCCGCGCCGTCATGCTGACCGGCACCGTCAGCGAGGCCGCGCGCCTGCTCCACGTCTCCCAGCCCGTGGTGACGCGGGTATTGCAGCACGCCGAGGCCTCGCTGGGCTTTCGTTTGTTCGAGCGCGTGCGCGGCCGGCTGCAGCCCACGCCCGAGGCGACCGCGCTCTATGGGGATGTCGAAAGGCTATATGGGGAGATCGAGCGCGTGCGGCGCGTGTCCGAGAGCCTGCGCCACAAGGGCGCCGGCCGGCTGCGCGTGGCCGCCACGCCGAGCCTGGCCAACCCGCTGCTGGTGCCGGCCGTGCGGCGCTTCTGCGCGCGGCATCCGKAAACGCAGGTCCAGGTGCTGACGCACCATACCAACGAGATCGTGGACGCGCTGCTGACCAACCAGATCGACGTGGGTTTCGCCTTTTCGCCGCCCCGGCACGAGGCCATCTCCTCGGAGCCGGTGGCCGCCGGCCGGATGCTGCTTGCCGTGCCGCGCACGCTGCCGCTGCCGGCCGGGGGGCGGCGCGGGGCGGTGTCGATGCACAAGCTGATGGACCGCCCCTTCGTCGGCTACGACGACGACACCTCGCTGGGCCTGCTGGTGCGGCAGACGCTGGCGCGCCACGCGCTGGAGCCGCATTCCACGCTGGAGGTGCAGACCTACTCGCTGGCGCTGGCACTCGTCGATGCGGGGCTCGGCCTGACCGTGCTCGACCAGTACACGGCCCTGAGCGCCAATCCGGCCAATGTGGCACTGCACGATATCGAGCCGATGCTGCCTTTCGAGATCCAGCTGCTGCGCGCGAGCCACCGGGGTGCCTCCAGCCTCGTGGACGACATGCGCACCCAGTTCACGGCCGCCGCCGCCGAGCTGGCGGCCACCCTGCCCCACCGGCTCGAAGCCCCGCGCGTGCAGTTCGACGCGCCCGAGAAATGAGCCGCGCCGCCCTCAGAAACGCCGCATTGACAGACCTGCGCGGCGTACACCATCATCAACCCGCCCCGACAGGCGCGTGAAACCCCMATGTTCGTCCTGACCCTGATTCTCCTCGTCCTGATAAGCGCGTTCTTCTCGATTTCGGAGATCGCGCTGACGGCCGCCCGGCGCACCAAGCTCCAGGTCCTGGCCGAGCGCGGCGACCGCCGCGCCACCAAGGTGCTGCGGCTCAAGGAAGAGCCCGGCAACTTCTTCACCATCGTGCAGATCGGCGTGAACAGCGTGGCCATCCTCGCCGGTATCCTGGGCGAGAAACACGTCTCCGACCTCGTCTTCGCCGCGCTGACCCCCTATATGAGCGCCACCCACGCGCTGCGCGTGGCCAATATCGGCTCCTTCCTGGTGGTGACGCTGCTGTTCATCCAGTTCGCGGACCTGATTCCGAAGCGCATCGCCATGACCTTCCCCGAGCGCTGCGCGGTGGTGGTCATTGAGCCGATTCTCACGCTGCTGCGCGTGCTGAAGCCGGTGGTGTGGATCTTCAACGCGGCGGCGGACGCGATGCTGAAGCTGCTCGGCATCCCGACCAAGCCGGTGGACCAGATCACCACCGAGGACATCGCCGCGATGGTCGATGCCGGCGCCGAGGCCGGCGTGCTCCACAAGCACGAGCTGCACCTGATCGAAAACGTGTTCGAACTCGACTCGAAGGGCATCACGGCGATCATGACCCCGCGTGACGACGTGATCTTCCTGACGCTGGACGAGACCGCCGACAGCGTGCGCCGCAAGCTGGTCAGCCAGCCGCACGCGCAATACCCGGTCTGCGGTCACGACCTGGACGACGTGCTGGGCTACATMGACTCGAAGGACATCCTGCAACGGCTGCTGGCCGACGAGAGCGCCACGGTGCTCGGCAACATCGGCCGGCATCACGACAAGAACGTGCTGGTGATTCCGGACACGCTGACGCTGTCCGAGTCCCTGACGCGGTTCCGCGAGATGCACGAGAGCTTTGCGGTGGTGATGAACGAGTACGGGCTCGTGGTGGGCATCGTCACGCTCGACGACATCGTCGGCGCGCTAATGGGGGACATCCTGTATTCGGCCGAGGACGAGCAGATCGTGCGGCGCGACGAGACGTCATGGCTGGTGGACGGCGTGACGCCGCTGGTGGACCTCAAGAAGGCGCTCGAACTCGATTCGCTGCCCGGCGAGGACTACGTCGATACGGCGGCCGGCCTGGTGATCTACTCACTGAAGCGGATTCCGAAGAAATCCGAGTCGATCACCGTGGCGGGCTACCGCTTCGAGGTGCTGGATATCGATCATCACAAGATCGACCAGCTGCTGGTGTCGCGGCTGCCGGGCGCGGTGGCGCCGAGCGCCGCTTCAGCCGGGGACCACTGACTCAGGTCTGAGTCACGTGCGCGTGATGGAGGCGCCGCCGTCCACCAGGGACGCCGTGCCGGTCACGAACGCCGCGTCGTCAGACGCCAGGTACAGCACCGACCGCGCCAGTTCTTCCGGCTTGGCCACGCGCTTGAGAGCGTGGAGTCCGGTGATGAACGCCTGCGATTCGGTCGTATTGTTCATGTCACGATACATTTCGGTGTCCACCGCGCCCGGCAGGATGGCGTTGACCCGCACGCCTTGCGGCCCGTACTCGGACGCCAGCGCCTGCGTCAGGCCGATCAGGCCGGCCTTGCTCGCGGCATAGGCGGCCACGCCCGGGAACGCGAACGAGTAGCCGACGAACGTCGACGTGAAGATCACCGATCCCCCGCCCTGCTTCGCCATCTGCGCGATCTGGTGCTTGGCGCCGAGGAACGCGCCGGTCAGGTTGATCGCCAGCGTGTCGTTCCAGCCGGCTTCCGACACCCCGGTGCTCGGGCCGCCTTCGCCCAACGTGCCCGCGTTGTTGAAGGCGATGTCCAACTTGCCGTACTGCTCGACCGCCAGATCCACCAGGGCGCGGGCATAGTTTTCGTCCCGGACGTCGCCCGCCAGTGCAACCGCCTCGCCACCGGCGGCGCGGATGCGGGCCACGAGGGCGTCCAGTTCCGCCTGCCGCCGCGCGCCAACCACGAGCTTCGCGCCCTCCTTCGCAAACAACTCCGCCGTGGCCAGGCCAATGCCGCTGCTTGCACCCGTGATGATCGCCACCTTGCCGTTCAGTCGTTCCATGATGTGCTCCGGTTTCCGTTGAGTTGATTCGTTGATTTGATCTATCGATTTCGGTTCGGCACACCCAGGTGCGCCGCGTCTGAACCCAGTATGGGCGCTGGGATTAGATAGCGGTATATTGCTAATCACGATTCTGCTTTTCGGAAAAACCGAACAATGTTCAAACTGGAAGGGGTGGCGAGTTTCGTGGCGGTGGCCGAGTCTGGGTCGATCACAGAGGCGGCGCGCCGGCTGCACCTGTCGAAATCGGTAGTCAGCGAGCGGCTGGCGGAGATGGAGCAGGTGCTGGGCGCGCGCCTGCTTCACCGCACCACGCGGCGGGTGAGCCTGACCGAAGACGGCGCCGCGTTCCTGGAACGCGCCACCCGGATCCTGCGGGAAGTGGAGGACGCCGCAGCGGAGATGACCGAGCGGCGCGGCACGCTGTCCGGCCCGCTGCGGATCGCCGCGCCAGTCACGTTCGGACGCCTGCACCTGGGGCCGGCGCTCTACCCCTTCCTGGCCCGGCATCCCGACATCGATCTCTCACTAGATCTGGACGACCGTCGCGTGGATGCGTCATCGGAAGGCTACGACGCGGTGATCCGCCACGGCGCCGTCGGCGATTCGCGGCTGGTGGCGTGGCCCCTGGCGCCGAGCCGCCGGCTGCTCGTGGCATCGCCGGCCTACCTCGACCAATGCGGCGCGCCAGACTCGCCCGAGGCATTGCAGCGCCATCACGGCATCTTCTATACGAATCGGGGCATCGCGGACTGGTCGTTCCTGCAGGACGGCGAAATGACTTCGCTACGCGCCCGCGCCCGCCTGCGGGTCAACAACGGCGACATGATGCTGGACGCGGCGCTGGCCGGCCTCGGCATCGCGCTATTGCCGACCTTCCTGGCCGGCGCTGCATTGAAATCGGGCGCGTTGCGGAGCGTGGACATCGGCGTGCAGACGGCAGCCGAATCGATCTACGTCGCCCACGCGGAAGGCCGACGCGCGTCCGCCAAGCTGCGTGCGCTGGTGGAGCACCTGCGCGAAGCGATCGGCAGTCCGCCGTATTGGGATGTGTAGAGGGAACGCGGGAGGGGACGTGTAGAAAAACAAAACCGACGCCTGCTTGCACAGTGCGTCGGTCTGAGTGTTACTGCTATTTGTTGCTTACCCAGCGAACCGGGCAGCTTCTTATTTGGCGGAGAGGGTGGGATTCGAACCCACGGTACCGTCGCCGGTACGCCTGATTTCGAGTCAGGTACATTCGACCACTCTGCCACCTCTCCGGTAACTTGGTCGACCTTGCGGCGAAACCAAGATTATAGCGATGTTGCGCCCGCCTTTGCAAGCGGCTTGCGCAATAATTTTTACGCCTCCGGTTGCAGCGTTGTGATGCCGCCCATATACGGCTGCAGCGCCTTCGGCACGGTCAGCGAACCGTCGGCATTCTGGTAGTTCTCGAGAATCGCCACCAGCGTGCGGCCCACGGCCAGGCCCGAGCCGTTCAGCGTGTGCACGAGTTCCGGCTTGCCCTGCCCCGCGCGGAAGCGGGCCTGCATGCGGCGCGCCTGGAAGTCGCCCATGCTCGAGCACGAGCTGATCTCGCGGTAGGTGTTCTGCGCCGGAATCCACACCTCGATGTCATAGGTCTTGGTGCTGCCGAAGCCCATGTCGCCCGTGCAGAGCACCACGGTGCGGAACGGCAGTTCCAGCTTCTTGAGGATGGCCTCGGCATGGCCGGTCATCTGCTCGAGCGCGTCCATCGACTGCTCGGGCGGCACCACCTGCACCATCTCCACCTTGTCGAACTGATGCTGGCGGATCATGCCGCGCGTGTCCTTGCCGTACGAGCCTGCTTCCGAGCGGAAGCACGGCGTGTGGGCGACGTAGCGCAGCGGCAGCTTGTCGCCGGCCACGATGGCGTCGCGGACCATATTGGTCAGCGGCACTTCGGCGGTCGGGATCAGGTAGAAGTTCTCGATGGTGTCCTGGCCATCCTCGCCGCCGACCTTGCGCGGCACCTTGAACAGGTCGTCCTCGAACTTGGGCAGTTGGCCCGTGCCACGCATCGACGCGGCATTGACGATGTACGGCACGTACATCTCGGTGTAGCCGTGCTCGAGCGTGTGGGTGTCCACCATCAGCTGCACCAGCGCGCGGTGCATGCGCGCCAGGCCGCCACGCAGGAAGGAGAAG
This sequence comes from Cupriavidus sp. 05T42, assembly GCF_056396345.1. Lineage (NCBI taxonomy): Bacteria > Pseudomonadati > Pseudomonadota > Betaproteobacteria > Burkholderiales > Burkholderiaceae > Cupriavidus > Cupriavidus sp. 05T42. Next base: position 38,765 of record NZ_JBFTLH010000029.1, read on the forward strand.
CGCGAGCCGGTCACGCGCGTGGCGGTCTCGAAGTCGAGGCCGAGCTTCGCGCCCACGTCCACGTGGTCCTTGACCTCGAAGTCGAACGTGCGCGGCGTGCCGACGCGGCGTACCTCGACATTGCCGGTCTCGTCGCTGCCCACCGGCACGCTCGCGTCCGGCAGGTTCGGGACCGACATGATCGCGTCGTGGATCTGTTCCTGGATCTCGGCCAGGCGCTGGGCCGACGCCTTCAGCGTGTCGCCAATGCCGGCGACCTCGGCCATCGGGCCGGAGGCGTCTTCGCCCTTGCCCTTGAGCATGCCGATCTGCTTCGACAAGCTGTTGCGACGCGCCTGCAGGTCTTCGGTCTGTGTTTGCAGTTGCTTGCGTTCGGCCTCGAGGGCCTGGAACGTCGCCACGTCGAGTTGAAAACCGCGCGTGGCCAGCCGTTGGGCCACGGCGTCGATGTCTTTGCGGAGCAGCTGGATGTCGAGCATGTTGCGGGAGCGATGGATGTGCAGTGCCGGCGACATGCCGGCGATGGGCGCCATTTTACTGCACCGGCACCCCCTGCCGCGACGGAGTCAGCGCCCTTTTCCAGCCTTGTTCGGCATTTTCAGAGTCGTCTCACTCTTTCTCACCGCCCTTGTCCGGCCGATGTTCGCGATGCCAGGCCGCGTCGAGGTCGCGCAGATGGCGCAGTTTGTCGCTGATCTTGCCTTCCAGGCCACGTGGTGTGGGCTGGTACCAGTCCTGGCGGCGGAGGTCGTCGGGCAGGTAGTGCTCGCCGGCGGCGTAGGCCTCGGGCTCGTCGTGCGCGTAGCGGTAGGCGTGGCCGTAACCGAGTTCCTTCATCAGCTTGGTCGGCGCGTTGCGCAGGTGCACCGGCACCTGGCGCGACTTGTCCTTGGCCACGAAGGCCCGCGCGGCGTTGTAGGCGTTGTAGCCGGCATTCGATTTCGGGGCGACGGCGAGGTACAGCAGCGCCTGGGCCAGCGCCAGTTCGCCCTCGGGCGAGCCGAGCCGCTCGTAGGTCTCAGCCGCATCTAATGTGATGCGCGCAGCACGTGGATCGGCCAGCCCGATGTCCTCCCAGGCCATCCGCACGATGCGCCGCGCGAGGTAGCGCGGATCGGCGCCGCCATCGAGCATGCGGCAGAACCAGTACAGCGTGCCGTCCGGATCGGACCCGCGCACGGACTTGTGGAGCGCGCTGATCTGGTCGTAGAACGCATCACCGCCCTTGTCGAAGCGGCGCAGGTTCTCGGCCAGCGCGCTGCCCAGCAGCGGCGTGTCGATGCGGTCCTGCCCCGCGTTGCGGGCCGCGCGCGCGACGATCTCGATATTGTTCAGCAGCTTGCGCCCGTCGCCGTCGGCCGAGCCGACGATCAGCTGGAGCGCCTCGTCCTCCCAGGTCAGCCCGCCCAGTTCCTCGCTGGCGCGCAGCACGAGCTGCTTCAGTTCGGCGTCGTCCAGACTCTTGAGCACGTAGACGGCCGCCCGGGACAGCAGCGCGCCGTTGACCTCGAACGATGGGTTTTCCGTGGTGGCGCCGATGAACGTGAACAGGCCGCTTTCCACGTGCGGCAGAAAGGCATCCTGCTGGCTCTTGTTGAAGCGGTGCACTTCGTCGACAAACACCAGCGTGCGGCGGCCGTGGGCGCGGTACTGCTCGGCGCGCTCCACCGCCTCGCGGATGTCCTTGACGCCCGACAGCACGGCCGACAGCGCGATGAACTCGGCATCGAACGCGCTGGCCATCAGCCGCGCCAGCGTGGTCTTGCCCACGCCGGGCGGACCCCACAGAATCATCGAATGCGGCTCGCCGGACGCGAACGCCACGCGCAGCGGCTTGCCAGCCCCCAGCAGATGCTGCTGGCCGATGACTTCGTCGATGGTGCGCGGGCGCAGGCGTTCCGCCAGCGGCTGCCGGGAACGTTCAGGGGGGTCGGAAAACAGCGAATCCGCCACGATGGTTCTACCTCTTGGATCTGGGCGCGCGCGGGCTGGCCGCGGCGCGGAACGTGACAGTGTAGACCATCGCCCGATGGCCTAAAGAATCCCTTCAACCTTGCCGATAACATCCAATGGCCCGCGTATCACCCGACCGGGCGTGGCAGATTCATCGGTTACAAGTTCGAGGATCCCTATGCTGCGTTACCGCATGCTGTTGTTCAAGATGTCCCGCCTCGCGAGCAAGAACAAGCTCAGCGGCGTGGAAGAAATCTCGTTGGCAGGGCAGTTTTCCGAAATGATCGGATCGCAGGAGGAGGCCGACCGCCTGATCGAGGATCTGGTCGACCATGAGAACCCGCAGGTACGCCGCATCGGACTGTCCGCGATCCGGCGCTCGCGCCGCTTCGGCGGTCGGATGCTGATGCCCGCGCTGCTGCGCCGGCTGGCCGATGTGGAAGGCTGGCTGCGCCATGACGCGGTGTGGATCGTCCAGGAAGGCCAGTTCGATGGCGCCGAACTGCGCGCGGCGCTGCGCCGCGTGGCCGGCAACGTGCGGCTGCCGCAGGACGCGGTGCGGGCCAAGGCCAATCCGGCCGATGGTCCGCTGCACGCGGCCGTGCGCGCGCGCCAGGCGCTGGACGTGCTGATCAAGAAATCGGCGGAAGCGCACAATGCTGCACTTGCTGCCGGCGGCGGCCTGCCCGGCGCCACCGATGGCCAGCCCTATGCCCAGGGCTCGGTCGGCCATATCCGCGCCGTGCACCGGCAGTTGCAGCGCAAGATGGCAGGGCGCAAGCTCAACAGCAGCACCAAGCTGCGGTTCAAGAAGGTGGAAAGCCAGTATCCGCCCAACGACAACCGCCGCTTCCTCCTCTGATACCATGGGGCTCGCCTTGACGCTTACCTAGGTCTACCCAGGCTTGCCCAGCTTTTCCAACCCCGCCGGCCCGACGGCCGGCTCGCCAGGAGGAAGCCACTGCCATGGCCATCACGACCCGCATCCGCAAGAAGAAGCAATATCGGAAAGCCGTGTTGAAGTTGCGCGCCGCGATCAAGCGCGGCGACGAGGAAGCGATCAGGATCCGGCGCGAGAAACTGCAGAAGCTGCMGGTGCCGCGCCAGCGCTACGCGCGCGAAGCGCAGGCGTAGCGCCGCGGGCGTCAGCCCTCAGCCCTTGGCCCGGTCGGCCAGCGTCTTCATGGCATCCGCAGGCAGCGGGCCATGGCAGGTCCGCTCGCCACCGGCCACTCCCACCACCAGCCATACCTTGTCCGGCGCATCGGCCGGATGGAGCAGCCATGCCGGCCCACGCGCCGCATTGCTGGCCGGCAGGTCTTCCAGCACCCCGCTGTGCGCCGATTGGAGCAGCGTGGCGCACTGCGAGTGCGGCACGCGCGTGGCCTTGAGGAAGTCCGGATTGCCGAGCACTTCGGGCATGGCCGTATCCGATGCACGCAGGAAGGCATCCACGTCGAACCGATTGGCCGGCGCCTGGGCGCAGGCGGCCAGCAGCAGGACGGCGGCCCCGGCCAGCAGGCGGGGGGTCACGATGGACAGCGAGAACGACGGCGAAAAATCGGCGGGCATGGTGGGCCTCATTGCTTCATCACGTCGGCGCCCTTCGGCACCGTGAAGCGGAACGTGTCCGCCGGCAGCGACGGATTCTTCTGCATCGCCGAGAAGGTCAGCAGCGTGGTATTGCCGAAGGCATCGCGCAACTCCATCGCCTCCAGGTTGCCGGCCTTGAAGCCGATCTGGATCTTCTCGAACTGGGTGTCTTTCGACTTTGGCGTCAGCTCCAGCCATTCCACGCCGTCGCGCGTGGCGCCGTTCTTCACATCGAAATTCTTGCTCAGATCGTTGCTCCCGAACAGGATGGCGGCCGGGCTCGAGCCCAGCGCGTTGTCCAGCTTGCGCTCGGTCACCTGGTTCAAGTCTTTATCGTAGATGAACAGCGTCTGGCCATCGGCCTGGAGCAGTTGCTCGTAGGGCTTGGTGTAGCGCCACGTGAACTTGCCGGGGCGCGAGAACGCGAAAGTGCCGCTGGACGTGCCGCCGGCCTTGCCTTCGCCGCCCTGCCCMTTGAGCTGTTTCTGGGTGAATTCGCCACGCGCGGTCTTCACGCTGGTCACAAAACTCTGCAGCTGGTCTGTCGCGGCGGCCTGGGCGGCCGATGCGGCAGCCGTCAGCAGCACAAGCGCGGCGCAGGTGGACGCAAGAATGCGATGTCGCATGGAGTCAGCCCTTTCCTGAGTAGTAGATGCCCGGTTAGAGCCGGGCGCGGGGCGCCGGATTCCTGTGACCGGGGTAACGGTATGTTACGCGTCACATTTGACGCCGGCCACCCCTCGCCGCCCTTTGCCGCCCCGGACGCGTTCAGTCGTCGTCGCGCGCACCGGCCCCGGCGCCGGCCGGCACCAGGATGTCGCGGTTGCCGTTGCCCGACATGGCCGAGACCAGTCCGGCCTTCTCCATATCCTCGAGCAGCCGCGCGGCGCGGTTGTAGCCGATGCGCAAGTGGCGCTGCACCAGCGAGATCGACGCCCGGCGATTCTTGACCACCACCTCGACGGCCTGATCGTACAGCGGATCGGCCTCGCCGCCCCCGCCGCCAATGCCAGCGCCGCCGCCCAGGCTGTCGCCCGCGCCGTCGCCATCGACCAGCCCGCCTTCGAGAATGCCCTCGATATAGTTGGCCTCGCCGGACGCCTTGAGCTGCTCCACCACGCGGTGCACTTCCTCATCGGAGACGAAGGCGCCGTGCACGCGCACCGGAAACCCGGTGCCCGGCGCGAGGTAGAGCATGTCGCCCATGCCCAGCAGCGCCTCGGCGCCCTGCTGGTCGAGGATGGTGCGCGAGTCGATCTTGCTGCTGACCTGGAACGCGATCCGCGTCGGCACATTGGCCTTGATCAGGCCGGTAATCACATCCACGGACGGCCGCTGGGTGGCCAGCACCAAATGCAGGCCGGCCGCGCGGGCCTTCTGGGCGATACGGGCGATCAGTTCCTCGACCTTCTTGCCCACCACCATCATCAGGTCGGCCAGTTCGTCGATGACGATGACGATGGTCGGCAGCTTCTCGAGCGGCTCGGGGGCGTCCGGCGTCAGGCTGAACGGATTCGGCACCTTTTCCTCGCGCGCCGCCGCCTCATCGATCTTCTTGTTGTAGCCGGCCAGGTTGCGCACGCCCAGCTTGCTCATGAGCTTGTAGCGCCGCTCCATCTCGCCCACGGCCCAGTTCAGCGCGTTGCCGGCCTGGCGCATGTCCGTGACCACCGGGCAGAGCAGGTGCGGAATGCCCTCGTAGACGCTCATTTCCAGCATCTTCGGGTCGATCAGGATCAGGCGCACGGCCTCGGGCTTGGCCTTGTAGAGCAGCGACAGGATCATCGCGTTGATGCCCACCGACTTGCCCGAGCCAGTCGTGCCGGCCACCATGCAGTGCGGCATCTTGGCGAGGTCGGCCACCATCGGCTTGCCGGCGATGTCCTTGCCCAGCGCCATGGTCAGGCTGGACGCGCTTTCGTTGTAGACGTGGGAACCGAGAATTTCAGTCAGGCGAACGGTCTGGCGCTTGGGGTTCGGCAGCTCCAGCCCCATGTAGTTCTTGCCCGGGATGGTTTCCACCACGCGGATCGACACCAGCGACAGCGAACGCGCCAGGTCGCGCGCCAGATTGACGATCTGGCTGCCCTTGACGCCGGTAGCCGGCTCGATCTCATAGCGGGTGATGACCGGCCCCGGGTAGGCGGCCACGACCTTGACTTCGACGCCGAAGTCCTTGAGCTTCTTCTCGATCAGCCGCGACGTGAATTCGAGCGTTTCGGCGCTCACCGTCTCCTGATGGGCCGGCACGGCGTCGAGCAGCGACAGCGGCGGCAGGTCGGAGTCCTGGATATCGGCGAACAGCGGCTGCTGCTTCTCGCGCTCCACCCGTTCGTGCTTGGGCACGGCCTGCGGGCGCACGATCTGCACCGGGGTGGCTTCCTCCTGGCGCACGCGCTGCACTTCCACGGTCTCGGTCCGTTCCACCTTGGCCGCGGCACCGATGATGCGGTCCTGCTTCTTCTCGCGGCGGGCCTTGAAGCCGAGGAACAGCGTTTCGACGAAGCCGCCGACGTGTTCGGCCACGGAGAGCCAGGAGAAATGGAAGAACAGCGACAGCCCGATGGCGAACATCAGCAGCAACAGCAGCGTGGCGCCGGAAAAGCCCAGCGCCAGTTGCAGCCAGCCGCCGAGCAGGTCGCCCAGCACGCCACCCGGGGCGCGCGGCAGCGCGGCGCGCAGCGGGTACATGCGGATGGCCTCGAGGCCCATGCTCGATACCAGCGTCAGGCCAAAGCCGATCCAGCTGATCGCCACGCTGTGCTGCGGATCCGGCACGCGCTCGGGGAGTTCGGCGGTCAGGGTGCGCCAGCCGCGCCAGCAGCGGCGCATCAGCAGCACGCTCCACCAGTAGGCGGAGAAGCCGAAGATGAAGAACAGCACGTCCGCCACCCAGGCGCCCACGCGGCCGCCCAGATTGTGGATATCGGCCACCTGGCTGGCGTGAGACCAGCCGGGGTCCGCCTTGCTGTAGCTGGCCAGCACGCACACGAAGCCGAGCGTAACGGCCAGCAGCAGGAACCAGCGCACCTCGCCCAGCAGCTTGGCGATTCGCGAGGGGAGTGCCGACGGGTCGGTCCGGGTAGTGGTGGTAGCGCGGGCCATGCCTTGGGTTCGGATGATCGCTTCAGATCGCTCGGGGTGGACGATGGCGGCCATTTTAACCTTGCGCGCGCTATCGGCCCCATTGGAATTTGCAACAGTCGGCAAACGCCAGCCCACTTATAATGGCGGTTTCGAGTTACACCGGCGCGAACGCAACACGCGCGTACGCCGGCCACAGGAACGCAACATGTCCGCAAAACACGCAAAAGTGCTGATTCTCGGGTCGGGTCCGGCCGGCTACACCGCCGCCGTCTACGCCGCCCGCGCCAACCTCCAGCCCGTGCTGATTACCGGCCTGGCCCAGGGCGGCCAGCTGATGACCACCACCGACGTGGAAAACTGGCCCGCCGACGCCAATGGCGTGCAGGGCCCGGACCTGATGCAGCGTTTCCTGGCCCATGCCGAGCGCTTCAACACCGAAATCATCTTCGATCACATCCACACGGCCAAGCTGACCGAGAAGCCGATCCGCCTGATCGGGGACTCGGGCGAGTACACCTGCGACGCGCTGATCATCGCCACGGGCGCCTCGGCGCAGTACCTGGGCCTGCCGTCGGAAGAGTCGTTCATGGGCCGCGGCGTGTCCGCCTGCGCCACCTGCGACGGTTTCTTCTATAAGAACCAGGAAGTCGCCGTGGTCGGCGGCGGCAACACGGCCGTGGAAGAGGCGCTGTACCTGTCGCATATCGCCAGCAAGGTCACCCTGATCCACCGCCGCGACAAGTTCAAGGCCGAACCGATCCTGGTGGACCGCCTGCTCCAGCGCGTCAAGGAAGGCCGCGTGGAACTGCGCTACGACCATACGCTCGATGAAGTGCTGGGCGATGAGTCGGGCGTGACCGGCCTGCGCATCCGCAGCACCAAGGACACCGCCAAGACCGAGGACCTGAAGCTGGCCGGCGTGTTCGTGGCGATTGGCCACAAGCCGAACACCGACCTCTTCGTGGGTCAGCTGGACATGAAGAACGGCTACATCGTGACCAAGAGCGGCCTGTCCGGCGATGCCACGGCCACCAACATCCCGGGCGTGTTCGCCGCCGGCGACGTGCAGGACCACATCTACCGCCAGGCCATCACCAGCGCCGGCACGGGCTGCATGGCCGCGCTGGACGCCCAGCGCTTCGTAGAGGCACTGCAGTAAGCGCCACGGCCTCCACCCCCTCCGCCATGGACGGCGCGGAGGCCGCTCCCCCTCGCAATCCCCTTATAATCGACGCCGAGCCCCCGGAGAATCTTTCCATGTCGCACGGCGCAAAATCCCCTTCCAAGCGCTTCGGCCTGCACGATCTGGCCGCGGTGCGTGACAATCTCAAGGCTGACGCCGAACGCCGCGAGGCCGAGCGCGTGGCCGCCGAAGCCGCCGCCCGCCGCGCCGACGAGGAAGCCAACGTCTTCCGCAGCAATGTCGGCCAGGTCAGCGCCCTGCGTGACCGTAACCACGTGGCGCATCCGCCCAAGCGTCCCCCGCCCGTCGCCATCCAGACCCAGCTTAACGACAAAGCCGTGCTGGAAGCCTCGTTGTCCGACGAATTCGATGTCGAGAATCTGCTCGATATCGACGAAACCATGTCGTTCCGGCGCCCCGGTATCGGCATCGACGTGGTCCGCAAGCTCCGCCGTGGCGAGTGGGTACCGCAAGACAAAGTGGACCTGCACGGCCTGCGCAGCGACGAGGCGCGCGAGGCACTGGCCGAATTCCTGCGCCGCTCGGTGCGCAACGGCGTGCGTTGCGTGCGCGTGATCCACGGCAAGGGCATCGGCTCCCCGGACAAGCTGCCGGTCCTCAAGGGCAAGGTGCGCAGCTGGCTGGTGCAGAAGGAGGAAGTCATCGCCTTCGTCCAGGCCCGCGAGTCGCTGGGCGGGGCCGGCGCCCTAATGGTCTTGCTGCGTCAGCCCCGCGCCTGATGTCGATGCACCTGCCGTTCGATCTGTTGATGGGGCGGCTGCCGCTGATCCTCCATGCGATGGAGGTGGTCGGCGTGCTCGCGTTTGCGATTTCGGGCGTGGTGGATGCGCGCAAGCAGCGGCTCGATGCCGTCGGCACGTTCATCGTCGCGTTCGCCACCGCGTTCGGCGGCGGCACCGTGCGCGACGTCCTGCTGGACCGGCGCCCGTTCTACTGGGTCGAGCACGAGTACTACGTGCTGCTGATCTTCGCGATGTCGATCGGCGCGGCCATCGTATTTCGCGTGGTGAGCACGGTGGCCTCGAACCGGGCGATGCTGGTCGCCGATGCCATCGGCCTGGGGCTGTTCTCCGTCACGGGCACCTCGCTGGCGCTGGTGGCGCAGATGACGCCGACCGTGGCGGTGATGATGGGCATCATCTCGGCAGTGTTCGGCGGCGTGGTCCGCGACGTGCTCTGCAATGAAGTGCCGATGATCCTGCGCGACCGCTCGCCCTACGCCACCTGCTCGTTTGTGGGCTGCTGGGTCTATGTCGGCCTGACTTGGCTACGCGCCGACCAGGAGGCGGCGCTGCTGACCGGGGCGCTTGTCACGATCGCCATGCGCCTGCTGTCCGTACAGCTTGGCTGGAAACTGCCAAGCTAGCAGAACCCTCAGAAACGAAAAAAGCCGGCGCTGTGAACTGACCCCCAGAAGTTGGACGGTTGATGGCTAGGCMGGAAAGGGCTGAGTCCTGTATTGCACGGGACTCAGCCCTTTTAGTTTGAGCTTGATGCGGTCATGATTGTAGTAGTGAATGTATTGGCGCAGTCCATCCTGCAG
>NZ_JBFTLH010000030.1:0-42844 GCF_056396345.1 Cupriavidus sp. 05T42
GGTGCGGACATCGAATTGGTCCGACTCGGCATCGGCTCCGACCCGCGCATCGGCTACAGCTTCCTGTACGCCGGCGCCGGCTACGGCGGCTCGTGCTTCCCGAAGGACGTGCAGGCGCTGATGCGCACGGCCACGTCGTACGGCAAGCCGATGCGGGTGCTGGAGGCCGTGGAGGCCGTCAACGACGCCCAGAAGCAGGTCTTGGCCAACAAGGTCATCAAGCGCTTCGGCGAAGACCTGACGGGCAAGACCTTCGCAATCTGGGGTCTCGCCTTCAAGCCGAATACCGATGACATGCGGGAAGCCCCGTCGCGGGTGCTGGCGCGCGAACTGGTGTCGCGCGGCGCCGCGCTGCGCGTGCACGACCCGGTGGCGATGCCCGAAGCGCGCCGTGTGATCGAGACAGATCTTGCGGACATCGAAGGCGGMGCGGGGCGAGTACACTTCTGCGAGGCGCAGATGGATGTCCTCGAGGACGCCGACGCGCTCGTGATCGTGACCGAGTGGAAGGTCTTCCGGAGCCCGGATTTCAGTGCCATCCGCGCCAAGCTGAAGACCCCGGTCATTATCGACGGCCGCAATCTCTACGAACCCGATGCCATGGCGACAGCCGGCATCGAATACCACGCGATCGGGCGCTCTGCCTCGATGCGCTGAGACCCTATGAGCAAGAATCAGATTTCGCAGGACCAGATTCGACAATCGCAGGTGCTGGTGGTGGGCGACATGATGCTGGACCGTTACTGGTTTGGCGACGTGGAGCGCATTTCCCCGGAGGCGCCGGTGCCCGTGGTGCAGGTCAAGCGCAGTGACGAGCGCCTGGGCGGCGCCGCCAACGTGGCCCGCAATGCCGCGGCGCTGGGCGCCCGGGTAGGCATGCTCGGCGTGATCGGCGATGACGAGCCGGGCCGCACGCTCGAGGCGCTGCTGGCCGAGAGCCACGTGCAGCCCTACCTGCAACGCGATCCCACCCTCAATACGACGATCAAGCTGCGCGTGCTGGCCCATCAGCAGCAGTTGCTGCGCGTCGATTTCGAGAGCGCGCCGGCCAACGAAGTGCTGGCTTCGGTACAGGAGCGCTTCAATACTCTGGTGGCCGACTATCAGGTGCTGGTCTTGTCCGACTACGGCAAGGGCGGTCTGGCGCACGTCGGCCGCATGGTGGAGGCGGGCCGCGCGGCCGGCCGCACCGTGCTGGTGGACCCCAAGGGCGACGACTACTCGCGCTACCGGGGTGCCACGCTGATCACGCCGAACCGTGCCGAGATGCGTGCCGTGGTGGGCGCCTGGAAGACCGAGGCGGACCTGACCATCCGCGCCCAGAACCTGCGCCGCTCGCTCCAGCTTGAAGCGCTGCTGCTGACGCGCTCGGAGGAGGGCATGACGCTCTACACCGAGGCCGAGGTGCTTCATGTCTCGGCCCAGGCGCGCGAAGTCTATGATGTATCGGGGGCCGGCGATACCGTGATCGCCACGCTGGCCACGATGATCGGTGCCGGCGTGCCGCTCAAGGAAGCCGTGCAGCACGCCAACCGGGCCGGCGCCATCGTGGTCGGCAAGCTGGGTACCGCCGTTGTCACGTATCCCGAACTGTTCGGCGCCTGAGGCGCGTGTCGTAAAAGTCCGAAATTCGAGTCTGAAACTACCATGACCATCATCGTGACCGGCGCCGCCGGCTTTATCGGCAGCAACCTCGTCAAGGGCTTGAACGAGCGCGGCGAGACCAATATTGTCGCGGTCGACAACCTGACCCGCGCCGAGAAGTTCGGCAACCTCGTKGACTGCGAGATCGCCGACTACCTCGACAAGTCGGAATTCGTCCAGCGCTTTGCGCGGGGGGACTTCGGCAAGGTCCGCGCGGTGTTCCACGAGGGCGCGTGCTCCGACACCATGGAGACCGACGGCCGCTACATGATGGAGAACAACTACCGCTACACGCTGGCGCTGATGGAAGCCTGCCTGGAGCAKGGCACGCAGTTCCTCTACGCCTCGTCGGCGGCCACCTACGGGGCGTCGACGATGTTCCGCGAGGACCGCGAGTACGAGCGCCCGCTGAACGTGTACGGCTATTCGAAGTTCCTGTTCGACCAGGTGGTGCGGCGCCGGCTGCCGGCGGCCCACTCGCAGATCGTCGGCTTCCGCTACTTCAACGTGTACGGCCCGCGCGAGTACCACAAGGGCCGCATGGCCTCGGTGGCGTTCCACCACTTCAACCAGTTCCGCGCCGAGGGCTCGGTGAAGCTGTTCGGCGAGTACAACGGCTACGCGCCGGGTACGCAGAGCCGCGACTTCGTGTCCGTGGAGGACGTGGTCAAGGTCAACCTGTACTTCCTCGATCATCCGGAAAAGTCCGGCATCTTCAACCTTGGCACCGGCCGCTCGCAGCCGTTCAACGACATCGCCGCCAGCGTGGTCAACACGCTGCGCGAGATCGAGGACAAGCCGCCGCTCTCGCTGGAGGAGATGGTGCAGGAAGGGCTGGTCGAATACGTGAAATTCCCCGACGCGCTGCGCGGCAAGTACCAGTGCTTCACGCAGTCCGATGTGTCGCGCCTGCGGTCGGCGGGCTATACCGCCCCGTTCCTCACGGTGCAGGAAGGCGTCTCGCGCTACTGCAGGTGGCTGCTCGAGCGTAACGGCTGACCGTTTCGGATGTTTCCGACCGCCGATTGCAACATCCTCGTTGCAGTTGGCCACACATCCGCGCGGATGTTGTGAACGATTGTGGCCGACTACGCGTCTAGCCGTCACCCGCTCCTATCCTGACAAGGCTCCGTCGCCATCCCGGCACGGAGCCTTGAGTCCAATAAGGAAAGGAGTTTTCTGATGCGCAATCCCTTCGATGTTTCCCTGATCCAGTGCATGCGCCGGATGTTCGTGGCGCTGCTGGTGTCGCTCGCGTTCGGCGGCGCGGCCTATGCCAACGTGGACGTCAACGTKGCGGACGAAGCCGCGCTGACCGGCGTGAAGGGCATCGGGCCGGCTACCGCCAAGCGGATCCTCGATGAGCGCGAGAAGCATGGCGCCTTCAAGGATGCCGGCGACCTCGCGGACCGGGTGCCCGGCGTGGGGCCGAAGTCGGTGGCCAACCTCGAGGCCGCCGGGCTGACGTTCGGCAAGGCTGCGCCGCCCCCTCGCAAGGATCCCAAGGCAAAGGCCAGCGCGGCACCATCGACGCAGAAGGCGGCCCGCTGACGCCATGCGGCAGACCAGGCCCGGGGCGTCAACAGCCCGGGGCTGGTATGCGTTGTGCTTCCTTGCCGGCCGGCGCCGGCCCGGTCGCTTCGCGGCCAGGGCGGCGCGGAGTATCATGCGCGACGTCGATAACAGGGAGAAAACAACATGGCGAATGGCGAGGACACGGGCTTCCTGCCGAAATGGCGGCTGAAGACATCGGGCGTGATCGGCCCGGACGAGCGGCTGCCCGCGGGGCAGACGATTCTGGCGGGCATCCAGCACGTAGTGGCGATGTTCGGCTCCACGGCCATCGCGCCGATCCTGATGGGCTTCAATCCGAATATCGCCATCCTGTTCTCGGGCATCGGCACGCTGATTTTCTTCCTGTTCGTACGCGGGCGCGTGCCGAGCTATCTGGGATCGAGCTTCGCGTTCATCGCCGTGGTCATCGCGGCCACCGGCTATGCCGGCAGCGGGCCGAACCTGAATATCCCGGTGGCGCTCGGCGGCATCATCGCGGCGGGGGCGGTCTACACATTGATCGGCCTGATCGTGCAGGCGGTCGGCTACGCCTGGGTGGAGAAGCTGATGCCGCCGGTGGTGACCGGCGCCATCGTTGCAGCGATTGGCCTGAACCTGGCGCCGGTGGCCGTCAAGGCCGTCAGCGCCGCGCCGCTCGATACCTGGATCGGACTGCTGACCGTGCTGGCCGTGGGTCTGATCGCCGTGCGCGCGCCGGGCATGGTGGGGCGCCTGCCGGTGCTGCTGGGCGGGCTGGCTGGCTACCTCGCGTATTACATCGCCACCAATGTGATGGGCATGGGCAAGGCCATCGACTTCTCAGGCGTGATTGCGGCCGGCTGGTTCGGCCTGCCCGCGTTCACGGCGCCGGTGTTCGAGCCGAGCGCGATGCTGCTGATCGCCCCGGTGGCGATCGTGCTTGTGGCGGAGAACCTCGGCCACATCAAGGCCATCGGCGTGATGACGGGCCGCAACCTGGACCCGTATATCGGTCGCGCGTTCATCGGCGATGGCGTGGCCACGATGCTGTCCGCCTCGGGCGGCGGCACGGGCGTGACCACGTACGCGGAGAACATGGGTGTGATGGCGGTGACGCGCATCTACTCGACGCTGATCTTCGTGGTAGCGGCGGCGGTGGCCATTCTGCTCGGCTTCTCGCCGAAGTTCGGCGCGCTGATCCTGACGATTCCGGGCCCGGTCATCGGCGGCCTGACCATCGTCGTGTTTGGCCTGATCTCGGCCACGGCCGGGCGGATCTGGGTGCAGAACGGCGTGGATTTCTCCAGCTCGCGCAACCTGATCACGGTGGGGGCCACGCTGACCGTGGCCGCTGGCGACCTGACGCTGAAGCTCGGTGGCATGACGCTCGGTGGCATCGGCACGGCCACGTTCGGCGCCATCCTKCTGTATCACCTGCTGGGCAAGGGCCGCGACGAAGAAACCGCGCTGCCGCACTGATTCGGCGGCATGGCGGGGCCGGCTGGGGTGGGGGAATGCCCGCCCTGCCGGTGCGGGTAAGGTGGGTGCATTACAATGACCCGCGACAACAAAGACATTGGCGACACCCCCTCCCGCGACATTCCCCTGCACCATGGCCTACAAGACGATCGAAGACACCATCGGCAATACGCCGCTGGTCAGACTCCAGCGCATCCCCGGCGCCGCCATCGAGGCGCGCGGCAATGTGATTCTMGGCAAGCTCGAAGGCAATAACCCGGCCGGTTCCGTCAAGGACCGTCCCGCGCTGTCGATGATCCGTGGTGCCGAGGCGCGCGGCCGCATCAAGCCGGGCGACACGCTGATCGAGGCGACCTCGGGCAATACCGGCATCGCGCTGGCCATGGCTGCGGCCATCCGCGGCTACCGCATGGTGTTGATCATGCCGGAGGACCTGAGCCTCGAGCGCCGGCAGAGCATGTCGGCCTATGGCGCGGAGATCATCCTCACGCCGGTCAAGGGCGGCATGGAGTACGCGCGTGACCTCGCCGAAGCCATGGAGCGCGAAGGCAAGGGTGTGATCCTCGACCAGTTCGCCAATCCGGACAATCCGCTGGCGCACTACGAGACCACGGGCCCGGAACTCTGGGCGGAAACCGAGGGCCGTATCACGCACTTTGTGTCCGMGATGGGCACTACCGGTACGATTACCGGCGTCTCGCGCTTCCTCAAGGAAAAGAACCCGGCGATTCAGATCGTCGGCGCGCAGCCGGCCGAAGGCTCGCGCATCCCCGGCATCCGCAAGTGGCCGGAAGCCTATCTGCCGAAGATCTACGATCCGAAGTACGTAGACCGCCAGGAGCCGGTGTCGCAGGCCGACGCCGAGCACATGGCCCGCCGCATGGCGCGCGAGGAAGGCATCTTCTGCGGCATTTCCGCCGCCGGCGCGCTGTGCGTGGCGCTGCGCGTGGCCGAGGAAGTGGAAAACGCGACGATCGTGTTCGTGGTCTGCGACCGTGGTGACCGCTACCTGTCGACCGGCGTATTCCCGGCCTGATCGGTCCCGCGTTTCTCGTACGAGTAAAGGCCCCGCGCGTTTGCCGGGGCCTTTTTCTATCTAGCGCAAGTTCAGCGCGAAGTCGTCGAGCTGGGTGATGCAGGTGTTCCAGCCGTCGAAGAAGCCCAGCTTCTCGTGCTGGTCCCGCGTTTCGTCATCGGGGTGCATCACCGTGGCGGTGTAGCGGCTGCCCGTGCCTTCGTCGGCCATGGTGATGATGGCCGTGAAGCCGAGCCACGGCTTGGCCGGACGCCAGCCGCCGGTCAGCATCGACGTCATGACAAGGCGCGATTGCGGCACCACTTCGAGAAAGCTGCCAGGGTTGTCGCTCACGCCACCGTMGGGGCCGCGCATGATGGTATGGAAGGCGCCGCCGGGCTGGAGGTCGAAGGCCAGCACCTCGGTCGTCCAGGGCTTGGGGCACCACCATTCCTTGAGCAATGCCGGATCCGACCAGGCGCGCCACAGTGCCGAGCGCGGCGCGCGCAGCACGCGGGAGATGACGAGGTCGCGGGATTCAGCGTTGTCGGCTGGGCTGTTTGACATGGGCTTGCTCCTCCTGATGTAGATGTTCGACGAATTGGGCCATGCGATCGGACCTGGCCTCCCAGACGGCGCGCTGCTCGGCGATCCACTGCTCAGCCTGCGAGAGCCGCTCCGGCAACAACTCACACGTGCGGGTGCGCCCGAGCTTGTGCGTGCGGATCAGGCCGCTACGCTCGAGCACGGTCAGGTGCTTCATGAACGACGGCAGCGCCATGTCGAACGGCGCCGCCAGCGTGGACACCGACTGCGCGCCGCCGCCCAGTGCGCTGACAATCGCACAGCGGGTGGGGTCGGCGAGCGCGTGAAATACCTCGCTGACTGTCGCTTGATAGTTAGCCATATGGGTAACTATAGGCCAAAAGAAAATCCCCGGCAAGACAGAGCCTGGACGGGGATTTGGGGTCGGCGAATGGGGGGTGGCGATCAGCCCATCGCCGCTTTGACTGCCTCGCCGAGTTGGTACACCGCCAGCGCGTAGAAAAAGCTGCGGTTGTAGCGCGTGAGCACGTAGAAATTGCGCAGGCCGATCAGGTACTCGGTGGGCTGGTCCGGCGTGGGCAAGTCCACCACCAGCACGCCGGTCTCGCCTTCGCGCTGGAGGTCGATCGGCTCGTCCACGCGCAACCCGGCGCGGGTGAGCTGGTTCAGCGTGCGCGTGGGCCACGGCTCGCCGTCTGCCGCAGCCACGGCAATGCCCCGGCTGCCTTCGTCGCCGGCAATGCGCCAGATCACGGGCCGGCCCTGTTCCCAGCCGTGCAGCTGCAGGAAGCGGCCCACGCTACCAATGGCATCGACGGCGCTGTTGCGCAGGTCGACGTGCCCGTCCTTGTCATAGTCGATCGCGTACTCGCGCAGGCTGGTCGGCATGAACTGCGGAATGCCCACCGCGCCCGCGTACGAGCCGAGTACCGAATAGACATCGGTGCGGGTCTCGCGGCACCAGAGCAGGTAGTCCGCCAACTGCTCGCGGAACAGCCGGGTGCGTGCGTCGCGGTTCGGGGTGTCCGGATAGTCGAAGGCCAGCGTGGAGAGCGAATCCAGCACGCGGAACGTGCCCATATCGCGCCCGTAGATGGTTTCCACGCCGATGATGCCGACGATGACCGACGCCGGCACGCCGAATTCGGCCTCGGCGCGGCGCAGCGTGTCGCGGTTTTCCTGCCAGAAGCGCACGCCGGCGTTGATGCGGATCGGCTCGATAAAGCGCGAGCGGTACGTCCGCCAGCTCTTCCGGCCCGGCGTGCTCGGCGGCATGATCAGCCGCGACACCGTGGCCGAATACACGGCCTGACTGAAATACGTGTCCAGCTCCGCGCGCGGGAAGCCGTGGCGGGCCACCATGTCGTCGATGAACGCACGGGTTTGCGGATGATTTCGATAGCGGCCCGGTTCGATTTCTTCTTCCCGGACGGCCACGCGACGCTTGCCGGCAGCCATCAGTCGAGGAGAAACGCCGCACAGGCCCAATGCGGCAGCGGTGAGTGCGGCGCCCAGCAGCGGGCGGCGCATGGAGCGCTGTTTGTCGGTCATGTTGTCCTTTGCAAGTCGCACCGAGTATAGCGGATGCCTCCCGGCGCCAGCGACCCCGCCGGCCCACGGATGATGTGGCACGTCATGTGCTAACGTATCGATTGGAGACAAACTTGACCCGGAAACGACAATGCCAACGGGCTATTACACACATCCCGCATTCCAGCTGCACGAGATGGGACATTTCCATCCGGAATGCCCGGAACGGCTGCAGGCGATCGAGGATCACCTKATCTCGCACGGGCTGGACGGGCTGCTGGACCGCCGCGACGCGCCGGCCGCCACCGAGGAGCAGATCGAGCGCGTGCACCGGCCCGACTACGTCTCCCAGCTGGCGTCCGTGAGCCCCGCGAGCGGCTACCACGCGATCGATCCCGATACCACGATGAACCGCCACACGCTGACCGCCGCCACGCACGCGGCCGGCGCCGCCGTGGCCGCCACCGACGCCGTGATGGCCGGCGAACTGGAAAACGCGTTTTGCTGCGTGCGCCCGCCGGGCCACCACGCCGAGCCGGACCGCGCCATGGGCTTCTGCTTCTATAACAACGTGGCGATTGCCGCCCGTCACGCGCTGGTCGCGCATGGTCTGGAGCGCGTGGCCGTGATCGATTTCGATGTCCACCACGGCAACGGCACCGAGGCGGCATTCCGCAACGACCCCCAGGTGCTGATGTGCAGCTTCTTCCAGCACCCGTTCTATCCGTATAGCGGCACGGAGCACATGGCGCCGAACATGTYGAATATCCCGCTGCCCGCCTATACCAACGGCATGGCCGTGCGCGAGGTGGTGGAGACGATCTGGCTGCCACGCCTGAACGAGTTCCGGCCCCAGATGCTGTTCATCTCGGCCGGTTTCGATGCCCACCGTGAGGACGACCTCGGCCAGATGGGCCTGGTCGAGCAGGACTACGCCTGGATGACCGAACGGCTGATGGAAGTGGCGCGCGTGCACGCCAAGGGCCGCATCGTGAGCTGCCTCGAGGGGGGCTACAACCTCAGCGCGCTGGGGCGGAGCGTGCTCGCGCACCTGAAGGTGATGATGGAAGGGTGAATACGCTCAAAGATCATCGATGCAAGTGACCCGTAATTCGCAAAAATGCGATTGACGGTGCTTCTATATGCTCCCAGCGCATAAGGCGATCGAAAAAATCTCGTTTGAGGTATGAAGCGGATCGCATAAAATGCGAGCTTCAGAAAAATAATGCGCGGCAACAACGCTGGAGACCCCACGCTGTTGCCGTTTTCTTTTCTCTTTCCATGATCGAACTGCAAGGACTCTCGCAGCGATTCCCCGGCGGGTCGGGGGAAGTGCATGCGCTGCGCGATGTCAGCCTCTCCATCGCGCCCGGTGAAGTCTTCGGCATCATCGGCCGAAGCGGGGCCGGCAAGAGCACGCTGGTGCGTGCCATCAATCTGCTGAACCGGCCCAGCGCCGGCCGGGTGATCGTCGACGGCCACGATTTGACTGCGATGGATGCCAGCCGCCTGCGCGCGGCGCGCCGCGAAATCGGCATGATCTTCCAGCATTTCAACCTGCTGTCGTCGCGCACGGTCTATGACAACGTGGCGCTGCCGCTGGAGCTGGCCGGCAAGACCAAGGCCGAGATTGCCGCGACGGTGCTGCCGCTGCTGGACCTCGTGGGTCTGTCGGCGCTGCGCGACCGCCATCCCGCGCAGATCAGCGGCGGCCAGAAGCAGCGCGTGGGCATTGCGCGCGCGCTGGCGAGCAAGCCGAAGGTGCTGCTGTCCGACGAAGCCACCTCCGCGCTGGATCCCGAGACCACGCGCTCAATCCTCGACCTGCTCAAACAGATCAATCGCGAGCTGGGCCTGACCATCGTCATGATCACGCACCAGATGGAGGTCATCAAGCAGGTCTGCGACCGCGTGGCCGTGCTCGAGGCCGGTCAGGTGGTGGAAAGCGGCCGTGTGATCGACGTCTTCCTGCGCCCGCAGCACGAGGTCACGCGCGCGATGATCGGCGACGTGATTGCCCAGGAACTGCCGGCCAGCGTGCTCAAGCGCGTGGAAAGCCGGCTCGGCAACGGCCGCGACCACGTCTACCGGCTGGCCTTCACGGGCGAGAACGTCGACCAGCCGGTGCTGGCCCAGGCGATCCGCCAGCACGGACTGGACTTCAACATCCTGCACGGCCATATCGACGAGATCCAGGGGCAGGCGTTCGGCTCGCTGGCGATCATGGCCACGGGCGAGCCGGCCGCGGTGCGCGCGGCGATGGAGTATTTGCAGACGCAGGGCGTCGTGGTGGAGGAGATCGAACATGTGGTCTGAAATGTTTGACCTGTTCCTGGCGTCGTTCGGCGAGACACTGTTGATGGTGTCGATCTCGGGCGTGGTGGGCGCGCTGTTCGGCGTGCCGCTGGGCGTGCTGCTGCACCTGACCAACCGGGGCGGCGTGCTGTCGCATCCGCTGTTCAACCGCTCCATCGGCGTGGTCGTGAACGCGGTGCGGTCGATCCCGTTCATCATCCTGCTGGTGGTGGTGATCCCGTTCACGCGCTTTATCGTCGGTTCGTCKATCGGCACGACGGCGGCTGTGGTGCCGCTGACGATCGCGGCGGTKCCGTTCATCGCCCGGCTGGTCGAGGCGGCGCTGCGCGAGGTGGACAAGGGCCTGGTGGAAGCCGCGCAATCGATGGGTGCCACCACGCGCCAGATCGTCTGGAAGGTGCTGCTGCCCGAGGCGATGCCCGGCATCGTGGCCGGCCTGACCATCACCTTCGTGAGCCTGGTCGGCTATTCGGCCATGKCCGGCGCCATCGGCGGCGGCGGGCTGGGCGACCTGGGCATCCGCTACGGCTACCAGCGCTATATCACCGAGGTCATGGTCGCCGTGGTGGTGATCCTGATCGTCTTCGTACAGGCCGTGCAGAGCTTTGGCGACTGGCTCGTGCGCCGCATCAGCCATCGCTGATGGGTTTCAATTCGCAGGGAAACTAGGGGTAAATCAAAAATGCAACGTCGTAATTTGCTGAAGACTGCCGCAGCGGTGGCGCTGGGCCTGGCCGTTTCCACGGGCGCGCTGGCGCAGGAAAAGCCGATCAAGGTTGGCGTGACGGGCGGCCCGCACGCGCAGATCATGGAGCAGGTGAAGAAGGTGGCGKCCAAGGACGGCCTGAACATCCAGGTGGTGGAGTTCAGCGACTACATCCAGCCGAACGCCGCGCTGGCCGCTGGCGACCTCGACGCCAACAGCTACCAGCATCTGCCGTACCTGGAAGCCCAGATCAAGGATCGCGGCTACAAGTTCACGCACGTGGGCTTCACGGTCACGTTCCCGATGGGTGTGTACTCGAAGAAGGTGAAGTCGCTGGACCAGATCAAGCAGGGCGCCCGCGTGGGCGTGCCGAACGATCCGACCAACGGCGGTCGCGGCCTGTTGCTGCTGCAGGCCAAGGGCCTGATCAAGCTGCGTCCGGACGCCGGTCTGAAGGCCACGCCGCTGGACATCGTGGAAAATCCGAAGAAGATCAAGATCGTCGAACTCGACGCTGCCCAGCTGCCGCGCTCGCTCGACGACCTGGACGCCGCCGCGATCAACGGCAACTATGCCGAGTCCGCCGGCCTGTCCCCCACGCGTGATGCAATCGCCACAGAAGGCCCGAAGGGTCCGTACGCGAACCTGATCGCCATCCGCGCGGCGGACAAGGACAAGCCGTGGGTGGCCAAGCTGGTGAAGGCCTACCACTCGGCCGAGGTGAAGCAGTACATCGCCAACACCTACAAGGAGTCGGTGATCACCGCCTGGTAATCATCAATCGGGCGCCGGTCCGGGACGATTTTCGAGGAAATCGTCCAAACCCTGTGCACGCGGGGCATCCTGCGGCACAATGGGCGCAGATTTCTTCAGTTGCCGGGCTAGCCCCGGCAATTCTTTGTCTATAAAATAGTACGATCGTTCGAAAAACTAAAGCTGCGCCACCCCGGTGGTTATAATGGCGAGCGATTCAAATCTTTGGACTATCAGCTATCAGTGGAGTGAGCGCATGAAAGTACTCGTCGCAGTCAAGCGGGTGGTGGACTACAACGTCAAGGTCCGCGTGAAGTCGGATGGCTCGGGCGTCGACCTGGCCAACGTCAAAATGAGCATGAACCCGTTCGACGAAATCGCCGTGGAAGAGGCCGTGCGCCTGAAAGAAGCTGGCGTCGTCACCGAAGTGATCGCCGTGTCGTGCGGCGTCACGCAATGCCAGGAGACCCTGCGCACTGCGATGGCCATCGGCGCCGATCGCGGCATCCTGGTGGAATCGAACGAAGACCTGCAGCCGCTGGCCGTGGCCAAGCTGATCAAGGCACTGATCGACAAGGAACAGCCGCAACTGGTGATCCTGGGCAAGCAGGCCATCGACGATGACTCGAACCAGACCGGCCAGATGGTGGCCGCGCTGGCCGGCCTGCCGCAAGCCACGTTCGCCTCGAAGGTGGTGGTGGCGGATGGCAAGGCATCGGTGACCCGTGAAGTGGATGGCGGTCTGGAAACGCTGTCGGTCAAGCTGCCGGCCGTGGTGACCACGGACCTGCGCCTGAACGAGCCGCGCTACGTGACGCTGCCGAACATCATGAAGGCCAAGAAGAAGCCGCTGGAAACCGTGAAGCCCGAAGACCTCGGTGTGGATGTGGCCCCGCGTCTGTCGACCGTGAAGGTCGTGGAGCCGGCCAAGCGCAGCGCAGGCGTGATGGTGCCCGATGTGGCCACGCTGGTGCAAAAGCTGAAGTCTGAAGCCAAGGTTATCTGAGCGCGGGGAGAGAAAACATGACTGCACTCGTCATTGCTGAACACGACAATCAATCGATCAAGGCCGCCACGCTGAACACCGTGACGGCTGCCGCCCAGTGCGGTGGCGACGTCCACGTGCTGGTAGCCGGCGCCAATGCCAAGGCTGCCGCCGATGCCGCTGCCAAGATCGCCGGTGTGACCAAGGTCCTGCTGGCCGATGCCGCCTATTTCGGCGACGGCCTGGCCGAGAACGTGGCCGAGCAGGCCCTGGCCATCGCCAACGACTACAGCCATATCCTGGCGCCGGCAACGCCCTACGGCAAGAACATCCTGCCGCGCGTGGCCGCCCGCCTGGACGTGGCCCAGATCTCGGAAATCTCCAAGGTCGACGCACCGGATACCTTCGAGCGCCCGATCTACGCTGGTAACGCCATTGCCACCGTGAAGTCGGCCGACAAGATCAAGGTCATCACGGTGCGCGGCACGGCGTTCGACGCGGCTGCCGCCGAAGGTGGCTCGGCTGCTGTCGAGACCCTGCCGGCCGTGGCCGACCTGGGCATCTCGCAATTCGTCTCGCGCGAAGTGGCCAAGAGCGACCGTCCGGAACTGACCGCTGCCAAGATCATCGTTTCCGGTGGCCGTGGCGTGGGTTCGGGCGAGAACTACACCAAGGTGCTGACGCCGCTGGCCGACAAGCTGGGCGCCGCGCTGGGCGCCTCGCGCGCGGCCGTGGATGCCGGCTTCGTGCCGAACGACTATCAGGTCGGCCAGACCGGCAAGATCGTCGCGCCGCAGCTGTACATCGCGGTCGGTATTTCGGGCGCGATCCAGCATTTGGCCGGCATGAAGGACTCCAAGGTGATCGTCGCGATCAACAAGGACGCCGAAGCCCCGATCTTCTCGGTGGCGGACTACGGCCTGGTGGGCGACCTGAACACCGTGGTGCCTGAGCTGGTGGCAGCACTGGGCTGAGGTCTGGCCCCGCGCCGGCCCCCGTACTGTCTGGTACGGGCGCCGGCGCCACAACAAGAAGAATGAAGCCGTTCCGGGAGCGTCCCGCGAGCGGCTTTTTTACAAGATCCAGGAGACTTCGATGACCTATCGCGCACCGCTCAAGGACATGCTGTTCGTCATGAACGAACTGGCGGACCTGAACGCCGTCAGCCAGATGCCGGGCTATGAGGAAGCCACCCCGGACACGGCGCAGGCCGTGCTTGAGGAAGCGGCCCGGTTCAACGAGGAAGTGGTGGCCCCGCTGAACCGTGCGGGCGATCTCGACCCCAGCAGCTGGAAGGACGGCGTGGTCACCACCACGCCCGGGTTCCGCGACGCGTTCCGCCAGTTCGGCGAGGGCGGCTGGCAGGGCGTGCTGCATCCGAGCGATTTTGGCGGCCAGGGCTTGCCCAAGCTCGTCGGCACGCCGTGCATCGAGATGCTGAACAGCGCCAACCTGTCGTTCGCGCTGTGCCCGCTGCTGACCGATGGCGCCATCGAAGCCCTGCTGACTGCTGGCACCGACGAACAGAAGACGGTCATCCTGCCCAARCTGATTGCGGGCGAATGGACCKGCACGATGAACCTGACCGAGCCGCAGGCCGGCTCGGACCTGGCCGCCGTGCGCACGCGCGCCGAGCCGCAGGGCGACGGCACATTCAAGCTGTTCGGCACCAAGATTTTCATCACGTACGGCGAGCACGACATGGCGAAGAACATCGTCCATCTGGTGCTGGCCCGCACGCCGACCGCGCCCGAGGGCGTCAAGGGCATCTCGCTGTTCGTCGTGCCGAAGTTCCTGGTCAACCCGGACGGCACGACCGGTGCGCGCAACGACGTGCACTGCGTGTCGATCGAGCACAAGCTCGGCATCAAGGCCAGCCCGACGGCGGTGCTCCAGTTCGGCGATCACGGCGGCGCCGTCGGCACGCTGGTGGGCGAGGAGAATCGCGGCCTCGAATACATGTTCATCATGATGAATGCGGCGCGCTTCGCGGTGGGCATGCAGGGCATCGCGGTGTCCGAGCGCGCCTACCAGCACGCCGTGGCCTATGCGCGGGAGCGCGTGCAGAGCCGGCCGGTCGATGGCTCGGCGCGCGAGGCCGTGACGATCATCCATCACCCCGACGTCAAGCGCATGCTGATGACGATGCGCGCACTGATCGAAGGCGCACGTGCCGTGGCCTACGTGGCCGCCGCGGCCAGCGATGCCGCCCACCAGCATCCGGACGAGGCGACGCGCCGCGAAAACCAGGCGTTCTACGAGTTCATGGTGCCCGTGATMAAGGGCTGGAGCACCGAGCTGTCGATCGACGTGACCAGCCTCGGCGTGCAGGTGCACGGCGGCATGGGCTTCATCGAGGAAACCGGCGCGGCCCAGTACTACCGCGACGCGCGGATCCTGCCGATCTACGAGGGCACCACGGCCATCCAGGCCAATGACCTCGTCGGCCGCAAGACCGTGCGCGATGGCGGTGCCGTGGCGCGCGCGATCTGCGCGAAGATCGCCGAGACCGAGGCCGCGCTCGGCCAGCACAGCTGCGCCTCGTTCCAGGCGGTGCAGGGCCAGTTGAAGCGGGGTCGCGAGGCGCTCGAGGCCGTGGTGGGCTTCGTCGTGGAGAACGCCAAGGGCGATCCGAACGCGGTGTTCGCGGGCAGCGTGCCGTACCTGAAGCTGTGCGGCATCGTGTTCTCGGGCTGGCAACTGGGCCGCGCGATGCTGGCGGCGGATGCCAAGCGTAGCGAAGACCCGGCGTTCTACGAGGCCAAGATCGCCACGGCGCATTTCTTCGGCGAGCACATCCTGTCGCAGGCGTCGTCGCTGCGCGACGCCATCGTGGCCGGCGCCGAGCCGGTCAAGGCGATGTCGGTGGACCAGTTCTGACGCGCAACTTGCGTTGGGGATGAAAAAAGGCGACCCGAAGGTCGCCTTTTTTTCGTCGAAGTCCGAGATCAGGAACGATCAGGCCGGCACCGGACGCGGCACGCCGTGCGTGCGCGCGGGCTGGCGGTAGCGGTCCACCGACAGGTCGTCGGCGCGAATCGCTGGCTGCGTGCCCGAGACCAGGTCGGACAGCAGCTTGCCCGAGCCGCAGGCCATGGTCCAGCCGAGCGTGCCGTGGCCGGTGTTGAGCCACAGGCCGCGAATCCCGGCGGGGCCGACCACGGGCGTGCCGTCCGGCGTCATCGGACGCAGGCCAGTCCAGAACGTGGCGCGGCTGACATCCCCGGCGCCGGGGAACAGGTCCGTCACCACGTGTTCGAGCGTGCGGCGCTTGGCCGGATCGAGCGAACGGTCGTAGCCGACGATCTGCGCCATGCCGCCCACGCGGATGCGGTCGTCGAAGCGCGTGATCGCCACCTTGTAGGTCTCGTCGAGCACCGTGGATACCGGGCTGCGCGCGGCATCGGTCATCGGCACCGTGATCGAGAAGCCCTTGAGCGGGTACACCGGCAGGTTCGACAGCCCCGGCAGCACATTGCGGACGAACGGCGTGGACCAGCTCCCGAGCGCCACCACCACGGCCTCGGCATACATCGGCTGGCCGCCGACCACGGCACCGGTCACGGCATCGCCCTGGGTCATCAGGCCGTCGATCGAGCGGTTGTAGAGGAACTGCACGCCGAGCGATTCGGCCATGGCTGCCAGCCGTTGGGTAAACAGCTGGCAATCCCCGGTTTCATCGTTCGGCAGGCGCAGGCCGCCGGCCAGCTTGTGGCCTGCGGCGGCCAGCGCCGGTTCGCTCGCGCCGAGTTCCTCGCGCGAAAGCAATTGATAGGGCACGCCCGCTTCCTCGAGCACGGCGATGTCGCGCGCGGCGGCTTCGAGCTGCGCGTCCGTGCGAAACACCTGGAGCGTGCCTTGCTGGCGGCCTTCGTAGGCAATACCGGTCTCGGCCCGCAGCGTGCGGATGCAATCGCGGCTGTACTCGGCCAGTCGCACCATGCGTTCCTTGTTCACGGCATAGCGTGCCGGCGTGCAATTGCGCAGCATCTGCCACATCCACTGGAGCTGGAACAGCGTGCCGTCAGGCTTGATGCTCAGCGGCGCGTGCTCCTGGAACATCCACTTGATGGCCTTGAGCGGCACGCCCGGCGCGGCCCACGGCGACGCGTAGCCCGGCGAGATCTGGCCGGCGTTGGCAAAGCTGGTGCCGAGCGCGGGCGCGGACTCGCGATCCACGACGGTCACTTCATGACCGGCACGGGCCAGGTACCACGCGCTGGTCACGCCAATAACGCCACTGCCAAGCACTAGAACACGCATCTCGATGACTCCGGACCTGMGAAAGAATGGAATAGAAGGATTCGTATCTATACTATTGACTTCAAAGCAGTGTTAGTTACCGATTAAATTAGAAAAACAGGAAAAAGTCATGAGAACGACACGTCAGCCGGTACGCGGCCTCGATCGGCTGGATCGGAAGATTCTCACGGTGCTCCAGGACGACGGGCGGGTGTCGATGAAAGACCTGGCGGAGCGGGTGGGGCTGACCATCACGCCCTGCATCGAGCGCGTGAAGCGGCTGGAGCGCGACGGTGTCATCATGGGCTACTACGCCCGGCTGAATCCGGGGCTGCTCGGCAGTGCGCTGCTGGTATTCGTGGAGATTTCGCTGGGCAACAAATCGGGCAATATGTTCGAGCAGTTCCGGCGCGAGGTGCTGCGGATTCCCGAGGTGCTGGAATGTCACCTCGTCTCGGGCGACTTCGACTACCTGATCAAGGCGCGGATTCGCGAGATCAGCGAGTACCGCCGTCTGCTCGGCGACATTCTGTTGCAGTTGCCGGGCGCAGCCCAATCTAAAAGCTACGTGGTGATGGAAGAAATCAAGGAGACATTGGCCATCTCGGTGGAAGAGCGCGAGTAAGGCCGTTCGATGCAAGATGGGTGACGAACACGACTTCGGCGGCGACGGAGAGGGCGAGGGCGCCCGCCGTCCGCCCGTGGCCCGCAAGGGGCGCGGCGCCGTCAGCAACCTCCAGGGACGCTTCGAGCGCGACCAGCGCGAGGCGTTCGACGACGGCTGGGCGCCGGCCGATGACGACCCGGCCCCCGCCGATGACGCGCTGCCGCCCAAGCTCGTCACCCGGGTCACGCTCGAGCAGGCCCGCTCGATCCTGTCGCGCAACGCCTCGCCCGACATCCCGTTCGATGTCTCGCTCAATCCTTACCGGGGCTGCGAGCACGGCTGCATCTACTGCTTCGCCCGGCCGACGCACGCCTATCTGGACCTGTCACCGGGGCTCGATTTCGAGACGAAGCTTTATGCCAAGACCAATGCGGCCGAGCGCCTGCGCGAAGAATTGTCCAAGCCGTCGTATCGGTGCGAGACCATCGCGCTGGGCGTGAACACCGACGCCTACCAGCCCATCGAGCGCGAGCAGCGCATCACGCGCAGCCTGCTGGAGGTACTGCACGAGACCGACCACCCGGTGGCGCTGATCACGAAGTCGTCACTGATCGAACGGGATATCGACCTGCTGGCGCCCATGGCCGCCAAGCGGCTCGCGGTGGGGGCTGTGACGATCACGACACTCGACGCCGGCATCGCCCGCACGCTGGAACCGCGCGCAGCCACGCCGGCGCGGCGGCTGCGCACGATTCGTGAACTGACCGAGGCGGGGATTCCGGTAGGGGTGAGCGTGGCGCCGATTATCCCGTTCGTCACCGAACCGGACCTCGAGCGCGTGCTGGAAGCCGCCCGGGAGGCCGGGGCGGTCTACGCCAACTACATCGTGCTGCGTCTGCCGTGGGAGGTGAGTCCGCTGTTCCAGGAGTGGCTCGAAGCGCATTTCCCGGATCGTGCCGAGCGGGTCATGAACCGCGTGCGCGAGATGCGGGGCGGCAAGGATTACGATGCCGACTTCGCCTCGCGCATGCGCGGCACGGGGATTTGGGCCGATCTGATGCGTCAGCGGTTCTACAAGACCGCCGAGCGGCTAGGCTTCCGTTACAACCGGTTCGAACTCGATACGTCGCGCTTCAGGCCCCCGCCCAGGCCGACCCGGCCCAACGGGCGTCCGCGCGGTACCGACGACCGGCAGGGTTCGCTGTTCTGAGGCGCCGCCTGCTGATCCTCGATCATGCGGCAGGCCAGCTCCAGCGCGGCCTTCGCACTGGTCGTCGGCAGGCCCGACGACAGGGCCAGCCTGACTGCGATAGCAGCCAGGCGTCCTTCTTCATACGTGGGATGTTCCATCGGGCACTCCTTTGCATCGTCCCGCCATGGCGGGCCATGCTCCATTCCGTGCGTACTCGGACTTACCAGTATGGGTGATTTGCAGAAGCGCGTTTGACCAATGTCATCCCATTGTCAGGTTGCAGCGAAAGTGCGCGCTGACTATTGGGAAAGCGCCTTGGCCGCCTCCACCTGCGACTCGAAGAACGTCTGGAAGCTGATGGCGAGCCCGGCCATGAGCAGGCCGGTGCCGATCAGGAGCGACAGGATGACCAGGATCACCACGGGCCAGCCGGAGCGCGTGGGCGTGTCGTGTGCGTTATAGCGCGCATCCCAGCGGTCGTCGGGGCGTAGCCCGAACACGATGGCGGTCAGGAATGCCGCAATCACCGAGGTGCCGCCCGCCACCGCGAACGTCCAGTTCAACGCGGTGGACCCGGCGCCCGTCACCAGCGACGCAATTCCGATCGCCCCCGCCAGCGTGGCCAGCAGGTGTGCCCAGCCGAACTTGTCGCCKAAGCCCTTCAGATAGAAGCGATGTGCTCCCAGGCTGCCGAACAGGAAGGCCAGGGCGACGGTGATCAGCTTGGACTTGCCCCGGGCCGGGCGGCGCGCATCGGCGCCGAGGGCAGGGGCTTGGCTTGCGGTGGTAGGCATTGTGGAGGCGATGTGGCAGGCACGGAGGCTGACAATCGTCACATTGTACGTGGAGGCTGCGCCCGGTGAGGATATCGGGACAAGACCGGAGTGGCCGGAGCCGGACCAGTGGGTGCCGGGCAGAGGCAGGTMAGTTCGATTGCCGTCTGCGCAACAACGGCACGCTGCGAGGGCGCCGGGGTTGAACCCCGTCTGGAATCGCCGACTGCACCGGGCGGCAGCCTGTGCGGGCACGAGGCCCGCACATCTTGAAAGACCAAGCAAAACGGCCGGAGTTCCGGCCGTTCGAGAAAGGGGAGAAGGGGAGAGGCGCGGGACTCAGCGCCCGCCATCGCGGCTGCGCGCCTGCCAGCCCGGGCCCATGCCGGATGGACGCATGTCGTTGCTGCGCCCCGGGTTATCATTCACGCTGCTGCGGTCGGACGTCTGCCGTACCGGACGATCCTCGTCGCGGCCCGGCGCACCGGGCGGGCGCCCGCTCAGGCGGTCGTCATTGCGCGCCCGCTGCTCCATGCGTTCGATCTGTGCCCGCACATGATCCCGGCTTTCGGCACGTACGCTCGCCATTTCCCATCCGCCGGCAACGCGGTTGACGCGCGCCGACTGTTCGGCCCGGGCGGTGTGCCAGAAGGCAACTTGCGCGTGGCTGGCGGCAATACTGCCGATCAGGCCCGAGAGGGCCAAGGTACCAGCCACCAGGAGACGCAGGTGGGGGCGGGTAAGCATGGGAGATCCCAAGATCCTTAGCAGGGAAAGAGTCAGGAAGATGGGTTCATGGTACGCAGGCGCCGTGTGACCGCCTATGCCAATCCCGTTACCCGTGTAACCGATTGTTTCGACATTTTTGCCAGCTTTATAACGTCGCGCCGGTGGCGGGGTTTGCGCGGGATTCGCGGTTTACGCGACGGTGCCTGCAGGCCATGTTGCGCCAACGGCGCACCGGTGGCCGCGCCCGGCGCGAATTGCGCGCTAAGTGTTTGTTTGGCATTGGGAACTGGGCTATACTCTTGCGTTTCGTGTTCGCACACCCCCGTTTTTTCGAGGAATAACCCCATGGTCGTAATCCGTCTGGCTCGCGGCGGCAGCAAGAAGCGCCCCTTCTTCAATATCGTTGCCGCTGACTCGCGCAACCGTCGCGATGGCCGTTTCATCGAGCGCGTTGGTTTCTACAACCCGCTCGCCTCCGGCAAGGAAGAAACCCTGCGCCTGGTGCAAGACCGCCTGACGTACTGGCAAGGCGTTGGCGCCCAGCTGTCGCCGACGGTTGCCCGTCTGGTCAAGCAAGCCGCCAAGGCCGCTGCCTGATTGCCGCCAAGGCGCGCGGCCCGTTGTGGCGCGTGCCTGACGCATCGGACGCATCGTCTCAGTGACTGGCAACGCCCCCGGCCGCAAGCCGTTAAATCGGCAAGGTACCGCGGCGCAGGCCGAGGTATCGGGCCAGCCGCCCAAGCCCCGCAAGCTGCCCGCAGCGCTGCTGTTCACCGACAGCCTGCCCGACGATCTCGTCGAAGTGGGCTATGTGGGCGCCGCCTATGGCATCCGTGGCTGGATCAAGGTCCAGCCGCACGCGGACGACGCCTCCGCATTGCTCCACGCCCGCCGCTGGTGGCTGCTTCGTGCGCCGCAGGCCGGCGTGGTGGTGGCGCCGGCACAGCCGGACGAGGCGCTCTGCGTCAAGATTGCCCAGTCGCGCGAGCATAGCGGCACCGTGGTGGCCCAGGCCACCGGCGTAGCGGAACGCAATGTTGCCGAAGCCCTGAAAGGGCGTCGCGTCTGGATCCGGCGCGCGGATTTTCCGCCGCCGGAAGAGAATGAGTTTTACTGGGTCGACCTGATCGGTTGCGCCGTGCTCAACGAACAGGGCGAAACCCTGGGCGAGGTATCCGGCCTGATCGACAATGGTGCCCACCAGATCCTCCAGGTGGCGTACACGCTGCCGGATGGCAAGCCCGGCGAGCGGCTGGTGCCGTTCGTGGACGCGTTCCTGCGCACGGTGGATACCACCACCCGGCGCATCGTGGTGGACTGGGGGCTCGACTACTGAAGTACCGAAGCACACCAAGGGGCCGCGGATGCAGTTCGATGTAATCACGCTGTTTCCCGAGATGTTTCGGGCGCTGACCGACTGGGGCATTACCAGCCGGGCGGCCAAGCAGCAGCGTTACGCGCTGCGCACCTGGAATCCGCGCGACTTTACGGTCGACAATTACCGCACCATCGACGACCGGCCTTACGGCGGTGGTCCTGGCATGGTGATGCTGGCCAAGCCGCTGGACGACGCGATCGACGCGGCGGCCGCGGCGCAGGCGGAAGCCGGTGTGGCAGTCCCGCATGTGGTGCTGATGTCGCCGCAGGGCGCCCCGCTCACGCATGAGAAGGTGATGTCGCTGTCGCAGCGGCCTGGCCTGGTGCTGTTGTGCGGTCGCTACGAGGCGATCGATCAGCGATTGATCGAGCGTCGCGTGGACGAGGAAATCAGCCTCGGCGATTTCGTGCTGTCCGGCGGTGAACTGCCGGCCATGGCGCTGATCGACGCGGTAGTGCGGCATCTGCCCGGCGTGCTGGGCGATGCGCAGTCGGCCGTGCAGGACAGTTTCGTCAACGGCCTGCTCGATTGTCCGCACTACACGCGGCCGGAAGAATATGAAGGTGTGCGGGTGCCCGATATCTTGCTCGGGGGCCATCATGCCGAGATCGAGAAATGGCGGCGCCAGCAGGCGCTGGCCAACACCGCGCGCAAGCGTCCCGATTTGATCGAGGCGGCGCGTGGTCAAGGGTTGTTGTCCAAGGCCGATGAGAAATTTCTGTCGGAGTGGACGGCGAAAGCAGGGCGGGAGTTCGCTCCCGCCAAATGAAAACCCCATCCTCTGCCGGGGCCCGGGACAAGTCCTGGGGCATACAACGCTGGCATGATGGTAATGGAGAAAAAACGATGAACATCATCGAGCAAATCGAGCAGGAAGAGATTGCGCGCCTGACCGCGAACAAGACCATTCCCGCGTTCGCCCCGGGTGACACCGTGATCGTCAACGTGAACGTCGTGGAAGGCACCCGCAAGCGCGTGCAGGCCTACGAAGGCGTCGTGATCGCCAAGCGTAACCGTGGCCTGAACTCGTCCTTCATCGTGCGCAAGATCTCGTCGGGTGAAGGCGTGGAACGTACGTTCCAGCTGTACTCGCCGCTGATCGCCGGCATCGAAGTGAAGCGTCGTGGCGACGTGCGCCGTGCAAAGCTGTACTACCTGCGCGAGCGTTCGGGCAAGTCGGCACGTATCAAGGAAAAGCTGGTCTCGAAGGCTGCGAAGGCTGCTGCCGCCGAGTAAGGCGATGCCGTCCGGCGCCGGGCAACCGGTGCCGTATCGGATTCGGAAAGGACACCTTCGGGTGTCCTTTTTGCTTATATGTGTGCTGCAGCGCGACATGGCGCGCTTCTGTCATACTCAATGGTGTCATGCGCCCCAAATTCKACCCAGAAACCTTGCCGGTCATCGGCACCGACGCCCAACGCGCGCCGCTCTCGGCGCCCCGGATGCGCCCGGACTTTATCCGCCACCGCCTGCTATCGCCGCCAGCCTGGGAACCCGAGCTGACCGATGAGTCGCGCGTCTACGACCGGAGCCGCGGCCTGCGCGAAGCCGCCGTGCTGGTGCCGTTGGTGGACCGCGCCGACGGCCTGACCGTGCTGCTGACCGAACGCAACGCCAACCTCAACGCCCACGCGGGCCAGATCAGCTTTCCGGGCGGCCGGCAGGAGACCTACGATGCGGACCGCATCGCCACGGCGCTGCGTGAGACGAAGGAAGAAATCGGGCTGGATCGGGACTATATCGAGGTGCTCGGCTCGCTCCCTGATTACATCACGGGCACCGGCTACCACGTCAGCCCCATTGTGGGGCTGGTGCGCACCGGCTTCGCGCTCGAGGCCGATGCCGGCGAAGTGGCGGACATCTTCGAGGTGCCGCTCGCCTTCCTGATGGACCCCTCACGCCACGAGCGGCGGCTGCTGCGCTGGGCGGACGGCGAACGTCAGTTTTATTCGATGCCGTACCCGCGCGAGGAAGGCGGCCACCGCTTCATCTGGGGCGCCACCGCGGGCATGCTGCGCAACCTCTATCACCTGCTCGCCGCGTAAGAACTCGGCGTATTACCAGGCGGGACGCAGGCGTCAGGCGGCTGCCTGACCGGCCTGCGTCGCGCAATGCGGGCATTGCTTGCCCACCGCATAGCTGGGCTGCTGCTGTTCCTCAGGCGTAACCACCGCGCGGCAGGCAAAGCACTGCACCGGGCCGGCCGGCTCGAGATTGGGGTTCAGGGCGGTTCGGTAGTCGAACACGAAGCAGTCGCCCTTGTAGTGGCTACCGCCCACTTCCTCAAAGTACTTCAGGATGCCGCCTTCGAGCTGGTAGATGTGCGCCATCCCCACTTCCTGCATGTGGATGGCGGCCTTCTCGCAGCGGATGCCGCCTGTGCAGAATGACACCACCGTCTTGCCCTCCAGCTCGGCCTTGTGGGCGGCGATGGCGGGCGGGAAATCGCTGAATTTCGCAATGTCGTATTCCACCGCGTTCTCGAAGGTGCCCACGGCCACCTCGAACGCATTGCGTGTATCGAGCATCACCACGGGGCGGCCGGCGTCGTCGTGGCCCTGGTCGAGCCAGCGCTTGAGATCCACGGGCCGCACGGACGGCGCCCGGCCCGCTTCGGGGCGGATCAGCGGCATCTTCATCGTGATGATTTCCTTCTTGGCGCGCACCAGCATCCGCTTGAACGGCTGGTTGTCCGACAGGCTCTCCTTGGGCGCGATGTCCGCAAAGCGGGCGTCGGCGCGGAGCCAGGCCATGAAGGTGTCGATGGCGTCGCGCGGGCCGGCCAGGAACATGTTGATGCCCTCGGGCGCCAGCAGGATCGTGCCCTTGAGGTCGGCCGCCTCGCAGCGCGCGCGCATTTCCGGACGCAGGGTCTCGATGTCGTCCAGCGTGACGAATTTGTAAGCGGAAATATTGACGATCTGCATGGGATGGGTGCTGCCGGACCGCGCGGCGGGCCGCGCGATAACTGCCTGATTGGAAAGGCGAAATTATAGCCGCTTGCGGGCCTGGCCGACACCCTGTTTCCAGGCACTCCGGACCGGGCCAGGCGTCGTCCCAGCCCCTCATTTTCCGAAAAGTCTCAAGTTTTCAGGCGGGGGGAGCCGGTACAATGGCGCCCTATGTCTGCACCCCGCTTCGTACACCTCCGCCTGCATTCCGAATACTCCGTCGTGGACGGCATCGTCCGCCTGGAGGATGCCGTCAAGGCCGCCGCCAAGGATGGCATGGGCGCGCTCGCCCTGACCGACCTCGCCAACGCCTTCGGCCTGATCCGCTTCTACAAGGAAGCGCGCGGAGACGGCGTGAAGCCGGTAGTGGGCGCAGACGTCTGGCTGACCAACGCCGATGACCGCKACAAGCCCGCGCGCATGCTGCTGCTGGTGCAGGACCGCCGTGGCTACCTGAACCTGTGCATGCTGCTGTCGCGCGCGTGGCTGGGCAACCAGCACAAGGGGCGCGCCGAGATCGAGCCGGGCTGGTTCGACGAACCGGGCGAGGAAGGCCTGCCGCTGGCCACCGGCATGATCGCGCTGTCCGGCGCCATGGGCGGCGATATCGGCCAGGCGCTGGCCAATGGCAACGAGGACGGCGCCCGCCGGGCCGCCGAGCACTGGGCGCGCGTGTTCCCGCAGCGGTTCTATATCGAACTGCAACGGGCCGGGCACCCCGGCACCGATGCCTACGTCCAGCAGGCCGTGCAACTGGCCGCCGCAATGCAGCTGCCGGTGGTGGCCACGCACCCGGTGCAGTTCATGACGCCGGACGACTTCACCGCGCATGAGGCCCGCGTCTGCATCGCCGAGGGCGAACTGCTGGCCAATCCGCGCCGCACGCGCAAGTTCACGACCGACCAGTATTTCAAGACGCAGGACGAGATGTGCGCGTTGTTCGCGGACATTCCTTCCGCGTTGCAGAATGCCGTCGAGATCGCGCGGCGCTGCAACCTGACGCTGGAACTGGGGAAGCCGCGCCTGCCGCTGTTCCCCACGCCGGACGGCATGTCGCTCGACGACTACCTGATCCACATGGCGCGCGAGGGCCTCGAGAAGCGTCTGGCCGTGCTGTTCCCGGACGAAGCCACGCGCGAGGCGCAGCGGCCCGAGTACTACGCGCGGCTGGAGTTCGAGACCGGTACCATCATCAAGATGGGCTTCCCGGGCTACTTCCTGATCGTGGCGGACTTCATCAACTGGGCCAAGAACAACGGCGTGCCGGTGGGGCCGGGCCGGGGCTCGGGCGCTGGCTCGCTGGTGGCATACGCGCTGGGCATTACCGACCTGGACCCGCTCAAGTACGCGCTGCTGTTCGAGCGTTTCCTGAATCCGGAACGGGTCTCGATGCCCGACTTCGACATTGACTTCTGCCAGCACGGCCGTGACCGCGTGATCACGTACGTGAAGGAGAAGTACGGCAAGGACGCCGTGTCGCAGATCGCCACGTTCGGCACCATGGCCGCCAAGGCGGCTGTGCGCGACGTGGGCCGCGTGCTGGACCTCGGCTATGGCTTTGTCGACGGCGTGGCCAAGCTGATTCCGTTCAAGCCGGGCAAGCTCGTCACGATCGAGGAAGCCAAGAAGGAAGAGCCGGTCCTGGCCGAGCGCGAGAACAACGAGGAAGAGGTGCGCCAGTTGCTGGAGCTGGCGCAGCGCGTGGAAGGCATGACCCGGAACGTGGGCATGCACGCCGGCGGCGTGCTGATCGCGCCGGGCCGGCTCACCGATTTCTGCCCACTCTACACCCAGGGTGGCCAGAACGACGGCATGAGC
This sequence comes from Cupriavidus sp. 05T42, assembly GCF_056396345.1. Taxonomy (NCBI): domain Bacteria; kingdom Pseudomonadati; phylum Pseudomonadota; class Betaproteobacteria; order Burkholderiales; family Burkholderiaceae; genus Cupriavidus; species Cupriavidus sp. 05T42. The sequence continues at coordinate 26,198 of NZ_JBFTLH010000030.1, forward strand.
GGCGTGGTGAGCCAGTACGACAAGGACGACGTGGAAGCCGCCGGCCTGGTCAAGTTCGACTTCTTGGGCCTGACCACGCTGACCATCCTCGACTGGGCCGAGCGCTACATCCGCCGGCTGGATCCGAGCAAGGCCGACTGGAACTGCAGCCAGATCCCGCTGGCCGATGGCCCCGCGTTCGACATCCTGAAGACCGCCAACACGGTGGCGGTGTTCCAGCTGGAAAGCCGGGGCATGCAGGGCATGCTGAAGGACGCCAAGCCTGACCGCTTCGAGGACATCATCGCCCTCGTGGCCCTGTATCGCCCGGGTCCGATGGACCTGATCCCGAGCTTCTGCGCCCGTAAGCACGGCCGCGAGAAGGTCGAGTACCCCGATCCGCGCGTGGAACCGGTGCTCAAGGAGACCTACGGCATCATGGTCTACCAGGAGCAGGTGATGCAGATGGCGCAGATCATCGGCGGCTACTCGCTCGGTGGCGCCGACTTGCTGCGCCGCGCCATGGGCAAGAAGAAGGCCGAGGAGATGGCCAAGCACCGCGAGCTGTTCCGCGAGGGTGCTGACAAGAACGGGCTGTCGTCACAGCAGGCCGACGACATCTTCGACCTGATGGAGAAGTTCGCGGGCTACGGCTTCAACAAGTCGCACGCGGCCGCCTACGCGCTGCTGGCGTACTACACGGCGTGGCTCAAGGCGCACCATCCGGCCGAATTCATGGCGGCCAATATGTCGCTGGCCATGGACGATACGGACAAGGTCAAGATCCTCTACGAGGATTGCCGACTGAACGGCATCGCCGTGCTGCCGCCCGATGTCAACGCCAGCGAATACCGCTTCGCCCCGACCGATGCCAAGACCATCCGCTATGGTCTGGGCGGCATCAAGGGCTCGGGGCAGGGCGCCATCGAGGACATCTTGCGCGCCCGCGAGGAAAAGCCGTTCGCGGACCTGTTCGATTTCTGTGAGCGCGTGGACCGCCGGCAGGTCAATCGCCGCACGATCGAGGCGCTGATCCGCGCCGGCGCGTTCGACAGCCTTAATGACAACCGTGCCCAGTTGCTGGCCTCGGTGTCCATCGCCATGGAGGCGGCCGAGCAGAAGGCGGAGTCGGCCAACCAGGTGTCGCTGTTCGACCTGATGGGCGACGCCGGCGATGCCCACCGCCCGGAGCTGCTCGACGAGCCGCGCTGGACGGCCAAGCGCACGCTGCAGGAGGAAAAGCAGGCGCTCGGCTACTATTTCTCCGGCCATCTGTTCGATGCGTGGCGCGACGAGGTACGCCGCTTCGTCAAGGGCACGCTGGCCGGGCTCGAAAAGGAAGTACAGGGCAACGGCGGCGGCTATGGCCGCGACGTGCKGGGCAAGATCGTGGCGGGTGTCATCACCGGCATCCGCACGCAGATGACCCAGCGCGGCAAGATGCTGATCGTGCTGCTCGACGACGGCACGGGCCAGATCGAGATGACCGTGTTCAACGAACTGTTCGACGCGAACCGGCACATGTTCCGCGAGGATGAACTGCTGATCGCGCAGGGCAATGCCCGTCACGATACCTTCACCGGCGGCGTGCGGTTCACGGCCGAGTCGGTGATGGACCTCGTGGCCGCGCGCGCCAAGTATGCCGACGCGGTCTGCCTGGGCTTCAACGGCAACGCCTCCACCGAGCGGCTGCGCGAACTGCTGACGCCGTACCTCGCCAACACGGCTCGTACGCCGGGCGTGCCGGTGCGTATCCGCTACGTCAACAAGACCGCGCAGTGCGAGGCCACGTTGGGCGACCAATGGCAGGTCACCCCGTCGGACGACGCCCTGACCACCTTCCGCAATGCGCTGGGCGACAGCGTCCGGATGATCTATGGCTGAGGCGGCGGTGCGATCGATGACGCAGGGCGGCAAGCGTCGCATCCTGTTCCACGTCACCCATCTGCTGCATGGGGGTATCGAGACCGCGCTGGTCTCGCTGCTGAACTCGCTGGACCGCGGCCAGTTCGAGATCGGGCTGACGATCACCTATCCGTCGGACGAGCTGGCCTCGCATTTTCTTGAGAGATTGCCGAAGGACGTGAAGGTCCACGTTCTGGCGCCCGAGGCCTGGCTGTCGCACTGCCGGCAGCTCAAGAAGAAGCGCAAGCTCGGGCCGCTCGGCAAGATCTACGAGGAACTGCTACTGCCACCGGTGCGCAAGCCGCTGATGAATCGGCGCTTCCGCAAGATTCTGCAGGGCTATGACCTGGTGGTGGACTACGACATGTCCGTGTCACGGCTGACGGGCAAGCTGCCCGTGCCGATGATGGGCTACCAGCATTTCAGCGTGGCCCACCTTGCACGCGGGCATGGCCGCAAGCTCCGCAAGCTGCGGCGCCAGTGCCGCGAGCACTACGACGCCGTGGTCGTGCTCAACGACATCATGCTGCGCGATGCGCAGGCGCTGATTCCCGAGGCTGCGGACCGCTTCGTGCGGCTCTACAACCCGATCGATCTGGACAGTATCCGCGAGAAGGCCCAGGCGCCGGTCGATGCGCCGGCCGGGCCGTTCGTGGTGTCGGTGGGGCGGCTTGAGGAAAGCCAGAAGGACTTCACCACGCTGCTGCACGCCTACGCGCGGCTGGTGGCGGATGGCATCGAGGACCGGCTGGTCATCGTCGGCGATGGCGCCTCCCGCCCGCAGCTTGAGGCGCTGGCCGGGTCGCTCGGCATTGCCGACCGCGTCACGTTCCAGGGTTTCCAGTCGAATCCGTACGCCTGGATCCGGCGCGCGCGCCTKATGGCGTTCAGTTCGAAGATGGAAGGGCTGCCGAACGTCCTGCTGGAGGCGCTGGCGGTGGGTCAGGTCGTGGTCAGTACCGACTGCCCGACCGGGCCGCGCGAGATTCTCGACGAGGGCCGGGCGGGACTGCTGGTGCCCGTCGGCGATGCGCCGGCGCTGGCGGATGCAATCGGGCGCGGCCTGCGAGATGCCTCGCTGCGTGCCGCGCTGCTGGCACACGCGGCGGTCCATATCGAGCAGATGGGCTTCGGGCCCACCGCGCGGGAGTTCAGCGTGGTGGCAAATCGGTTGATGGCGGGGGTGTCTCCGTTGCCTGCCGGTGCAGCAGCCACAGCTTGACGTACTTGTAGTAACTGGCCTGCCCGTTCATCAGCGCCACGCCGAGCCCCTGCGGGCCGTCGAGGAAGCCGCACCGGAACAGGTAGGTCCGCAGGAAGGCCCAGCTGCCATGCAGCAGGGCGCTGGCCGGCGAGGCGGTCTTGCCGCGTGCGAAGGCCTGTTTGGCGCCGAGCGTTGAATATTGATCGATCTTGCGCAGCACCTGCGAGAAGTCGTCGTAGGTGTAGTGCAGCAGCGGTGAGCGCAGGTGCGCCACCGGGGCATCGGTGACCACGTTCTCGTGGACGAGGTCATCGGTGAAGCGGGCCTTGCCCAGCCGGAACAGGCGGGTGAGGCGGTCCGGATACCAGCCGCCGTGGCGGATAAACCGGCCGCAGAACCGCGAGAGCCGGGGCATGTCGTAGGCATCGGCCTGGCCGGAGCTGATGGCAGCCAGGATCTCGTCGCGCAGCGCGGGCGTGACACGCTCGTCGGCGTCGATGGACAGGACCCACTCACTCTGGGCCTTGGAGAGGGCAAGGTTTTTCTGGGGGCCGAAACCGGGCCACGTGGCGGTCTCGTAGACCTCTGCACCCATGGCGCGGGCGGCCTCCACGGTGCCGTCCGTGCTGCCCGAATCCACTATAATCGCGCGGTCGCACCAGGAGACGCTTTCGAGGCACTCCCGGATATTGTGTGCCTCGTTTTTCGTAATCAGTACGACAGAGATTTTCATAGAGATGCTTGCAAGGTTCCCCTTTTGGAACGCCATTCTAGCGGTAGTCGCAGTCTTGGCAGGCACAACCCCCCGTGCGAGCGGGGCGGAGTCATCGTGAACGAAAACAATAAACAAACGCCCCAGGAAGCCGACACCCTCAAGCGGGTCTGGGCTTACCTGAAGCCCGAGATGCGCGTGTTCGCGCTGGCCATCCTCGCCATGGCGCTGGTGGCCGCCAGCGAGGGGATTATCCCCAAGGTTGTCAACGACCTGCTTGACAAGGGGTTTGGCGGCGACTACGCCGGCAAGCTCTGGCATGTGCCCGCGCTGCTGACCGGCGTGGCGCTGGTCCGTGGCGTGGCGCAGTTCGCGTCCGGCTACCTGCTGGCCCAGATCTCGAACCGCGTGCTGTTCAAGATGCGCATGCAGATGTTCGGCCGGATGCTGCAGGCGCCCGCGCTGTTCTTCCACCGCAACACCGMCGCGTCGCTGATCAATGCCGTGATCTTCGAGGTCAACCAGGTGATGCAGATCCTGACCGGGGTGTTGATCACGCTGGTGCGTGACTCGCTGACCGTGCTGGCGCTGCTGATCTACCTGTTCTATACCAACTGGCGGCTCACGCTGGTGGTGGCGGTGCTGCTGCCCGTGATCGGCTTCGTCATGTCGAAGGTGAACCGGCGCCTGCGCCGGCTGAACCGTGACCACCAGACGCTGACCAACGAGGCCGCGTACGTGGTCGAGGAAGCCGCCGGCGGCTACAAGGTGGTCAAGCTGCATGGCGGGGAGACCTACGAGCAGTCGCGCTTCGAGGCCATGGCCGAGCGCCTGCGCGGCTATTCGATGCGCATGGCCGTGGCGGGCGGGCTGAACCAGCCGGTCACCGCGTTCCTGGCGTCGCTGGCGCTGTCCGTGATCCTGACCATCGCGATGATCCAGGCCCAGGGCAACCAGACTACGGTCGGCGGCTTTACCGGCTTCGTCATGGCGATGCTGCTGCTGATCTCGCCGCTCAAGCACCTGACCGACCTGAACCAGCCGCTGCAACGCGGGCTGACCGCCGCCGAGATGATCTTCCGGCTCATCGACGAGCCGATCGAGCCGCAGACCGAAGGCCTGCGGCTGGAACGTGCCAAGGGCGATCTGGTGTTCGAGGACGTCGGTTTCCGCTATGGCGACGCCGGCCGGCCGGCGCTCCAGCATGTCAATTTCCGGGTGGCCCCGGGCGAGGTGGTGGCGCTGGTCGGTCCGTCCGGCAGCGGCAAGACCACGCTGGTCAACCTCGTACCCCGCTTCTTCGATCCGACCGACGGCCGGATCCTGCTCGATGGCCAGCCCATCGCCCAGTTCGCGCTGACCGACCTGCGCCGCCAGATCGCGTTCGTGAGCCAGGATGTCGTGCTGTTCAACGACACCGTGGCGGCCAACGTGGCCTACGGCGTGCATCCGCGAGAAGCGATCGATATGGCACGCGTGGAGCGTGCACTTGCAGCGGCCTACCTGACCGATACGGTCAAGGGGCTGCCGGAGGGGCTGGAAACCAATATCGGCGACAACGGCATGAAGCTGTCCGGCGGCCAGCGCCAGCGGCTGGCCATTGCGCGCGCGATCTACAAGGACGCGCCGATCCTGATCCTGGACGAGGCGACTTCCGCGCTCGATTCGGAATCGGAACGGCAGGTGCAGGCGGCGCTGGAGTCGCTGATGGTGGGGCGGACCACGCTCGTGATCGCCCACCGGCTGTCCACGATCGAGAACGCCGACCGCATCGTCGTGCTGGAGCAGGGCCGCGTGGCCGAGCATGGCAGCCATGCCGAACTGCTCGCCGCCAACGGGCTCTACGCGGGCCTGCACCGCATCCAGTTCGCCACCCAGCAGTAACTTCCTCCGATCACCCGAGGGGCGGCGCCGGTCAGATTTACCGGATCTCCGCGCAAGCGCCGCTTTTCGGGTCGAACAGCACCGGCCACGCCTGCTCGTAGATACCMGGCGTGCAGTGCTTCTCGCAGCGGGCATGGGCCAGCGTCACCCGGCGCGGGTCCTGCCACACCATCAGCTTGCAGCCGCTGCCGTCAATTGCATGCAGTTCTATGTGTGGCGTCTGCTGTACCTGCTTGAAATCCTCCAGATCGAACGTGCACGAACCCTTCCGGGACACCCAGAGCTTCCATTTCAGCGTCTGCACGGCATTGCCCGTGACCTTGACCAACGCGTCTTCGCGGAAGCCATCCTCCTCGGTGCGCTTGCAACTGCCAGACAGGTTGATCACGCGCGCCGCGATGGGCGTGGCGCGGCTTTCAGGCGGCGGTGGGTAGGGCTTGGGGGCGGTGGGGCCCTGCATGGGCGCCGAGCGGTCGGCCAGCATCGGCGGCGTGCACGCCGCGCACAAAAAAACAGCCAGCATGGCTGGCAGTGTGGGTTTGAACGGCATGCTGGCTCCTCGGTGCGATCCGGCCGTCATGCATGGCGGCCCGCCTCCCTTATATATATAGAGGACGGCGGCCGGAACGCGAGCGGGAGGGGATCGGGACAAGTCCTGAGGAGCGCGCCGGCTCCGGCAATCTATAGTGAGAGAATGCCCGGCACGTGCCGGGTCTCGTACTTGTCAGACTCGCTCCAGCCGCCTGTGCGGCAGCGGCGGCAGGATGGTCTCGATACCCTGACCGGGCCGCACCACGCCGCCCGCCACCACCACGCCCATCACGCCAGCCTTGCGCACGATCTCGCCGTGCGCGTCCTTATACACCACCTGACTCAGCAGCCCTTCACGGAAGTGCTCGATTTGCGCACACGGGTTGCGCAGCCCGGTGATCTCAATCTGCGCATCGCCAATCCGCAGGCGAGTGCCGACCGGCAGCCCGAGCAGGTCGATGCCGGCCGTGGTGATGTTCTCCCCCAGTTCCCCATAACCGATGTCGAACCCGGCCGCCGCCAGCGCCGCGTGTAGCTCGGCGTGGATCAGGTGGACCTGACGCAGGTTCGGCTGGGTCGGGTCCACGGCCACGCGCGAGCGATGCTTGACCGTGGTGCCGGCATGGGCGTCGCCTTCCACGCCGATGCCGGGCAGCAGCCGGATGGACGTCTCGCGCGGCTTGCTGAAGCCGTGCACGGGGCTGCGGCTGACCCCCACCACCTGCGCCAGTCCGGCGGCTAACCCGGCGGGAAGTCCGGTCCCCATCAGGCGACCTCGCGCATGGCTTCGCGCGGCACGGCATGCTGCACCGCGCCAGCCGGGTAGCCGGCCGAGAACACCAGCCGGCCCGCCGACCACGTGTGCGTGACCATCGGCTGCCCGGCCACGGTAGCCACGGCGATCAGGTCCGCGCGCAGGCCCGGCACCAGGCGGCCCCGGTCGTCGAGCAGGCAGGCGTCGGCGGGGTTGGCGGTGACCAGCGCCAGCGCCTCGTTGAGCGGCAGATCGGCCTGCCGCGCCGCGGCGTAGGCCGAGGCGATCAGCGTGGACGGCTGGTAGTCCGAGCAGAGGATGTTGCCCACCCCGGCTTGGATGGCGTCGATGGCGCGCATCGACCCGCTCTGGCTCTTGCCGCGCAGCACGTTGGGGGCGCCGAGGATGGTCGGCAGCGCATGCGTGTTCGCCGCGCGGGCGGTTTCCAGGTTGATCGGGAACTCGCTCATCCGCACGCCGAGTGCCTGCATCGCGGCAATGCGCTGGGGGCTGTCGTCGTCGTGGCTGGCCGTGGGAATGCCCAGCTCGTGCGCCCGGGCCACCAGCCGGTTCACGCGCTCGTGCGCGCCGTCCAGTTCGGCCGTCTTCTTGGCGGCGGCGTCGGCGGCTTCCTCGCGGCTCATGCCGTGGTTGCCCATCATGTACGAGAGATAGGCGTCCAGCGTCTTGAACTGGCCCTGGCCCGGGGAGTGATCCATCACGGAGAGCAGGTCCACCACGCCTTCGGCCATCAGCATTTCGAGCACGGGCACGGCGGCGGCGTCGGTCACCTCGTAGCGGCAGTGGATGCGGTTGTCGACCAGGCTACTCGCACGGTACGCGGCCACGGTGCGCACCAGCGTGGMGGCCGTCTCGTTGTTGCGCACGCCGAACTGGTTGCTGGCGAACGAGAGCGCGTGGTACGGCGTGGTGATGCCGGCGGCGGCGTTGCGGCGGTCCACCTGCGCAACGGCGAAGTCCAGCGGGAACAGCACATTGGCGCGCGGCTCGGCTTCCTTCTCGATGGCGTCGCAGTGCACATCGATCAGGCCCGGCATGACCGCGTGGCCGCGCAGGTCGATCACGGTGGCGTGGGCCGGCACGGCAGCCGGCGCGGGTTCGATGGCGGCGATGCGGCCATCCTCGATCAGCAGGGCGCTGTCTTGCAGCACGCGGTCCGGCAGGACCAGCGTGGCGTGGGTCAGGTAGGTGGTGGTCATGGGGGCGGTCGTCCGTCAGGCGATGGCGGTAGCGGGTTGCAGCGGCAGCAGGCGAGTGGCCACGGCGTCGCGCACGGCTTCGTCGTGGAAGATGCCGATCAGCGCGCGGCCTTCGGCCAGGGCTTCGCGGATCAGGCCGATCACCACGGCGCGGTTGTCGGCGTCGAGCGAGGCGGTGGGCTCGTCCAGCAGCAGGATCGGATGGCCGCCGATCAGCCCGCGCGCGATGTTCACGCGCTGCTGCTCGCCGCCCGAGAAGGTGGCCGGCGGCAGGTCCCAGAGGCGGCGCGGCAGGTTCAGCCGTTCGAGGAGCACGGCGGCGCGGGCGCGGGCTGCCTCGTGCGAGGTGCCACGCTGTTCGAGCGGCTCCGCCACTACGTCGAGCGCCGAGACGCGCGGAATGGCGCGCAGGAACTGGCTGACGTAGCCAATCACATGGCGGCGCAGGTGCAGGATGCGTTGCTCCGGGGCCTGCGTCAGCTCGACCCACGGCGCGCCTTCGGCGCTGGTATCACGCAGGCGGATGGTGCCTTCGGTGGCCAGATAGTTGCCGTAGAGGCAGCGCAGCAGCGTGCTCTTGCCGGTACCGGAGCGGCCGGACAGCACGAGGCATTCGCCGCGCGCGGCGTCGAAGTCGATCGCGCGCAGCACGGGCAGGCGGATGCCGCCCTGGTTGTGCAGCGTGAACATCTTCCCAAGGCCGCGTACCTCGATCAGTCGCTCGGCAGGGGTGTGGAGGTTGTMGGTGGACATCGTCGTCAGCCTTGCAGGATGGAGGAGACCAGCAGCTGGGTGTAGGGGTGCTGGGGGTCGTCGAGGATCTGGTCGGTCAGGCCCTGTTCGACCACGCGGCCGCCCTGCATGACCAGCGTGCGGTGGGCCAGCAGGCGGGCGACGGCCAGGTCGTGGGTGACCAGCACGGCGGCGAGGCCGAGATCGGTCACCAGGCGGCGCAGCAGGTCGAGCAGGCGGGCCTGTACGGAGACGTCGAGCGAGGCGGTCGGCTCGTCCATGAAGACCAGGCGCGGATGGGTGACGAGGTTCCGCGCGATCTGCAGGCGCTGCTGCATGCCGCCCGAGAACGTGCCGGGCACGTCGTCCAGCCGGGCCAGATCGATTTCCATCTTCTCGAGCCAGGCGCCGGCCACTTCGCGCAGATTGCCGTAGTGGCGCTCGCCCACGGCCATCAGGCGCTCGGCGATGTTGGCACCGGCGCTGACCTGCATGCGCAGGCCGTCGCGGGCGTGCTGGCGCACGAAGCCCCAGTCGGTGCGCGCCAGCAGCCGCATACGGGCGCTGGAGAGCGTGGCGAGGTCGGTCAGGCCCGATTCGCGCATGTCATAGCTGACGCTGCCGCGCTGCGGCGGCGCCTGCATCGACAGGGCCTGCAGCAGCGTGCTCTTGCCCGAGCCGGATTCGCCGACCACGCAGAGCACTTCGCCCGGATAGAGGTCGAAGCTGACGTCGTGGCAGCCGTGCAGGCCGTCCCAGGTGCGCGTGAGGTGGCGGACGGAAAGAAGCGGCGTGGCGGTCATTGGCACACTCCCGCGGCTTCCACGGCCTGCGCGGCCTGGCGGTCGGCGCAGTACTCGGTGTCGGAGCAGACGAACATGCGGGTGCCGGCGTCGTCGGTAATGATTTCGTCGAGGTAGCTGTCCGTGGCGCCGCACTGGGCGCAGCAGCTCGACCACTTCTCCACCGTGAACGGGTGATCCTTGAAATCGAGGCTCCGGACCGAGGTGTACGGTGGCACGGCGTAGACGCGCTTCTCGCGGCCAGCGCCGAACAGCATCAGCGCGGGGCTGCGGTCGAGCTTGGGGTTGTCGAACTTCGGAATGGGCGACGGACGCATCATGTACCGCTGGTTGACGATCACGGGATAGTCGTAGGTCGTGGCGATATGCCCGTGGTGGGCAATATCCTCGTAAAGCTTCACGTGCATGGCGCCGTACTCGGACAGCGCGTGCATGGTGCGCGTCTCGGTCTCGCTCGGCTCCAGCCAGCGCAGCGGCTCGGGAATGGGCACCTGGTAGACCATGGTCTGGCCTGCGCGCAGTGCCGTTTCCGGAATGCGGTGACGGGTCTGGATGATCGACGCCTCGGCGGTGCGCTCCGTCGTCTGCACGCCGGTCACGCGGCCGAAGAAGCGGCGGATGTTGATGGCGTTCGTCGTGTCGTCGGAACCCTGGTCGATCACCTTCAGCACGTCCTGCTTGCCGATGATGGCGGCCGTCACCTGGATGCCGCCGGTGCCCCAGCCATAGGGCAGCGGCATTTCGCGGCTGCCGAACGGCACCTGGTAGCCCGGAATCGCCACGGCCTTGAGCAGCGCGCGGCGCAGCATGCGCTTGGTGGATTCGTCGAGGTAGCCGAAGTTGTAATGATCGTCGCGGGCGACGGTGGCCGGATGGGCGATGGTCTGTGTCATGCCAGCGTTTCCTCTTGGGTAGCGGCTTGCGCGGCGGCATGCGGCGCGGCCGGGGCGGCGGCGTTAGGCGCAGCGGCTTCCTGCTCGGCACGCAGGCGGCGCAGCAGTTCCAGGTTGGCCTGGAAGTCGACGTAGTGGGGCAGCTTCAAATGCTGGACGAAGCCCGAGGCCTCCACGTTGTCGCTGTGATAGAGCATGAATTCGATGTCGTTGGCAGGGGCGTCGGCAGCTTCGCCCAGCTCCGCCGCGCGCATCGCGCKGTCCGCCAGCGCCATCGACATGGCCTTGCGCTCGTTGTAGCCGAACACCAGCCCGTAGCCGCGCGTGAAGCGGGGCGCCTCGTCGGCGTTGCCGCTGAACTGGCTGACCATCTGGCACTCGGTCAGCTCGACCTCGCCGATCGTCACGGCGAAGCCCAGTTCCTCGACGAACAGTTCCACCTCGGCCGTGCCGTAGCGGATCTCGGCCGCGAACGGGTGCGAGTTGCCGTAGCCGCGCTGGGTCGAGTAACCCATCGACAGCAGGAAGCCCTCGTCACCGCGCGCCAGGTTCTGCAGGCGGGCGGCGCGGTCGGCCGGGAAGGTCAGCGGCTCGCGCGTCAGGTCCGGCGGGGCGGGGTCGCCGGGCGGGATGGCGTCGGCTTCGACCAGTGCATCGGCTTCCAGCAGGCCMGTCACGCGCGGCATGCCGGCGGCCAGCGGCTGGGCGGACGGCGGCAGCGGTTCCGGGTCGCGGCCGGCTTCGAGCGAGAAGTCGAGCAGGCGCTGGGTGTAGTCGTAGGTCGGGCCGAGTACCTGGCCGCCCGGCACGTCCTTGAACGTCGACGAAATGCGGCGTTGCAGGCGCATGGTGCCGGTATCGAGCGGCTGGGTGTAGCCGAAGCGCGCCAGCGTGGTGCGATAGGCGCGCAGCAGGAAGATCGCCTCGATCTGGTCGCCGGCGGCCTGCTTGAGGGCGAGGGCGGCGAGGTGCGGGTCGTAGAGCGAGCCTTCGGCCATCACGCGGGCCACGGCCAGCGGCATCTGCTCGCGGATCTGGGTGAGTGTGAGTTCGGGCACCGACGTATCGCCACGGCGATAGGTGTCGAGCATCTGGTACGAGTTCAGGATGGCGCGTTCGCCTCCCTTCACGGCTACGTACATGTCAGTTCTCCCCGTGCGTCAGGTGCGTGGTGCGCGTCAGTGCGCAGAATTGGTCGCCGCTGGCCAGCAGCAGGTCGACGCCGAGCGGGAAGCCGGCGTTGTTCGCGGCCCAGCTGGCCTGGAAGTCGGCGGGCAGGCCGGTGACGGTCAGCGCCTGCGTGGTCTCGATGCCGGGGCCGCGCAGCGTGAGCGTGTCGCCTTCGGTCAGCGAGGCCACTTCGACGATCAGCGTGGCCGAGCGGTCCGGGTAGGCCGGCTGGCCCTGGGCGCAGTCGGCGAGGGCGGGCATCGCATGGCCGGCCGGCACGCAGACGAAGGTGGCGGCGTCCAGTTGATCGACCAGCGGGCAGCCGCAGTGGAAGCGCAGGAAGGCGCGCCCCGGGGCGGAGACGCCGGCGGGCAGCCAGACCGGCGTGTCGGGGTCGGCCAGCGTCAGCAGCAGCGCGGCCAGCGCGGGCGAGAGGCCCTCGGGCACGCCGCTGGTGGCCGGCAGCGACGCGAGCCGGCCCGGATGGGCGAAGGCTTCCAGCGTGGCGCGGAACACCTGCTGGGCGTCATCGACCGGATTGTCGAAACCGGGCAGCAGCGAGGCGGCCGGGGTGCCGAAGTTCGGCAGATTCGATTGCGTGGTGGGCATGTCAGTCCTCTCCGCGTGCCATCGTGAAGAATTCGACGCGCGTCTGCGCGGCGGTGGCGGCCTGCTGCGCTGCGCGGTCGGCAAAGGCCTGCGCCAGCGGGGCCAGGACGAGGTCCGTCACGCGCTGGTGCCAGGCCGGCAACTGGAGCAGGGCGTCCAGCACGGCGGCCTGCTCGGCGTGGCGGGTGCCACGGCCCTGTACATAGGCGACGCCGGCGGTCCCACCGGTTTCGCCATCCTCGATCACCACGGCGCAGCGCGTGACGGTCATCTCGCCCAGATTGAACTGGGCGCCCGTGCCGCCAGCGCGGCCTCGCACCATGGCCATGCCCGACTCCGGCTTGCGCAGCAGGCGGTAGGCCGGCAGTGCCGCCGCCTCGCCGAGCCGCGCGTAGGCCGCTTCCAGCGCGTCAGACCGCGCCAGAGCCAGGGTTCGCAGCCATGCGGCGCGTGCCGCATTGGTTTCGCTTTGCATCATCACCCCTATACGTCTATACGTTTAGATGTAAAATACCACAACACGGCGATACTAGACCACAGCCACATGAAGCTTTCATGACGCGCTGGCCGACCCGGAGCGGATTGATCGGGCACGCCACGCGGGCGCTCCGTGTGAGGCACAATCGCACGGTATTGAATGACGATGAAAGCATGATGAAAGAGGGAAGCGATGTCTGAACGGGAAGTCGAACGTGGCTCCGGCGTGGCCGTGTGGCGCCAGATTGGCGAGGCGCTGGCGGACGACATCCGCAACAAGCTCTATGGCCCCGGCGAGCAGCTGCCGCCCGAACCGGAGCTGGCCACGCGCTTTGCCGTGAACCGCCACACCATCCGGCGCGCCATGGGTGAGCTGGAGCTGAGCGGTCTGGTGCGCATCGAGCAGGGGCGCGGCACCTTCGTGCAGGAGCACGCCATCGACTACGCCATTGGGCGCCGCACGCGGTTCTCGCAGAACCTGGCCGCGCAGGGCATGCGCGGGCATATGGAGATCCTGGGCAGCCAGGTGATCCGCGCGCCGGAGGTGGCCAAGCACCTCGGTCTGGCGCGCAATGCCGACGTGCTGCACGTGCAGATGGTGGGCAAGGCCGAGGAGCGGACCATCGACGTGGCCGAGCACTACTTCGACCCCAAGCGCTTCCCGGGCATGGAGGAGCAGGTGCGCGCCAAGCTGTCGATCTCGCGCGCGCTGGCGCACTTCGGCATTGCCGACTACACGCGCAAGTGGTCGCGCATCACCGCCGCCATGCCGAGCGCGCCGGTGGCGCGGCTGCTGAACCAGCCCAAGACGCGGCCGGTGCTCCAGGTGGAAGCGCTCAACGTGGACATCGACGGCGCACCGCTGCAATACAGCATGACCCGCTTTGCTGGAGACTGGGTGCAACTCACCGTCTCCGACAGCGACTGAATCCGGGTGCGCCGCGAGTGCGGCGCTTGCATCGCATTGGTCTAGACATCCGGTGTAGACATGCGAGTGTCATCAACCAGGGGTAGTGTGTTGCCCATGCCTACGACAAACCAAACTCATTCGGCGCGGCTGGCCGGCATCACGGGTCGCCGTGTGCTGGGCGCGGCCGCCATTGGCCCGGCAACGCTGGGCTTCGACCACGGCAGCGTCGCCTCGCCGCAGCAGGCGCCCGAGAGCGGCCCCTGCATCGATGCGGGCGATCTGCTGGTGCTGCCCGGCATCGTCGACATCCATGGCGATGCCTTCGAGCGTGCCGTGATGCCGCGCCCCGGCGTGAGCTTCCCGTACGCGGGCGCGCTGCTCGACGTGGACCGCCAACTGCTGTCGCACGGCATCACGACCGAATTCCACGGCGTGACGCTCTCCTGGGAAGGCGGCCTGCGTGGCGAAGCCTACGCGCTGCGTATGTTCGATGCCCTGGCGCACTTGCAGCCGGTGCTGGGCGCTTCCCACAAGGTGCACCTGCGCTTCGAGGCCTATCACCTCGCCGGCGTGGAGACCGCGCTGTCCTGGATGGCCGATGGCCGCGTCGGCCTGCTCGCCATCAACGATCACCTGCCGATGATGGCGCGCAAGATGGCCAACGACAGCAAGCTGGCCCAGTACGCCGAGCGCGCCGAGTGCGACCCCGAGACCTTCCGTACGCGCCTGCGCACGGCCAGCCGCAACGCGCAGGACGTGCCGGCGGGCGTGTCCAGCCTGATCGCGGCCGCCCGCGCGGCGGGCCTGCCGGTGGCTTCGCACGATGACCCGGACCTCGCCACGCGCCAGCACTATCACCGCCAGGGCTGTCATATCGCCGAGTTCCCGCTGACCATCGAGGTCGCAAAGCTCGCCCGCCAGATCGGCGACGAAACCGTGTTCGGCGCGCCCAACGTGGTGCGCGGCACCAGCCACACCGGCGCCCCCAACGCCACCGAGATGGTGGCGGCGGGCCTGTGCACGGTGCTGGCCTCTGACTATTACTACCCCGCGCCGATCCAGGCCGCGTTCAAGCTCGCGCAGCTTGGCGCGGTCTCGCTGGCGGAGGCGTGGCACCTCGTCTCGCGCAACCCGGCCCGCGCGGCTGGCCTGCGCGACCGGGGCGTGCTCGCGCCGGGGCTGCGCGCCGACGCCATCCTCGTCGATGACAGCGTGCCGGGCCTGCCACGCGTGTGCGGCACCATCGTCAACGGTGAGCTGAAGCACGCCACGCGCGTGCTGCCGATGATCGACATCGCCGAGGCCCGCTACACGACGGACGGCGACGAAGGCAGTCTGGCCGCATGACGATGGCCGCACCGCGCTTCGCGATCTACCTGGCGCCGGCCGAGCCGTTCCGCACGTTCGGCGCGCAGTGGCTGGGGCGCGATGCCGATACCGGCGCGCCGCTGCCACTGCCAAAGAACCTCGGGCCGCGCCCGGACGCCTGGGTGGCGGCGCCCGCCCACTACGGCCTCCACGCCACGCTGAAGCCGCCGTTCCGGCTGGCGGCGGGCACGGATGGCCCGATGCTCGATGCCGCCGCGCGTGACTTCGCGCATGGCGTCGATGCCTTCCACGCCCGGCTGACGCTGCGCGCGCTGCGCGGCTTCCTCGCGTGGTGCCTCGATGACGGCACAGAGAGCCACGAAGGCGCCCGCCAGATGCACGCGCTGGCCGATGGCTGCGTGCTGGCCTTCGAACCGTTCCGCGCGCCGCCCACCGAGGCGGAGCTGCGCAAGCGCAAGCCGGACCAACTGAGCGCCGCCCAGCGGCGCATGCTCGAGGCGTGGGGCTACCCCTACGTGTTCGAGACCTTCACCTTCCATATCACGCTCACCGGCATGCTCGACGCTGCTGCGGAAGCCGCCGCGCTCGCGCAACTCGCGCCGGCCAGCCAGCAGCTCTGCAGCGCGCCGATGCATGTCGATGGCATCGCCGTGTTCGTGCAGCCCGAGCMCGGCGCCGACTTCCTCGTCGCGCGCCACTATGGCTTTAACGGCAGCACGCGCGATGGCGCCGGTGCAGCCTGGCTCGCATCATGACGATCTATACCCGCGCCAATCCCCACACTGATCCCCACGCGGACGGCCACGGCCTGTTCTACGTGATGGGCCCCTCCGGCAGCGGCAAGGACTCGCTGTTGCGCGCGCTGCGCGAGCGGCTGGGCCCGCAGGACCGCGTGGTGGTGGCCCATCGCTACATCACGCGCGCCGCCGATGCCAACGAGGCCTCGGTGGCGCTGTCCACGGACGAGTTCGCGCGCCGCCGGGCGCTCGGCTGCATGGCGCTGCACTGGCACAGCCATGGGCTGGACTACGGCATCGGCGTGGAGATCGAGGACTGGCTCGCGCGCGGGCTCAAGGTCATCGTCAATGGCTCGCGCGAGTACCTGCCGACGGCCGTCGCCCGCTATCCGGGGCTGTGCGCGGTGCACGTGCGCGTGAAGCCCGAGGCCCTGGCGGCGCGCCTGCGCCAGCGGGGGCGGGAGTCCGAAGCGGCGATCGCGCAACGGCTGGCGCGCGCGGGGCAGGCGTTCGACGTGCCGGCCGGCTGCAAGCTGGTCGAGATCGACAATAGCGGGGCGCTGGATGACTCGGCGGCGTCGTTCGCCCGGTTGATCGGGGTGAGGCACGACTGAGTTGTTGATCGTCGACAGCAAAGAAAAAGCCCGGGACTGAACTGCACCCCAAAAGTTGGACACCAACTTTTGGGGTGTTTTCATGTATCGGTACTCGGAGCAGTTCAGGCTGACAGTTATCCAGAGCTACCTGGACGGTCAGGCAGGCTATGGTGAGATCGCCAAACGCCATGAAATAGACAGC
>NZ_JBFTLH010000031.1:0-42155 GCF_056396345.1 Cupriavidus sp. 05T42
ACAAGGAAACAAGGAAATGGTCATGCCGGGCGACAACGTGTCGATCACGGTCAAGCTGATCGCCCCGATCGCCATGGAAGAAGGTCTGCGCTTCGCTATCCGTGAAGGCGGCCGTACCGTCGGCGCCGGCGTCGTGGCAAAGATCCTCGACTAAGCAGTAATACTGGCGAACACGGCACCAACCGGCCGTGGTCGTCTGCCAGAGGGGTTGGCGGAATCGTCGACCCCGAAGTTGTTTTTAGGGGTATAGCTCAACTGGCAGAGCGTCGGTCTCCAAAACCGAAGGTTGGGGGTTCGATTCCCTCTGCCCCTGCCAAATCAATCAGCCGCGTCGCGAGAATGAATCGTGACGCGGCTTAGTCTCGTTTGCGAAACATGGCCAATCCCAATGTCGAAACCGTAGGCGCCTCGAGCGGCAAATGGCTGCTCGTCGTCGCGGGGCTCCTGGTGGTTGCGGGAGTGATCGGCTTCTACGTACTCGCGCAGCAGCCGTCGTACGTGCGTGGCGCGGCGCTGTTCGCCGGTCTCGCACTGGGCGTCGTCGTGGCGCTCGTGTCCGCCCCCGGCAAGGATTTCGTGGGGTTCGCCAAGGAATCGTATCGGGAAGTCAAAAAGGTCGTCTGGCCGACGCGCAAGGAAGCCGGTCAGATGACCGGGCTCGTGTTTGCCTTTGTAGTGATCATGGCGTTGTTCCTGTGGTCGGCCGACAAGCTCATCGAGTGGGTGATTTTCTCCCTCGTGCTGGGCTGGAAATAAGAGGTAACACATGACGGATAACGCTCAGCAGGAAACCACGGCAGCCGAATCGCCTTCGTCGAAGAAGCGCTGGTATGTGGTGCACGCCTACTCCGGCATGGAAAAGAGCGTGCAGCGCGCGCTGCAGGAGCGCATCGAGCGCGCCGAGATGCAGGACAAGTTCGGCCGCATTCTGGTGCCCTCCGAAGAAGTCGTGGAAATCAAGGGTGGTCACAAGTCCGTGACCGAACGCCGTTTCTTCCCGGGCTACGTGCTCGTGGAAATGGAAATGACCGACGAGACGTGGCATCTGGTGAAGAACACCAGCAAGGTCACCGGCTTCGTCGGGGGCGCGCGTAACCGCCCGAGCCCGATTTCGCAGCGCGAAGTCGACAAGATCATGACCCAGATGCAGGAAGGGGTCGAGAAGCCGCGTCCCAAGACGCTGTTCGAAGTGGGCGAAATGGTGCGCGTCAAGGACGGCCCGTTCACCGACTTCAACGGCAACGTCGAGGAAGTGAACTACGAGAAGTCGCGCCTGCGCGTCTCGGTCACGATCTTCGGTCGCGCAACGCCGGTCGAGCTCGAGTTCGGTCAGGTCGAGAAGGTTTAAGGATTTGACCGCCGCGGCGCGCGAGTGCCGGGGCGGACAGAGAGGGCAGGCTGAGAGGTCCGCCCAAAGAGGAGCGTGAGGCTGTGCCGACAGGCATGGCGATAGCGCGTTACGACTCAACAGGATCCGTTTTCCCGAGGAATCCGGATCTGGATTGGAGTAGAAATGGCCAAGAAGATCATTGGCTTTATCAAGCTGCAAATTCCGGCTGGTAAGGCAAATCCCTCCCCGCCCGTTGGTCCCGCACTGGGTCAGCGTGGTCTGAACATCATGGAGTTCTGCAAGGCGTTCAACGCCCAGACCCAGGGCATGGAACCTGGTCTGCCGGTGCCGGTGGTGATTACCGCCTTCGCCGACAAGAGCTTCACCTTCGTGATGAAGTCGCCGCCCGCGACCGTGCTGATCAAGAAGGCAGCAGGCATCGCCAAGGGTTCGCCGAAGCCCCATACCGACAAGGTTGGCAAGATCACCCGCGCCCAGGCTGAAGACATCGCCAAGGCCAAGAACGCTGACCTGACCGCCGCCGATCTGGACGCCGCCGTGCGTACCATCGCCGGTTCGGCTCGCTCGATGGGCATCACCGTGGAGGGTCTGTAAATGGCTAAGGTTTCCAAGCGCGTCGCCGCCAACAAGGCGAAGATCGAGCGTACCAAGTTCTACCCGATCGACGAGGCCCTGGGCCTGGTGAAGAGCTGCGCTTCGGCGAAGTTCGACGAGTCGATCGACGTGGCCGTGCAACTGGGCATCGACGCCAAGAAGTCGGACCAAGTGGTGCGTGGTTCCGTGGTGCTGCCCGCCGGTACCGGCAAGTCGGTGCGCGTGGCCGTGTTCGCCCAGGGCGAAAAGGCCGAGGCCGCCAAGGCTGCTGGCGCTGACATCGTCGGCATGGAAGACCTGGCCGAGCAAGTGAAGGCCGGTAACCTGAATTTCGACGTCGTGATCGCTTCGCCGGACACGATGCGTATCGTCGGTACGCTGGGCCAGATCCTCGGCCCGCGTGGCCTGATGCCGAACCCGAAGGTTGGCACCGTGACGCCGGACGTGGCCCAGGCTGTGAAGAACGCCAAGGCTGGTCAGGTGCAATTCCGTGTCGACAAGGCCGGTATCATCCACGCCACCATCGGTCGCCGTTCGTTCGAAGACACCGCGCTGAAGAGCAACCTGTCCGCACTGCTGGACGCGCTGGTCAAGGCCAAGCCGGCCACCAGCAAGGGTGTGTACCTGCGCAAGATCGCCGTGTCGTCCACGATGGGCGTTGGCGTTCGCGTCGAACAGACTTCGCTGTCGGCCTAAGCCCGACGGCACTCACCTGACCGGTTCCCGATAACGCCGGCCAGGGCAGGAATGAAGGATCCCGGCATCGCCGGGGTCGGTTTCGGCGCCGAAGGGCGACGAAGCAAGGCTTTGGGCAGTGGTGCCCGCCAACCGCGCAGCGGCAACGCAGCGCGACGGCAGGTACCGCTGGTTATCAAAGACCGCTGGTGTTCATGCCGCAGCAATCAGGCAGCGTGGACTTAATCGGTCGGCACATGGGGGCATCGCCCGATGGCAGCCGTCCCGCCAGCGCAGATGGCGCACCCGAAGGGATTGATGAATCCGGGCATGTCCCGGGTGATTCGGGCCAATCGGACGCCGTTCGTTTGGACTGATGCGATTGCAGAGGAGATTTCCCGAGCACCGCATCGTTTTGGAGCTTAACCGTGCCACTCAATATTGAAGATAAGAAGGCCGTCGTTGCTGAGGTTTCGGCGCAAGTCGCCAAGGCCCAGACCATCGTCGTGGCCGAATATCGCGGCATTGCGGTTGGCGATCTGACCAAGCTGCGTGCCAACGCTCGTCAGCAAGGCGTGTACCTGCGCGTTCTGAAGAACACGCTGGCTCGCCGCGCCGTCGAAGGTACGCCGTTTGCAGGCCTCGCAGAGCAAATGACCGGTCCGCTGATCTACGGGATTTCCGAAGATGCAGTGGCCTCGGCCAAGGTTCTGAACGACTTTGCCAAGACCAACGACAAGCTGGTCCTGCGCGCTGGGTCGTATGACGGCAAGGTGCTCGATGCTGTGGCCGTCAAGGCACTGGCTTCGATCCCGGGCCGCGAAGAACTGATTGCTCAGCTGCTTGGCGTCATGCAGGCACCGGTGTCGGGCTTCGCCCGTCTGCTGGCCGCCCTGGCTGCCAAGAAGAGCGAAKGCGCTCCCGCGGAAGAAGCGGAAGCCCCTGCTGCTTAAGCTGTCGCAGGCCTCGCAAAGACAGATCGCATTACCGATACCGAATCACATCTAGTAGGAGTATTCCAAATGGCAATCACTAAAGACGACATCCTCGAAGCCGTAGGCTCGATGTCCGTGATGGAACTGAACGACCTGGTCAAGGCGTTCGAAGAGAAGTTCGGCGTGTCCGCCGCTGCTATGGCCGTGGCTGCTGCCCCGGGCGCTGGCGGTGCTGCTGCTGCTGAAGAGCAGACCGAATTCAACGTGATCCTGGCCGAAGTTGGCGCCAACAAGGTCGGCGTGATTAAGGCTGTTCGCGAAATCACCGGCCTGGGCCTGAAGGAAGCCAAGGATCTGGTTGACGGCGCTCCGAAGGCTGTCAAGGAAGGCGTGGACAAGGCTGCTGCTGCCGACGCCAAGAAGAAGCTGGAAGACGCAGGCGCAAAGGTCGACGTCAAGTAAGTGGTACCGCGCGTGCCCTCGTGGCACGCGGATGGGGCTGGCAAAGGGAAATCCCGGCGCCAGCCTTTTTGCGCTTCTGTGGGTGTGTTTGATTGGGCACCCGGCGGATCGAAGTACCGGCCAGGGCGCAAATAAAGTGATGGATAGACTGCTTGGCGAGCGAAATCATTCGCTGCCTTAGCAGAAGCCAAACATCAGTGGCACACTAAGTGGTTGCTGATGTTTGTCTTCTGAACCGACTGCAGAAGACAAGTTTGGTCGGGTGTCCCCCGGGCGAGTACAGGCATTGCGCCGTGCAATGACCACACCGCCCGCAGCGTGCGGACACCGTCAGCCAGAGGTTGGTAGCGGCCAACCGCCAAATCCCCTCCCAGTCGCTGAACACCTCAGGTGCCGGCCAGGTCCAGCCTGCCCTGCGATGATTMGGAGATCCCATGGCGTACAGCTTCACCGAAAAGAAGCGCATTCGCAAATCCTTTGCGAAGCGCGCGACGGTTCATCAGGTTCCATTCCTGCTTGCCACCCAGATTGAATCCTACACCCAGTTCTTGCAAGCGGAAACGCCGACCGCGCGTCGCAAAACAGAGGGTCTGCAGGCCGCTTTCAGCGCGATTTTCCCAATCTCCTCCCATAACGGGCTTGCCCGTATGGAGTTTGTCTCGTATCACCTGTCCAACCCGCCGTTCGACGTCAAGGAGTGCCAGCAGCGTGGCCTGACGTTCCACTCGGCGCTGCGTGCCAAGGTTCGCCTGATCATCAACGATCGCGAGAACCCGGGCAAGGTCAAGGAAGTGAAGGAGCAGGAAGTCTACATGGGCGAAATTCCGCTCATGACGTCGACCGGTTCTTTCGTGATTAACGGCACCGAGCGTGTCATCGTTAGCCAGCTGCACCGTTCGCCGGGCGTGTTCTTCGAGCACKACAAGGGCAAGACGCACAGCTCGGGCAAGCTGCTGTTCTCGGCACGGATTATTCCGTACCGTGGCTCGTGGCTGGACTTCGAATTCGATCCGAAGGACATCCTGTACTTCCGTGTGGACCGCCGCCGCAAGATGCCGGTGACGATCCTGCTGAAGTCGATCGGCCTGACGCCGGAGCAAATCCTGGCGCACTTCTTCGTGTTCGACAACTTCACGCTGCAGTCGGAAGGCGCGCAGCTGGAATTCGTGCCCGAGCGCCTGCGTGGCGAAGTGGCGCGTTTCGACATCGCGGACAAGAACGGTCGCGTGGTCGTGGAGAAGGACAAGCGGATCAACGCCAAGCACATCCGTGACCTGGACTCCGCCGGTACCAAGCTGATCAGCGTGCCGGAAGACTATCTGCTCGGCCGCGTGCTTGCCAAGAACATCATCGACCCGGACACGGGCGAGGTGATCGCCAACGCCAACGACGAGCTGACCGAGACGCTGCTGGAAAACCTGCGCGAAGCCGGTGTCAAGCAGATCCAGACGCTGTACACGAACGACCTGGACCAGGGCCCGTACATGTCGCAGACGCTGCGCGTGGACGAGACCGCCGACCAGACCGCCGCGCGTATCGCGATCTACCGCATGATGCGCCCGGGCGAGCCGCCCACCGAGGAAGCCGTGGAAGCGCTGTTCCAGCGCCTGTTCTACAGCGAAGAGTCGTACGATCTGTCGCGCGTTGGCCGCATGAAGGTCAACAGCCGTCTGTCGCGCCCGAGCGGCGAGGGCAGCATGGTGCTGCAGGACGAAGACATCCTCGAGACGATCAAGATCCTGGTGAACCTGCGTAACGGCAAGGGCGAGGTCGATGACATCGATCACCTGGGTAATCGTCGCGTGCGTTGCGTGGGCGAACTGGCGGAAAACCAATTCCGCGCCGGTCTGTCGCGCGTGGAGCGTGCCGTCAAGGAACGTCTGGGCCAGGCCGAGACCGAGAACCTGATGCCGCACGACCTGATCAACTCGAAGCCGATTTCGTCGGCGATTCGCGAGTTCTTCGGTTCGTCGCAGCTGTCGCAGTTCATGGACCAGACCAACCCGCTCTCGGAAATCACCCACAAGCGCCGTGTTTCCGCACTGGGCCCGGGTGGTCTGACGCGCGAGCGCGCCGGCTTTGAAGTCCGTGACGTGCACCCGACCCACTATGGCCGCGTGTGCCCGATCGAAACGCCGGAAGGCCCGAACATCGGCCTGATCAACTCGCTGGCACTGTACGCCCGCCTGAACGAATACGGCTTCCTGGAAACGCCGTACCGCAAGGTGGTGGACAGCAAGCTGACCGACCAGGTGGACTACCTGTCGGCCATCGAGGAAGGCAAGTACGTGGTGGCCCAGGCCAACGCGACCGTGGATGCCGATGGCACCCTGATCGATGAACTGGTCTCGTCCCGCGAAGGCTCCGAGCGCGAAACGCGCATGGTGACTCCGGACCGCGTGCAGTACATCGACGTGGCGCCGTCGCAGATCGTGTCGGCCGCTGCCTCGCTGGTGCCGTTCCTGGAACACGATGACGCGAACCGTGCACTGATGGGCGCGAACATGCAGCGTCAGGCCGTGCCTTGCCTGCGTCCGGACAAGCCGCTCGTGGGTACCGGCATCGAACGTACCGTGGCCGTTGACTCGGGTACCGCCGTGCAGGCCATGCGTGGCGGCGTGGTGGACTACGTCGATGCCATGCGTATCGTGATCCGTGTGAACGACGACGAAGCCGTTGCTGGCGAAGTCGGCGTGGACATCTACAACCTGATCAAGTACACGCGTTCCAACCAGAACACCAACATCAACCAGCGTCCGATGGTGAAGGTTGGCGATATCGTCGCGCGTAACGACGTGATCGCCGACGGCGCCTCGACCGACCTGGGCGAGCTGGCACTGGGCCAGAACATGCTGGTGGCGTTCATGCCGTGGAACGGCTACAACTTCGAAGATTCGATCCTGATCTCCGAACGCGTGGTGGCCGAAGACCGCTACACCTCGATCCACATCGAGGAACTGTCGGTCGTCGCCCGTGACACGAAGCTGGGACCGGAAGAAATCACGCGCGACATCTCGAACCTCGCCGAAGCGCAACTCGCGCGTCTGGACGAGTCCGGCATCACCTACATCGGTGCCGAAGTCGAGGCTGGCGACGTGCTGGTGGGCAAGGTCACGCCGAAGGGCGAGACCCAGCTGACCCCGGAAGAGAAGCTGCTGCGCGCCATCTTCGGCGAGAAGGCATCGGACGTGAAGGACACCTCGCTGCGCGTGCCGTCGGGCATGAGCGGCATCGTGATCGACGTCCAGGTCTTCACCCGCGAAGGCGTGACGCGCGACAAGCGTGCCCAGTCGATCATCGACGACGAACTGAAGCGCTACCGCCTGGACCTGAACGACCAGCTGCGTATCGTGGAAGGCGATGCATTCCAGCGTCTGGAACGCCTGCTGCTCGACAAGCCCGTCAACGGCGGTCCGAAGAAGCTGGCGAAGGGTGCCAAGCTGACCCGCGAGTACCTGGCCGATCTGGACAAGTACMACTGGTTCGACATCCGTCCGGCCGACGAAGAAGTGGCGGCCCAGCTCGAGGCAGTGAAGGAAGCCATCGAGCAGAAGCGTCACGAATTCGACCTGGCCTTCGAAGAGAAGCGCAAGAAGCTCACGCAGGGCGACGAACTGCCGCCGGGCGTGATCAAGATGGTCAAGGTGTACCTGGCCGTGAAGCGTCGCCTGCAGCCTGGCGACAAGATGGCAGGTCGT
The DNA here is from genome assembly GCF_056396345.1 of Cupriavidus sp. 05T42. Classification (NCBI taxonomy): domain Bacteria; kingdom Pseudomonadati; phylum Pseudomonadota; class Betaproteobacteria; order Burkholderiales; family Burkholderiaceae; genus Cupriavidus; species Cupriavidus sp. 05T42. The sequence goes on from NZ_JBFTLH010000031.1 coordinate 7,716, forward strand.
CACGGTAACAAGGGTGTGGTGTCGAAGATCGTGCCGATCGAAGACATGCCGTACATGGCGGACGGTACCCCGGCCGACATCGTGCTGAACCCGCTGGGCGTGCCGTCGCGGATGAACGTGGGCCAGATTCTGGAAACCCACCTGGGCTGGGCCGCGCGCGGTCTGGGCCAGCGCATCGGTGACATGCTCAAGGCGCAGACCAAGGCACAGGAGCTGCGCAAGCTGCTGGCCCAGGTCTACAACGAGAGCGGCAAGCCGGAAGACCTGGACAGCCTGACCGACGCCGAAGTGCTGGAACTGGCTTCGAACCTGAAGAAGGGCGTGCCGTTCGCAACGCCGGTGTTTGACGGTGCGCATGAGGATGAAATCCGCCGCATGCTGGACCTGGCCTACCCGGACGAGATCGCCAAGGAGAAGGGCCTGACCCCGTCGAAGCAGCAGGTCACGCTGTACGACGGCCGCACCGGCGAAGCGTTCGAGCGTCCGGTCACGCTGGGTGTGATGCACATGCTGAAGCTGCACCACTTGGTCGATGACAAGATGCACGCGCGCTCGACGGGTCCGTACTCGCTCGTGACGCAGCAGCCGCTGGGCGGTAAGGCCCAGTTCGGTGGCCAGCGTTTCGGTGAGATGGAAGTGTGGGCACTGGAAGCCTACGGCGCGTCGTACGTGCTGCAGGAAATGCTGACGGTCAAGTCCGATGACGTGAACGGCCGTACCAAGGTGTACGAAAACATCGTCAAGGGCGAGCACTCGATCGACGCCGGCATGCCGGAATCGTTCAACGTGCTGGTGAAGGAAATCCGCTCGTTGGGTATCGACATCGATCTCGATCGTTACTGATCGGCGCGATGACGGCGTCCCGCTGCGGCGGGCGCCGGCCCGGTAGACCCGGCAGAGAAGATTTCCCACAGGATGAATGCCGTGGCCCCGAACAGACTTCGGTGCCGCGGCGAAACAAGGAGTTGCAATGAAAGCATTGCTCGATCTCTTTAAGCAGGTTCAGCAGGAAGAGCAGTTCGACGCGATCAAGATCGGCCTCGCCTCGCCCGAGAAGATCCGTTCGTGGTCGTACGGTGAAGTGAAGAAGCCGGAAACGATCAACTACCGGACGTTCAAGCCGGAACGCGATGGCCTGTTCTGCGCCAAGATCTTTGGCCCGATCAAGGACTACGAGTGCCTGTGCGGCAAGTACAAGCGCCTGAAGCACCGTGGCGTGATCTGCGAGAAGTGCGGCGTCGAAGTCACGCTGGCCAAGGTGCGTCGCGAGCGCATGGGCCACATCGAACTGGCTGCGCCGACTGCGCACATCTGGTTCCTGAAGTCGCTGCCGTCGCGTCTGGGCATGGTCCTGGACATGACGCTGCGCGACATCGAACGCGTGCTGTATTTCGAGGCATTCGTGGTGCTGGAACCGGGCATGACCCCGCTCAAGAAGAGCCAGATCATGTCCKAGGACGACTACATCGCGAAGTGCGATGAGTACGGCGAGGGCGAGTTCGTCGCCATGATGGGCGCCGAAGGCATCCGTGAACTGCTGCGCGGCATCGACATCGAGAAGCAGATCGAACAGATCCGCGCCGAGCTGCAGGCCACCGGTTCCGAAGCCAAGATCAAGAAGTTCGCCAAGCGCCTGAAGGTGCTCGAGGCGTTCCAGCGTTCGGGCATCAAGCCCGAGTGGATGATCCTGGAAGTGCTGCCGGTGCTGCCGCCGGAACTGCGTCCGCTGGTACCGCTGGATGGCGGCCGTTTCGCCACCTCGGACCTGAACGACCTGTATCGTMGCGTCATCAACCGTAACAACCGCCTGAAGCGCCTGCTGGAACTGAAGGCGCCCGAGATCATCGTGCGCAACGAAAAGCGCATGCTGCAGGAAGCGGTGGATTCGCTGCTGGACAACGGCCGTCGCGGCAAGGCGATGACCGGCGCCAACAAGCGTCCGCTGAAGTCCCTGGCCGAGATGATCAAGGGTAAGGGCGGTCGTTTCCGTCAGAACCTGCTGGGCAAGCGCGTCGACTACTCGGGCCGTTCGGTCATCGTGGTGGGCCCGACGCTGAAGCTGCACCAGTGCGGCCTGCCCAAGCTGATGGCGCTCGAGCTGTTCAAGCCGTTCATCTTCCACAAGCTGGAAACGATGGGCATCGCCACCACGATCAAGGCGGCGAAGAAGGAAGTGGAAAGCCAGACGCCGGTGGTGTGGGACATCCTCGAAGAGGTGATCCGCGAGCACCCGGTGATGCTGAACCGTGCGCCGACGCTGCACCGCCTGGGGATCCAGGCGTTCGAGCCGGTGCTGATCGAAGGCAAGGCCATCCAGCTGCACCCGCTGGTCTGCGCGGCATTCAACGCCGACTTCGACGGTGACCAGATGGCTGTTCACGTGCCGCTGTCGCTGGAAGCACAGATGGAAGCCCGCACGCTGATGCTGGCCTCCAACAACGTGCTGTTCCCGGCCAACGGCGATCCGTCGATCGTCCCGTCGCAAGACGTGGTGCTGGGTCTGTACTACACGACCCGCGACAAGATCAACGGCAAGGGTGAAGGCATGACGTTCGCTGACATCAGCGAAGTCATCCGCGCCTACGAGAACAAGGAAGTCGAACTCGCTTCGCGCGTGAACGTGCGGATCACCGAGTACGTGCTCGTCGACAAGGACGCCGTGGGCGATGCCCGCTTCGCGCCCAAGATCACGCTGCAGGCCACCACGGTCGGCCGCGCGATCCTGTCCGAGATCCTGCCGAAGGGCCTGCCGTTCTCGGTGCTGAACAAGCCGCTGAAGAAGAAGGAAATCTCGCGCCTGATCAACACCGCATTCCGCAAGTGCGGTCTGCGCGAGACCGTGATCTTCGCCGACAAGCTGCTGCAGTCGGGCTTCCGCCTGGCGACGCGCGCCGGTATCTCGATTGCCATCGACGACATGCTGGTGCCGCCGCAGAAGGAGAAGATCATCTCCGACGCCGCTGCCAAGGTGAAGGAATACGACAAGCAGTACATGTCGGGTCTGGTGACGGACCAGGAGCGTTACAACAACGTCGTGGACATCTGGGGCGCCGCCGGCGACCAGGTGGGCAAGGCGATGATGGAGCAGCTCCAGCACGAAGACGTGGTCGACCGCGAAGGCAATACGGTCAAGCAGGAATCGTTCAACTCCATCTACATGATGGCCGACTCGGGCGCGCGGGGTTCCGCAGCGCAGATCCGCCAGCTGGCCGGTATGCGTGGCCTGATGGCCAAGCCGGATGGCTCGATCATTGAAACGCCGATTACGGCGAACTTCCGTGAAGGCCTGAACGTTCTGCAGTACTTCATCTCGACCCACGGCGCGCGTAAGGGCCTAGCCGATACGGCACTGAAGACCGCGAACTCGGGTTACCTGACCCGTCGTCTGGTCGACGTGACGCAGGATCTGGTCGTGGTCGAAGACGATTGCGGCACCACCAACGGCGTGGCCATGAAGGCCCTGGTCGAAGGCGGTGAAGTGATCGAAGCGCTGCGCGACCGTATCCTCGGCCGTGTGACCGTGTCTGACGTGGTGAACCCGGAAACGCAGGAAACGGCGATCGAGACCGGCACGCTGCTGGACGAAGACCTCGTCGACCTGATCGACAACCTCGGCGTGGACGAAGTCAAGGTCCGCACCCCGCTGGCGTGCGACACGCGTTACGGCCTGTGCGGCAAGTGCTACGGCCGCGACCTGGGCCGCGGCGTGCTGGTGAACTCCGGCGAAGCGGTGGGCGTGATTGCCGCGCAGTCGATCGGTGAGCCGGGTACGCAGCTGACCATGCGGACGTTCCACATCGGTGGTGCGGCATCGCGTGCGGCAGTGGCCTCGAGCGTGGAAGCCAAGGCGACCGGTACGGTCCGCTTCACGGCGACCATGCGCTACGTGACGAACGCCAAGGGCGAACTGATCGTGATCTCGCGTTCGGGCGAGACGCTGATCACGGACGACCACGGCCGCGAGCGCGAGCGCCACAAGATCCCGTACGGCGCCACGCTGCTGGTGCAGGACGGCCAGGCCATCAAGGCTGGTACGCAGCTGGCCACGTGGGATGCGCTGACGCGCCCGATCGTGTCGGAATACACCGGCATGACGAAGTTCGAGAACGTCGAAGAGGGCGTGACCGTCGCCAAGCAGATGGACGAAGTCACCGGCCTGTCGACCCTCGTGGTGATCGATGCCAAGCGCCGTACGGCTGCCACCAAGGGCCTGCGCCCGCAGGTGAAGCTGCTCGACGCGAACGGCCAGGAAGTCAAGATTCCGGGCACGGACCACTCCGTGACCATCGGCTTCCAGGTTGGCGCGCTGATTACCGTGAAGGACGGCCAGCAGGTGCATGTGGGTGAAGTGCTCGCACGTATCCCGACCGAATCGCAGAAGACTCGCGACATTACCGGTGGTCTGCCGCGTGTGGCTGAACTGTTCGAAGCGCGTTCGCCGAAGGACGCCGCCGTGCTGGCGGAAGTCACCGGTACGACATCGTTCGGTAAGGACACCAAGGGCAAGCAGCGCCTGGTTATCACGGACCTGGACGGCAACGCCCATGAGTTCCTGATCGCCAAGGAAAAGCAGGTGCTGGTGCACGATGGCCAGGTGGTGAACAAGGGCGAAATGATCGTGGAAGGTCCGGCGGACCCGCACGACATCCTGCGCCTGAAGGGCATCGAGGAACTGGCGCACTACATCGTGGACGAAGTGCAGGACGTGTACCGTCTGCAGGGCGTGAAGATCAACGACAAGCACATCGAAGTGATTGTTCGTCAGATGCTGCGCCGCGTGCAGATCCAGGACGTGGGCGACACCCGGTTCATCCCGGGCGAGCAGGTGGAGCGTTCGGAACTGCTGGACGAAAACGACCGCATGATTGCGGACGGCAAGCGTCCGGCCACGCACGAGAACCTGCTGCTGGGTATCACGAAGGCGTCGCTGTCCACGGACAGCTTCATCTCGGCGGCATCGTTCCAGGAAACGACGCGCGTGCTGACCGAGGCCGCGATCATGGGCAAGACCGACGACCTGCGTGGTCTGAAGGAAAACGTGATCGTGGGTCGTCTGATCCCCGCCGGTACCGGCCTGGCCTACCACCGTGCCCGCAAGGCACGCGAGGCGGCCGAGCGCGAACGCGCCCAGGCGATCTCGGACGAAGAGCAATCGCTCTTCATCGAGCCGCCCGTGGTGCAGGCCACCGAGGGCGACGGCGACGCGGTCTGATCGCGATCGTTGCTGCACTGGAAGTGAAAAACCCGGCTTTCGAGCCGGGTTTTTTTTCGTCTGCGCGATCCGCAGCCATTGACTGCTCACGACAGGGCCAGCACGGCGGCCTCCATGCCTTGGGGCAGATGCAGGGTTAGTACGGACAACGCGGGAGCGACGCGCCGGCACAGATTCGTCAATACCTCCCCGGGTCCTGATTCCACGATGTGCGTGACGCCGTCGGCCTCGAGGTGCCGAACCATTGCCGTCCAGCGCACCGGGGCAGTCAGTTGCGCCACCAGCGCCGGCTTGATCGACGCCTCCGTGGCGACTTCAAGGCTATTGCCGTGCAGCACGCGCAACGAAGGGGCCGTGACGCGGATGTCGTCGAGGCACCGGGCGAGCGCCTCCGCCGCTGGCTGCATCAGCGAGCTATGGAACGGGCCACTGACTGGCAGCACGAACACCATCTTTGCGCCGGCCTCCCGGGCGGCCATCTTGAGACGCTCGATGGCCGGCATATGGCCGGCCACCACCACTTGCCCGGGCGCATTGAAATTCACCGGCTCAAGTACGCCGCCACCTCCGGCGCAGGCGGAACAGAGTCGTTCCACTGTCAGGTCATCGAGACCGATGACCGCTGCCATGCCCCCAACGCCGGGCGCCACCGCCGCCATCATCGCCAGCGMCCGTTGGCGCGCGATGTGCAGGGCATCCGGCAGCGCCAGGGCACCGGCGGCAACCAGCGCTGAAATTTCCCCAACACTGTGTCCGATCGCCCATGGCACGGCTACTGGAGACTGGGCCTGCCAGGTGCGATAGATCGCGATCGACGCCGCCACCACCAATGGCTGCGTGTTGACCGTGCGGGCGAGTTCCGCTGGATCGGCATGCTGGCTAAGGTGCCAGAGGTCCAGATCAAGCACATCCGAGGCTTCGTCGATCGTCTCGACGAACACACGCTCACCCCGCCACGCGGAAAGCATGCCGACGGATTGCGACCCCTGACCAGGAAACACGCAGGCGGGAACGATGCGAATCATTGCCGACGCCCCTTTAGCGCGCCGTCTCGACAGCATCGGTCGCTGCGAGCCAGCACCAGGCGGCCGCGCAGTGAAGGAGCCCGATAGCCAGAGATGCGAACGAGGATTGGATGTCGAACGTGGACAGGGGTTGCCGGAGCACCCATCCCACTACGATGAGGCCGCCCCGCAGCGTATAGATTGCTGCAATGCCGATCACCGCAATGCGCATCTGGGGGAGCGTCGGCAGCAACCCGGCCGCCGCCGCATAGTAGGCAGCAAAGACGAAGAACACCCCCGTGATGCCCGCTGTCAGCAATCCCGGCACCCAGGAGCCGCGCTCCGCCATGCCTGCGAGGGCCTCGCCGGCGCCGAAGGCACGGTACGCCTGCGGCCCTTTGGCGATGATGTAGATATGCAGGAAGGCGACAAGCGCGCTGCAAGCTGCGGCGGAAGTGGCGAGAATTGGCGTGATCATCATGACCTCGGATAGGGTTGGGATCAAAAGCGTAGGGCTAAAAGTTGTGGGTCAGATTGACCTGCAACATGCTGTCGCGACACAGCGCCTCAAAAACGCTGTCGCCGTTGCAACTCGCCTTACGGGCTACCAGACGCAGCCGCGCGGATTTGCCGAACCGACGGCTGACCTCGAGTTTGTGCATCAGGATGCGGGTCGCACGGTCGTGCAGCACGCCGTATTGCAGTTCCGCATCACCGGACTCGTTGAGGCGAATACGCACGCCGGCGAAGGGGCCGTGTGTGAACGGCGTGAACGGCGCGCTGGCGTCGCGGTGGTCGCGCAGGTATTCGAACAGCAGTGAAAGGTCGCCGTCGGGCCTGGCGAATGTGTATTCCGCACCGACGATGTAGGCACCGAAAGGCGCACCCTGCCCCCAACGAAAGATCGCCTCGCCCTTCCACAGCATGCTGCCAGCGGGCAATACACCGGTCACCCCCAACTGTCGGATGCGCTGGTAAGCCGTCGTCAAGTCGGGGGCGATGGTGGGCTCGCGTGACAAGCCATCGAAGTAGTAGGCACCGACGTCGGCATCCGCGATGGTCCCCGACCAGCGTACGGCGATATCGTTGGTCCGCTGCCAGGGCGCCAGGCCGTGGGAGGGGGCCTCCGGTGCCAGCGGCCCCATGCGTTGCCGGCTTCGAAGGCCCAGTTGGGGGCGGGGCCGGAACCACGGCATCCAGTACACGGCGAGACGTCCGTACGCCTCGCTGAAGCGGGTGTAAGACAGCATCGGCTGGCCGAGCTTGGCCTCCAGATCGATGTCCGCGCGGGTATCGATCTGGTTGATGATGTTGACCGGATGGCGTGACTCCATCACGCTCCAGTCCAATGTCTCCATCCCGGMTTGCCAGAGGTTGTCGCCGCGCTCGGCACGGACGGTGGCTTCGCGAAAATCGAAGTAACGCATGTCCGGATCGGAAACGTCCAGGCGGACGTAAGGGGTCAGCCGGCCGGTGACGCCCGGGTACATGGGGTGTGTGACAATCCAGCCGAGATTGAGGACCAAGGCCGCGGCATGTTGGTGCTGTGCCTGAAATGCGGGGGGGCGATTGAACAGCCAGACTTCCGGACCGATACTCCCGCTTGTCTCGACGACTGGCATCGCGTGGCCAGTGCCCGCATGCCAGACGAGACACCGGGTGGCGAGCCAACGGACGCATCCCCGTTTAGCGAACATACTCCAGCCGCTGCGGCTCGAAATCCCGCTTGTCGACGCCGCCATCCCGGAACTTGTAGCCGGACATACTGATGCGGGTCGACTTGCCGGTCTGATGGTTCACCATGTTCATCCACCCTGGCTTTAGCAACTGCTGTCCGTAGGCGGCAAAGTCGCCGCTCTCCAGCGTCTTCTGCAAGGCCCCGCGACGGTCGTACAGTTCCGCTTTCAATGTCACGTACCGCTCGCGGTCGATCCACAGCACCTGCTTCGTATAGCCGGAGCCCTCGTAGCGGGGCGTGCGCTCGACCTTGAAGCACGGTGTCCCGCCGGTGTCTTCGTCGCCCAGATAGCGGTGGCTGAACTTGCGCGGCAACTGCGAGGTCAGGTCTTCGAACGAGAACTCGCTGCCCATGAACGAGCCCGACTTGCTGTCCGAGGCGATGCGCCGCGTGCGCTTCAGGGCCGGCAGGTATAGCCACTGATCGTCGGGCTTATCGGCATGCGCAAAACTCAGGAAAGCCGTGTGCCGGATGTCGGCCGGAGACTCGAACAGCATCAGGTGCTTGTCACCGTCGCCGTCCGTCTCGAGCACGGCGCCACGCATCTTGCGCACGCTTTGCTGGCCATGCCGGTCACGCAGGATCATTTCCATATCCATGCGATAGCTGCTGAACCCGCGTTCGCGCGCGTACATCTCCGCGACGATGGCTTCGCCGCGGGTGGCGTCTTCCGCCGCCGCAGCCACGGGCGATACCGCGATCAGACAGAACACAAGCGCCACAAGGCGCATCCGGAGCTTCATCATGTCAAATGCCTTTCAACGGTTGGGAGTGGGGGGCGGAAGCCGGCTTCGGGGTGTCCCGGTCGATGGCAAATAGCAATGGCGGCAGCAGCACAAGGTCCACGATGGCGGCAATCGCGATCGTCAGCACGGACATGATTCCCATGTCGGCGTTCAGGTCGAAGTGCGAGAAGATCAGTACGCCGAAGCCGGCCACCAGGACCGAAGTGGTGAACAGCACCGCCATGCCGGAAATGCTGTACGCGTTCTCCACCGCCGCCCGGGGTGACAGACCCAGCACCGTGCGGGCGCGGTGGTACTTGAAGACGCTGTGAATCGTGTCGTCGACGATGATCCCGTAGGTCAGCACCCCCACCACCGCCACCGACAGGCCGACTTGCCCGACAAACGCTCCCCAAAGCCCGAAAGCCATCAAGGACGGCAGGACGTTCGGAAGCAGGCTGGCGAAGCCCAGTCGGACACTGCGCAACACCAGCCCGATGACGACGGAAACGAGCAGGATCTGCAGCACATACCCCTGCAGCGTACCGGCGACATTCATCTCGCCGATATGCGAGAACATGATGGACGGCCCAGCGCCAGACGCCTGCATGCCGGCCGGCAGGTTTGCGCGCATCCACGCCTGCACGCGCTGGTCGAAGGCCACCAATGCCGTGGACGTGATGTCGCGCAGGACCACGGTCAGCTTGCTGGCCGAGCGGTCGATCCGAATCTGATCGTTCAGATCCAGCCCGGGTGGCAGGGACAGCTCGTACACGAGTAATACCTGGGCCGCCGCCATGTCATCATCAGGCACGCGATATGCGGTCGACGCATCGCCATGCAGCGTGCGGTGAACGCGCTTGACCACGTCGGCGAGCGAGCTGACCTGGAAGACTTCGGGCTGCGCGCGTAGCCAGTCGGCAAGCCTGTCCAGATCCCGCAGGTACGCGGCCGAACCCACCGTACCCCCGACACCTGACGGCACCGCGTAGTACACGGTATGKACGCCGGATAGATGCGACTGGATGAAGTCCGTATCGCGGCGGAACTCGACGGCCGGACTGAAATAGTCGACGAAATTGTCCTCGAGTTGATTGCGCGTGACGAACCAGGCGGCAGCGAGGTTGAGCAGCGCCACCCCGATGAACACCGGCTTTCGCCACGCCACCACGGCGCCCGCCATGCGGCCGATGGCATGCCCCTGCCGCAGCATCCGCTGCTGCCCGGAGATCGGCAGCACGGCCAGGCACGCCGGGAGGAACGACGCTGACAACAGCAGCACCACGATGGCACCAATGCCCAGCATCACGCCGAAGTTGGCGACCGGTGGAACGTCCGACAGGCACATGCTGAAGAAGCCGAGCGCGTCCGTGCCACAGGCCACCAGCATGATGGGGGCGTTTGCTGCCACGGCATCCCGTACGGCCTCATGCCGTGACGCGCCGGCCCCCATCCGCCGGATCGTGTAGACAATTACGTGCAAGCAATTCGCGACGGCGATGGTGGTGAGGATGGTCGGCGTGGAGACGGAGATGGCCGTGAGCTTGACGCCAAGCCAGCCGACCATGCCGAGCGCGGCGAAGATCGCCAACGTCATCGTCAGCAACGCAGCCGCCACGCCGCACGCACTGCGCAACGCCACGAACATGACGACGAGAATCAGCGCGTACATCAGTGGCGTCAGCGTGGCCAGGTCGGCCTTCGCTTCCTCGTCGAAGGCGTTGTCGAGCAATATGCCGCCCGTGGCCATAACGCGGATATCGGGGTCCAGCGCGCGCGCCTGATCCATCAGGGCGCGCAGTGCATGCACGGCCTCCGGCAAGGTTGTCTCCGTTGGCGCGGGGAGTGTAAAGCTGATACTGATTCCCGCCACAGACCCATCGGGCGAGACCAACCGCTTTACCAATAGCGGCTCGCTGAGTGCGATGGCGCGGATGGCCGCGATCGCTTCGGGTGTCTGGCCCGTCCCCGGCTGGTATAGGGGGCGCACCCGGAGGTCATCGTCGTGGGCTTCGGCATGCTGATGGTTCGTGAGACTGTCCACGCGTCGCACATGGGGCAGCTGCCATGCCAGTTCGGTGAAGCGCGCCATTGCGTCCAGCGCGCGAGGCGTAAACACCGTCCCGTCTCGGGGGACAAAGGCCACCAGCGCCTGGTTGTCGTCTGCATAGGCGTCTTGGAGTGCCTGATTGGCGAGCAGTTGCGGATCGTCCGAACGGAAGAAATCGCGATAGTCACTGCTGAAGGCGATGCGCTCGAGTCCCGCACTGGCCGCCACGCAAAGTAGCACCGTCGCGACGATCACCATCCATCGCCGCCTGACCAGCCATGCTGCATAGCGTATGGCCAAGGCGTGATGGGACGCGTCCGGGTCGCGCAGGCGGGGTTCAGTCGACGAAGAAGCCATCGCGTTTCATCTCGGTGAGTGATTGGCGGAACGCCTCGCAGACCTGTTCCAGATCGGCGGGCATGTGGGCGTCGCTCAGGGCGAGAAAGTGCAGCTCCGGCATATAGACGCCATGCGTGCGCATGTAATAGGCCAGTGCGATGCTGGCCTTGTAGTCGCTGCCGCCCTGGATCTCGCGATAGAAGCGCGTTTCCCGATGCGAAAAGCTCACCGTGAAGATCGAGCGCATGGATTTGATGCGGGCCGGCACTTGCAGCGCGCGGGCGATGCTTGTCAGCTGCTCGAGCAGCCATTCACTCTTCGCATGCAGCGTCTGATAGACCTCGGGATGGTCGCGGAGATATGTCAGCATCGCGGCGCCAGACGCGGCGCTCAATGAGTTGCCGCTCATCGTGCCGCCCAGGAAGACCCGCGTCTCGTAGTCGCGGAAGGGGTCGGCAGTACTGCGGGCGATCTCCATCAGCTTCCGGCTCCCCACCACGGCGCCGCACGGCATGCCGCCGCCAATGATCTTGCCCAGTACCGTCAGGTCCGGCGTGACGTTCGCCAGGGTTTGGGCGCCGCCGTAGCAGACGCGGAAGCCGCTCACGACCTCATCGAACACCAGCGGGATGTCGAGCTCGGAGCAGGCCGCACGCAATTGCTGGAGGAATTCGGTGTCGAGCCTCCCCACGGAAAACGGCAGGGGTTCGAGAATGACGCAGTCGATTTCCTCGGCACGCTCGCGCAGCACGCGCAGAATTTCTGGATGGCCGTACTGGAGGACAACGGTGTTGTTCACCGTTTCGTCCGGGGTGCCGGGACAGCCTGCCACCGGCTCGGGCCGCTCTACCGGCCCGCGTTGCTGAAACCACGAGCTGACCATGGCCTGGTCGGAGAAGCCGTGGTACTGGCCCTCGCATTTCGCCACCTTTCCGCGTTGCCGGTAGGCGCGGCAAATGCGCAGCGCCTGGATGACGGCCTCCGTTCCCGAATTCGAGAGGCAGGCGTAACCGCTACCCGGGAACGCATCCACCAGTAGCCGGGTAAGTTCAACCTCCGACGGGTTGCCGACAGCGTTCAGGCAACCGTCCGCCATGGCCGCCTGCTGTGCGGCGACAATTGCCGGATGCGCGTAGCCGAGGATGTGTGGCCCGTAGCCACCGGTGAGATCGATATAGCGATTGCCGTCGACGTCTTCGATCTGGCATCCCTGGGCCCGGCGCGCGAACATCGGATAGGTGCAGGGGAAGAAGTAACGGTTCATGTGGATGGACGCGATCATGAACCGCTGCGCGTCGTCACGCATCGCCAGTGTCTTTGGCGTTGCCCGGTGGAAATGGCCGTCGAAGCGCTGGCGCACATCGTCATTCATGTAGGGCGAGTATTTGTCCGAGAACCGTCGGGAATTGGCCCAGACGTCGATGTCCGGATCGATCTGCTTGCCGAAGCCCTCGCAGGTGGTTAACGTCAATTCGACCTTGGTGAAGTTCGGGGTGTAGTTGGCACCGTGGCGGCGCAGTGCCTGGCTGATGTCCCAGAAGAACTCGTCGGTCTTCCACTGATCCGCGATCTCGTAGAAGTGCCGCAGGATCACCGCCTTGACGTCCTCGAAGAACTGGCGATGGTCACGCACAGCCTCCTTGTCTACGACGAAGTGACTCAGGAAGCGGGTGGTGGCGAGGTCCCATTCATGCCGGATCGACGCGAAGAAGAACGACGCCAATCCCCATTTCTCTGCCTCCGTCACGTAGACCGTGATGCCGAAGTCGAGAAAGATGATCTTGCCGTCCGCCGTGAAACGCACGTTGCCGGGATGGGGGTCGCCATGGGCGACGCCATGCATGTAGAGCATGGTGTAGATGGCATCCTGGAAGCGGCGCGCCAGTTGCGCCCGGGGGATGCCCACTCGTTCGAAGTCCCGGCCCGGAATGCCCTCCATATATTCCATGGTCAGCACGCTCCGGCGGGTCAGTGCGGTGTGCACCCGTGGGATGATGACAAAGGGGTGATTGGCGAAATTCCGCGCGAGCGCCGTCATGTTGCGCGCCTCCACCTCCATGTCGACCTGTGGCAGCAGTAACTCGCGCAACTCGGCCACGCGTACCGGCATGTTGAAATGGCGCAACGAGGGCACCATGGCATGTGCCAGTGCCGCGAGCCGGGCAATCGATCGCAGGCTCTTGCGCAGGCGGCGCGAGACGCCAGGCTTGACCAGCTTCACCGCCGCGCGCTCGCCACCCTCGAGCCGCACTTCATGGACTTGCGCAATGGACGCGCTGGCAAGCGGAACATAGTTGAAGGATTCGAAGACGGATTCATACCCGCTGCCGAACGCCTCGGCGAGGAGCTTTCGCACGGCCGGCTCGTCAGCTGCCGGGACATCGTCCTGCAGCCGTTGCAGCGCGGCGATGGTGTCAGGCCCGAACAGGTCGGAGCGGGTCGAGAGGATCTGCCCGATCTTGATGTACAGCGGGCCCGAGGCGATGCAGAAGCGGGCGATGCATTCGCCAAGCAGGCTGGCCCGGTCGGCGGGAGGGCGGCGTGCGGCGCGAAGCCGGTACGAGGCGGCGAACCAGGCCATCGAAGGCAGCAGGGTCATGGCGTAGAGCATGGTCGGGCTCCGATCTAGTAGATGAACGTCGAGGATGCGAATGACATGCCGGCGCTGCCGATCCAGAATCCGATCCGGTCGCCGCGTGCCAGCGACCCATCGCCCGCGTGCAGGGCAATGGCGGCGGGAATGGAGCACGCGCCCACGTTGCCGTAGTCCGGAAAGATGTGGCGGATGCAGTGCCCGAACCCGGCCTCGTCCGCCCAGCCCTGGAATGCGGGGACAGAGCCGCCGGTATGCGGAAAAAGCAGGCGGATGCTGTCGCGATAGGGCGCAAGCAGTTTCAGCGAGTCCGTCATGTGCTGGCTATAGCCGAAGACCAGCGAGCTGAAGGATGTGAAGGCGCCAAGGCCATTGAGGCCGATGCGCTCGCTGGGCCGGGCGCGCCCGAGGTGGCCCGGCAGCGGAATGGTGCAGAGATCGACGCCCCGCTTCGTCGACAGGTAGTGAAAGACCCAGGGTTGTTCTGTATCGGCGCGCAGCAGCGTGGCGGTTGCCCCGTCCCCCCCGCAGTAAGCGGAGAAACAGTGCGCGATGTCGCGCAGGGAACCCAGCGTGAAGTTGCTCGGATACGAGACGCCGCCCGGTACGTAGTACGACTCGGCATTGACKATTAGTGCGGTGCGGTAACGGCCGGACAGGAAATGGCTCTGCGCCACGTCGCACGCGCGCGTCCAAGCCATGCAGGCGTCGACGATGTCGAAGCAGTCCACGCTGTCCATGCCCAGCGCGTCCGCAACGAAGTACGCATCGCCGGGCTCGATGAAGCCCCGGGTGTTGCCCGCGTAGATCAGCAGATCCACGTCATCCGGGCCGCAGCCGGCCTGCGCCATCGCCTGTTCGGCGGCACGGACCATGTGGTCCAGCGGCCGCTCGCCCTCGTCGAACCAGTAGCGCGTCTTCGCCTGCGTTTCATTGAGCTTCCAGCGGATGTAGGTAAGCGCGTGCTCGACGTTGCCGTCGAATCCGGGTGTGCTGTGACGGCGGATCTCATCCAGCACGGCCTCGTTGTCCATCCTGCGGGATGCCGGAAGAAAGGAAATGCCATCGATGCGCATGGTTGGGGCCTCCTGGTGAGCGCGGTCGGGAAAAGGGGGTCATGTCGGCGCGTGACGCGGGTCGATCATCGCKACCAGGCTGCCGACGCGAATCACCGGCGTKGGGCCAATACGGACTTCACCACCGAACACCACCGCATTKGGCAGTAGCCGGTCTATCCGGGCGTCCAGCGTCAGCACGGAGTCGAAGGGCACGTCGTGGATCAGTTCGATGCCGGTCATGGCGCCGAGTACCACCTCCCTCGGTGCCCCGCCGGCCTGGCCAAGGAAGAAGAGCGCGATGCCGGCTTGCCCGAGGGATTCGATAGCCAACCCCGCCGGGTACACGGCCGGTGCCTGTGCGGCGAACAGCGGTGATTGGCGGGTAGCGAGTTTGCACGCGCAGATCTGGGCGCCGGCGGTGTAGCTCTGGACCGCATCGACCAACAGGAAGGGGTAGCGATGCGGCAGCAGTGCCGCGACCTGGCGGTGTGTCAGGACCGGTGGCGCCTGAGACGGCGCCACGGCAGGATGTTCGATGGCGGCACACGGCGCGCCACAGGCGAAGCTGGCCCGCGCACAAGGCTTGCCGCGAACACTCGCGGTGGCTGCCAGGGAGAGTCCGTCCGGCCCGGACGTCCGGACAGTTGCCTCGAGGTTGACGACGTCACCGGGCAGGATCGCGTCGAGGTACTGCACCCGCGCCATCGTCCGGACGCGCATGGGATGCCCCGCCGTGCGCGTGGCGAGGCGTTCCGCCAGGACGAGCAACTGGTCCAGCAGCAGGACGCCGGGATAGATCGGGGCACCGGGATAGTGCCCCAGCGCGAAAAGGTCCGTGCCGCTGACCAGCAGCGCTTCGCCCAGTGTGGCGGAAGGGGAGGAGGGTGGCATCGTCACCAGTACCAGACGTTGTTGAAGTGATGAATGAGGGTCGGCATGTCCGCCTCGTCGACGGACTCGACGCCGTCGATGAGGTCCGCAGGAGAAAGTCGCAGGCGGTGCAGGTCGGGTCGCCATGCGTACACCGGGACGTTGGCGGCGACCAACGCGGCGACGCCGGACTCGTGGTGGGAAAGTCCGTCTATCGTCAGGCCGCCCAACGTCAGCAACGGCGCCGGCTGGTCGCGTCGCGCGAACAACACGGTATCGGCCTTGAGCAGGAGGGCATGGTGGGCCCCCATCTGCCGCATGACCCGGCTCAGCCATACGATGTGCCCGTACCGCTCCTCCAGACTGCCGCGATAGGCTTGCTCGACAATGGCGAGTGAACTGCGGGAGCGGCGCCTGCCCCGGCCGGCGGTGGCCGTCATGACTTGACTCCGAGGACCATCGCGCTGTCTGCAGCGCTGAGGTAGTGCTGGAAGCTGAAGGGAATCTTCACCATCGCCTCGGGGATCTGCTGGGTGTTGCCGCGCTCTTCCATGCAATAGCGGCATACCAGCCACTCAAGCTGGTCGCTGTAGCGACGCTTCAGCGTCTGGACCAATGTGGCGGTTGTCGTGCCCGCCGGTGCGTCCGGCGCGAAGAGGTCTGGTGGGCGGCACAGCGAGATCTGCGACAGCCCGGTTGCGTGGCCGCAGTTCCACACAGTGACGTGACGGCCCTGCCGCAAGGCCGCATCCACCATCCGGAACAGGGAGGTCACGGTCTCGGACCGGAACGGTGTGCCCATCATGCCGAAGAAGACGGAGCCCGGCGCGGCGTCCGGGGGGAGAGATGCGGTCATGTCAGGAGTGCCAGATGGTCTTGGTCGACGGCTCGCAGATAGCGCGCACGAGGGTGTCTGCATCGATGACGGTGGCAACGCCACGGCTGACCGTCGCCGCCACGCCGCGCAGGGCCAGCGAGACATCGTCCACCGTGATGCGCAATTGCCCGCCATGCCGGCGGCTGAGTGTGCGGATCGTGTCCGGGTCCTGCTGCAGCCAGGTCGCGCCGTCCTGCATCAGGTGCAACTGCACCGAATCGCCGGCTTTCAGCAGCGCCTCGGCCAGGCGGATGCACTCCGTGCCGCCGGGGTTTGCGGGGGAGTGCGTCTCGATGAGCAGGACGGTAACGGTAGGGGTTGCTTCCATGACGAATGCTCCTAGCCGCAGCCGCCGGCATGGTCGAGGATTGCCGCCGGCGGGCTGTCCTCGCTGCACAACGGGTCGGACAGATCGATGGCAGGCATGCCCGTGGCGGCGGCCATGAAGTCCCGGAGGCGATCGACGCCCCAGAACTTCTCCCTGCCGACAGTGAAGAACGGCACGCCGAACACGCCCGTGTGGATGCAGTCCTGCAGCCGGGTCAGTCCGACCTCCCGGACGGCTGCATCCGTGTGGGCCGACGAGAGCGCGTTGGGGTCCATCCCCAGCGCACTGCCCAGCCGTGCGATGACGTCGGGATCGCAGATGTCCGCGCCTTCCTGCCAGCGCGCCAGCGTGACCCGCTCGAGGAAGGCCAGCCCCTGCCCGTGCATGTCGGCGACGATCCATGCGAGGTGCGGCACCTCCCAGCGCGGCGCGCGATCCAGTGGCCACATCGGGCGGAGCCCGCGCCGCGCCGCAAGGCGCCGCACATCGGCGAGGATGTAGAGATGCTTCTCGCGCGACATCGGGTGATACAGGAACGTGCTGCCGACCATGCTCAGTTGCGCCTGGTAGTCCGCGTCCGGCTCCCAGAAAGGCACCAGTTGGACGGCGGCGAGAAGATCGGGCCGTGTCTGCCTGAGATCGTGCAAGGCCAGCCACGAGTAGGGGCTGCGCAGCGAGAAATAGAAGACGGGATGTGCTGCCTGCATGCCGCCTCCTTCAGTCCGCGCACTGCCTGCCGCGCAGGGCGGCCGAGACCTCGGCGTCGAAGGTCACGAGCGACCAGTCACGGCGGTTCTCGACCACCGCGTAGCCGTGGGTGATCAGGCCAGTCGCCGTATGAACCAGTCCGCCATGCCGTTCGACATAGCAATCCATGCGCGACCGATAGGTGGTGTCCTTGAAAATATCCTCGACGGTGAAGACGGTGTGGATGGTCTCCTCCATCATCGCTTCGTCGAGGATCTGGAGGCTCGCCTGCGGTACGACGGGAATCCACTTCTTGTTCTCCAGCAATGTGCGGATAGAGATTCCACGCTCGGCGACAAAGAGATCCAGCACCTCCTCCATCAGTCTCAGGTAGCCCGAATGCTGGAGGCGATCGTTGAAGTGGCAGTAGAAATAGGGCACCCGCCATTGCCAGACGAAGCGGTTGCCTTCATCGGCAGCCAGCGCGCGACGCACGTCCAGCGGCGGGTTACCGGCCTGGCGCGCCGTGGCCAGGCCGGCATCGGGAATGGAGCGCTGCGGCCCTCGCCGGATCCGGGTACAGGTGTATGGCGCGAGGCGCGGCTCCCCGCTGGCTGGCTGTGGGGTTACGACGCTGTCGTCCAGGCGGAACAGCACGTCCACGTAACCGGTGACGGCCTTCAATGGTTTGCCGTCGCGCGGCACCGTCAGTGTCACGGCGACGCGCAGCACCCCGTTCGGTGCCTTCGGCGACGGCACGACCTCGATATCTACCGTATCGTCAATGTGAAGCGCATGGAGGATCCGTACGCTCGAATCGACGATCTCGAGACAGAGACCTTTCTGCTCATAGAGTTCGCGCGGTCCGAAGCCGTGCGCGCGGAAATGATCGACAACGGCTTCCTCGATGCAATACATGACGTGCTTGAAGCCGATCCAGGTGCAGATGTTGCAGCCTTCGAAGCGGGGCCGGACCTTGGTGTGGGTGCGGTCGAAGCCAGTCGTGTCGGAGTGATGCAAGGTCATGGCGTGGATTCCGTGGAGTGGAAGGAAGGGGTGGCGCCAGCACAAGTCTGGCGAGGCGTGGCCGGCATTGGATCGCCGCGCACCTGCAGGAACTGCGCGATGGCGCCGACAGCGTCGTGCCGGAGATCGTTCAGCAGAAAATGGCCGGCATCGCGAAAGACACGGAGCCGGCCTGCCGGCAGGGTGTCGACCATCGCGCGGACGTCGGGCAATCGCGCAAACTGGTCATCGCCGCCGGCCAACACGAGAAGTGGCTGGCGCACCTCGTGCAGGGGAAGGAAGGGCATCCCGGAGTACAGGCGCCAGAACTCGGTCCAGACGTAGCAACCGAAGTGCTCGCAGGCAGTGCGTGTCATGCGCTGCAGGACGTCCGGCGCCAGCGGGCGCGCGGTGCGGGCGCGGATGCTCTGTTGGACAAAATCCGGGAATGCGTTGACGTGCTGCTGGAACAGGGACCAGGTCACCTCCCGGTGTAACGCCTTGTAGAACGGCGAGACCAGCGCGGCGGGCGCGGTGGCCCCGGGTGTGGCCGGGTGCTGGGCAAGCAGCGTCAGCACGGTGTTGGCGCCGAACGAGTGGGCAATCCAGACGTCCGGGCACAGTTGAAAGCGCTCAAGCGCAGCGGATAACCACCGCTCGGGTGGCAGCACCCGGCCCCAGAGGCCAGACTGCAACCCGTTCCAGGGCAGGTCCAGCACGACGCACCGATGCGTGGCGGCCAGGCGCGGCAGCAGCGGTTCCCAGACGCTGCCTGCTTCCATCATCCCGTGGACCAGCACGGCCAGCGGGGCGCCGACGGGCCCACACACCCGCGCCTGAAGCGTGTAGCCGCCCAGTGATGCCAGCAGCGTCGTCATTGCCCGACGCCGCCCGCTTCAATGACGATGGCTCCGGCGCGGCGGTCCCCCCAGCTGCCACCGCCGAGGACGACCGCCCCGCGAGCCGACTCCGGCTCCGCGGCGCGTGCCTGTTCGCAATGATGGATCAGCGCATACAGCGTGCCGGCCCCATAGGCCGGGCCGGACAATATGCCGAGATCGCGCTGCGCGCCCTCGCGCTGATGGAGTGCGGTGACCGCGTGGGCGGCAAAGCTGTCGCCGGCGACGTAACAAGGCTTGCTCGCATGATCGGTCAGCAGGGCGTCCAGGGCGGGCGAACGTGCCGCATCGGCATGGCAATAGGCGTAGCCGGCCAGGGCACCATGGTGGCGTGCGCCACGGGCGTTGGCATCATCGGTCCGCTCGAGCACCAAGGCGCCTGCGCCTTCCAGCAAGGCGGGCAGCCCGCCGCCTTCGGCAAGCCGGCGGCCGGCCAGCAGGCTGCGCGCCGCCGGGCCATCCACTTCCACCGCGACAACCACCATGCGCCGGGCGCGGCCGTTGCGGATGGCATTGGCGGCCAGCACGATGGCATCGAGCGACGACGAAGCCCCGGTACAGACGGTGAGGTTGAGCGCACGCAGTCCGAAGCGAATGGCGATGGCGGCCGAGACGACATTGCTGGAGGCGTTGGGTAGATCCATTGCGCTGGTGGCATTGACGTGCTGGCGATGGATGGTCTCCGCTGCCTGGCAGACCGTATCCAGATTGCACGTGTTGGTAGCGACCACCACACCGAACCCGTCATCGTGCAAGGACACGGTGTCCGCCTTCACGAAGCCGGCGTCGGCCAGCGCCTTGGATGCTGCGCAGAGGGCCAGCAACGTGGAGCGCTCCTTGTAGCGAAGCCCCTTCTTGCCCAGCAGTCGCTCGGGCGTGAAATGCGGCGCGGCGGGACCGGCCCGCAACCCCTCCGCGAGGCTGTCGTGGGCGGAGAAGGCCGGGATCTCCCAGCCATGACCCGAGATGAGGATGGCCTGCGTGCGGGGATTCATGATTCGCACTCCAGGATGGCCACGGCATTGACGCCGCCGAAGCCGAACGCATTCACCTGGGCCAGCCGCGCATTGACCGGGGTGGCCTCGTTGACGATATTCATGGCGCGCGCCTCCGGCATCAGGTGCTCGAGCCCGACGGTGGGCGGCAGCATGCCGCACTCGATGGCTTCGATCGCCGTGACCACGCCAACCAGCCCCGACGCCCCCGAGGTATGCCCAGTCATCGATTTCATCGCACAGATACGTGGATGCGAGACGTGCTGCCGCATCACGCGCTGCATGGCCTCGGCCTCGGCCTTGTCGTTGAGCGGCGTACCGGTGCCGTGGGCCATGATGATGTCGATGTCCTCCGGCGCCAGACCGGCGCGTTGGTAGGCATCCTCGATGGCACGGGCGATGCCCGCCGGATCCGGGGCCGTCTCGTGCGCCGCATCGCAGCTCGTGCCGACGGCCCGCAACGTTGCCAGCACCGGCGCGCCGCGCGCGTTGGCGCTCGCGCGGGATTCCAGTACGACGGCGGCGGCGCCATCGCCCATCAGTACGCCGCGCCGGTCTCGATCGAATGGCCGGACTGCGTCGGGGTGCGAGGGATTCACGCGATCCAGCAAGCCGAACATGCTCTTCGTGATGGTGTCGCAGCCGCCGACGATCGCGAAGTCGAAGGCGCCGTCGCGCAGGAAGTCCTCGGCAACCGCGAGTGCGAAGCTGGAGGCGGAGCAGGCATTGGCGAGCGTGATGACCGGAAAGCTGGTGTGCAGCCTTCGGTTCAGTGCGCGCTCGAAATGCAACTGGTCGATCGTCATCGGCGTGCCGACCGTCCAGAACAGTTCCAGCGTGCGTAGCTCCCGCAGGCCGGTTCCCACCACGACGACGCAACGGGCGTCCGGCGGCAGTGCGGCCTCCCGCACGGCGGCCTGTACCGCATCGCAGAGCAGTTCGGTGGCGCGCAGCGCCCGGTCGATGCCGCCGGGGCGGTCGTCAATCTCATAGGCGTTGCGCACGTTGAAATGGTCGGCGGTAAATGCTTKCAGGCGCTTGCGGCCGGAGTGCCCTGAGCACAGGCTCTCGAAACACGTGCATTTGTCTTCGCCGAGGCTGGTCTTCATGGCCGAGCCGGTGATCGCATATGTCATGGAAGTTCCTTAGCCGCAGGCGCGCGGCGCACGATGAGGCAGCCCGCGTGCCCGTCGTCGGTGGTGGCCAGGACCATGCCCGCCGCACCGGCGGGGGCCTGTTCGAGACAGGCAAGCAKATGGCAGAGCGCGAGCACGAAGGTGGCGCTGTAGGTGTCGCCGAACCGATCGACGAGCGCCGTCTGGTGGACGGTCATGCTGGCGCCGGGCAGCCGCGCGATGGCGCGCCGTTCGATGTCGGCAATGCGAGGCTCGGCCGCGCCGCACAGGCAACAAGCGACCACCTCGGACGCATCGAGGCCGGCTTGCGTCAGGGCTTCGCCGATGCAGGCCAGTGCGCCCTCCACCGCGTGGTCCAGCGCCAGATCCCCGGCCGGGCCGTCGACGGGTTCGCTGTAGCGCCCGTAACGCAAGGCCAGGATGGCCACCCCTTCATGCTGCGGCGTGGTGCGCTCGAGCGAGAACATCGCGCAGCCTTCGCCCAGGGGCACGGCTTGCCGCTTGCCCAGCTGGATCAGGCCGCGATGTGCCCAGGCCGTCTGCACGCAAAGCTCCTCGACGGCACCTGTCAGAAGCCGGTCCGCATAGCCCCGGCGCAGCATCTGCGAGGCGTACTGCAGCGCGAGCAGTCCGGACAGCCGCCCTCCCGAGATGGTTGCGTTCACCGCGCGCGCCTTGAAGCGAATGGCGCACTGGCCCGCCGCGCAGTTCATCACGGTGTTCGGGAAGTGGGCGGGATTGACCAGGAATGGCCGCTCCTGGACCAGCGAGTCGCGCGTGAAATCGCTGGTGCTGCGGATACTGCCGGTACTGGTGCCCAGCACGAAGCCGGTTCGTTCGGCTTGCTCCCCTTCATAAGGCGGCTGGTCGCCATGCAGCAGGCGCGCCGTGCAAAGCGCGAGCGCCGTGGTGCGGTCGATAGAACGGGTTCCCTTGGCGCCAATCAGTGCGGAGACGTCGAAGTGTGCCGGGCGATAGGCGACGTCCTGCGGATACGGGTCGGTCGATTGCGGCAGTTCAGTCACCGGGGGTGCCGTTGGGTCAGCCGTGCGCAACGCATCCGCCCCCACCCCCAGGGCCGATATCGCCTGCCAGCCAACAATCGAGATGCCGTGGGCGGTCATGCGCTGCTCCTCATTGGGGGTACCTCGCGTACACGGTGATGGCGTTGTTGCCGCCGAAGGCAAAGCCGTTGTTCTGCACCACGCGCAGGTCGGCGGCGCGCGAGTGGTTGGGTACGCAATCGAGCGGGCAGCGGGGGTCCGTCTCACCATGGTTGATGGTCGGCGGCAGGAATCCGTCCCGGACGGCCACCGCGCAGGCGATGCTGGCCAGTGCGCTGGCGGCGCCCATGGTGTGTCCGATCATCGACTTGATGGAGGAAACCGGCGGCTTGGTGGCGCCGAACACCTCGGCGATGGCACCGGATTCCGTGATGTCGTTGGCGATGGTGCCGGTGCCGTGGGCGCAGATGTACTGGATCTGCGCCGCGCTGACGCCCGCGTTACGGTGTGCGAGCCGGATGCAGCGCACGATGCTGTCCCGATTCGGCGCCACCATGTGGTCCGCGTCGCAGGTCAGTCCGTAGCCCAGGACCTCGGCGTAGATCCGCGCGCCACGGGCCAGGGCGCTGTCGAGCGACTCGAGCAGAAGCAGACCGGCCCCTTCGCCCGTCAGGATGCCCTTGCGGTCCTTGTCGAATGGCTGGCAGACCTGCGGCGCGATGGTGCCCAGCCGGTAGAAGCCGGCGAATGTCTTGCGGCATACCGAGTCCGCGCCGCCGCACAGCATGGCGTCCGCATCCCCGAGCCCGATGCAGTCATAGGCATAGCCGATGGCGTAGTTGCCGGCCGAGCATGCCGTGGGGAGGGTGATGGCGCCGCCGCGCAAGCCCAGCGCGCGCGCCACCGCGAATGAGATGTGGTGCGAAGGCACCTGCTGGAGCAGCGCGGGGTCAATGCCGGCATAGCCATGGCGTACCGCCTGCTCGGTGAGCTGGTCGATCACCTGCGATTCGCCGTCGGTCGTCCCGATGGACACGCCGCAGCGGGCCTGTTTGAGCTGGGCTGTATCGATCCCGCTGTCACGTATCGCCATGCCGGCCGCCGCGACCGCGAACTGTGCACTGCGGCCCAGTGTGCTCGGATCGATCCCGGCGGTCCAGGTGGCGGGGTCGAAATTCCGGACTTCGCATCCGCGATGGCTGGCGAAGCCCGACGTGTCGAAGGAGCGAATCTCGGACACGCCGCACGCCCCGGCACGGAGCGCGTCGGTGAACGCCTTCACGCCAAGACCTATGCTGCTCACGGCACCAATGCCGGTCACGACGACACGTCGCATGATGATGGCTCCGGTGCGTGACTCAGGACTTGACCGAGGCGGCTTCATCCACCACCTGGCAGACGCCCTCCAGGTTCACCATGCGAGCCAGCCCGTCCTGCGAGATGGTCACGCCGAAAGCCTTCTCCAGGCTGGCGAGGATTTCGATGGCGCGCAGCGAATCCGCGTCATGGTCTTCCTTGAAGCGGCTGGTCATGGTCATGTCGGTCGGCTCKATCTCAAGGATTTCGGAAACGATCTGCTTGATGGCGGCGATGCGGTCGGGGGAAGTCATGATGGATGTGCTCCTTCTTGGGTGGAAAGCGGTCGGCATTGGGAAACAAATGCCATGTAGCGGTGCTCGTGTATGGCGACGAGGATGAAGGGGTGGTCGTCACGCAGCGTCGGCAGGGCGCACAGCAGGGGTGCCAGGGCGCCTGCGTCGTCGCACGTGAGGATGTCTGGGGGCGGAAGGCCTTTGGGCCAGCTGAGCGGCGTGCGGGCCGGGACAACAAGCCGCGTCGGTCCGGGAAACCCGGAGGCGGTGCGCGTCAGCGCGTGGACCAGCCGCCGCGGCAGTTGTCCGGTCGTTTCGACCCGGCCCCAACCGAGGGGCCGCAGGCAATGACCGTTCTCCGTCGCGCGCCCGCCCAGCCGGAGCGCGACGGCGCCCGGCAGGATGGCTGCGCCGGCACCCTCGGGGATCGCCTCTTCGGCGGCAATGACCAGCGATTGGTCGGCGCGCCCGGCCTGGATCGCCTGGATGCCCAGCATCAGGGCTTCGAAGCCGGCCAGGAACGGCGACGTGACGGTGCTGCATAGCGCGCGGGCCTGACAGTCGATGGCGACGTGGGCGGCGGCAATATTGGCCGAGATATTGGGTGCGCTGACGGTGCTGACGGCATCCAGTCCGCCGTGGGCCACGGCCTGATCGAACAGGTGCCGGACTGAGACATCCGCGACACTTGTACCGAAACAAAGCGCGAGCCGCTCAGGGGCGACGCGGCCATCCGTGCATGGATCGGGACACCGGCGCGCCGCGGCCAGCGCGTAGCGCGTGGTGTCGTTGAGGTAGCGGTGCCGCGTACCCGGCAGCCACAGGGCCGGATCGAACCAGTCCGGGTCGACGATCGCAAGCGTGCCAGGCGAGCACGGGAGAAGATCTTCCCCGATGCCGGGCGCCACGGCCGCGCAGGTCAGGAGATTGACGGCGCTCATGGCGTCCCTTCCTGCAAGACCAGGGACACGTTGTTCCCACCGAATCCACAGGCATTGATGAGTGCCCGAAGCGGCCGTCTTGCCCGCAGTGGCGTTTCACGGCTGGGCAGCCGGATGCGCGTGGCCGGATCAGGGCGCTCGCAGTAGCCTGCCGGCACCTTCCGATGTGCCAGTGCAAGCGCGGCCGCGAGCAGGGAGAACATGCCGGACGCGCCTGCGGTGTGTCCGATATGCGCCTTGGCGGACAGCACCGGTGGCATGACGACGCTTGGGCCAAGCACTGCCGCCAGAATGTTGCCTTCGATGCGGTCGTTGGGGGGCGTGCCGGTGCCGTGTGGCACGATGACGTCGATGCCGTCGATGCCGACATTCGCATCGCGCAGCGCCTCGCGCAAGGCCCGGGAGATGTCCCGGCCGCCGGGTTCTGGGGCGGTCGGGTGGAAGGCGTCGCAGCTCACGCCGATGCCTCGGATGCGTCCGGCGGATCCGGCGTGCGCGGCAGCTTCGCTGTCGGCCACGAGTACCAGCGCGGCGGCGCCTTCGCCAAGCACGGTGCCCAGGCGGCGGACGTCGAAGGGCATGCACCGCTGCGGATCGAGCGCCGTCATGCGTTGAAAGCCCGCTTGGGTGACGTGGGAAAGCAGGTCGGCGCCGATCACGATCATCGCGTCGGCCATGCCGGCCCGGATGATGTCCACCGCATGGACCAGGGCATGAAGGCCAGCCGAGCAGGCGTTGGCGGCGACGAAAGCCGGTCCGGACACCTGGATGGGCAGCACGTGCGGCAGCGTGTCGATGGCGCGGTACGGGTGGCTCGCGGCATACGGCGCCACGGCGCCTTCTAGGCGGTGCCGTTCGGCACGGCGGCTGTCCCCGGCCGCCGTGCCAAGCACCAGACCGGTGTGCAGGGTGTCGAGTGCATGGCCGCGTCTGCGGGCGTCATCGAGGGCTTGCAGGGCAACATCTGCGATCAGGCTGTCGAAGTCGGCATGCACATGAGAGGCCGACGCGGGCAGGCAATGGCCATGGCGCCACGTCCGCCCATCGGTACTCCGCGGGACGATGGCGTTCGGTGACGGCGCCTCGGGTGCGCGTTGCAGGGCACGCCAGAAGGCTTCGACATCCGGACCTGCGGCGGAGCAGGCGCCGAATCCGGCCAGCAGGACATCGCGCCGCTGTGTCATCGCTGGCCTCCAGTGGCGCCGAGTGTCGTCGCGCCAATGGAGAAGGCCATCAGATCGTCGAACAGGGCGACAGTGCGTCCCCCGACGCTGGTCTGTCCCGCCAGGTGGGCCACGTTGCGCCCACATTCCAGGAGATGGACGTCGTGGCGAAGCTGGTCCCCCGGCAGGGCTCGGCCAAGCAGATGGATGCCGCGAAACTCGCCGAACACGGTCAGCGAGGCGGCGCCGCCAGCGTCCGCAAAGAAGCCGCGCCGGGATAGCAGCAGCCCCGCGCCCTGGGCGAAGGACTCCACCAGCAGCGCCAACGGATATGCCAGTTGCGCCTCGTCCATGCCGCGATGCGCGGCGCCGAAGCAAGGCTCATTGAGCGTGATGTTCTTGTAGGCGACTGCGCGAGCAGTGCCATCCAGCGCCACACGATCGACCAGCCGCATGGGATGACCATGCGGTAGCACCTTGAGGGCGACGGTCGGATCGCGCGGCAAATCCGCCGCGGATACTTCCGGGGCGCCTGCATGGCGTGGCACCGGGCCAGTGCCGAGGATGCCGTGGGCCACCGCGCTACCAGGCTTGGTAAAGCGGATCTGCACCGCATCGAGGTCATCCCAGGCAACCTGCAATGTGCAGGTGTCCCCCGGCAGGACCGGGTTCTGGAAGCGCAGGCGCGTCACACTGGTGACGCGGCGCCCCGTCTGGCCGCTCTGCGCGAGCGCATGGTTGGCGGCATGCTGCGCCATCTCCAGCAGGAATGCCCCGGGCAGGATGGGGTACGTCGGAAAGTGGCCCTGAAAGCTGTCGTCGTCGTCCGCAAAACGCCAGTCGAATTCCCATTCGCGGAGGCCGGGCCGGCGACAGTCCGAGAAGCCCCGGACGCTGCGGGCCATGATGAGAGGCGGGAGGATGTCGTCCACGATATCGCCCTGGCGCCTTAGAGGACGAGCCCGCCGTCGATCTGAAAGACCTGGCCCGTGACGTAGGCCGCGTCGGCGGAGGCCAGGAAGCGGACCAACGCCGCGACTTCCTCGGGCCTGCCAAAGCGGCGCAGCGGCACGCGGGCCAGTGCGGCCGACGCGACGCTGTCGGAAAGGCCTGCCGTCATGTCGGATTCGATGAAACCCGGCGCCACGGCATTGACGCGCACGCCGTAGGGCGCAACCTCCTTGGCCAGCGCCCGGGTGAAGCCGATCATGCCGGCCTTCGATGCCGAATAGTTGGTCTGGGTAGCGTTACCGTAGACGCCCGCAATGGACGCCACGTTGACGATGACGCCGGTGCGCCGCTTCATGAAGTGGAAGGCGGCGGACCGGCTCAAGTGGAAGGTGCCGGTGAGATTGGTGTCGATGACCGCGGCCCATGCATCGGGTCGCATTGTCGCCAGCGGCGCATCGCGGGTGATGCCGGCGTTGTTCACCAGCACGTCGACCTGGCCGAGATGTTCGATGGTCTCGGCAAAGAAGCGCTCGCAGGCGCCCGCGTCGGCAACGTTGCATTGCAGGGCCAGCGAGGGGATGCCTGCGGCGCGCAGCTGGGCGAGTGTCTCGAGGCCGGCATCGCCTGATGCGTGATGGCAGTAGGAGATTGCGTAGCCAGCGTCGGCCAGTGCCAGGCATATCGCCCGGCCGATCCCGCGTGAGCCGCCGCTGACCAGTGCAACCGGGCGCTGCGGCGATGCCATCGATGTCATCTGCCATTCCTCGCAATGTCGATGGCGCATTGCAACAGACATGGCGAAGTGCAGTAACTACCAAATCTGATAGGCGCGTGGGCTACGTTTGCGCCAAGTCAACTCACCCGTTGAGCCACCCCTGCAAGGCAGCGCACACGGCTGCCGCCGTCTTGTTCCTGGCCTGCAGCTTGAGCATTGCATTGCGAATGTGGAAGTTGACGGTGTTGCCGGAGACCATCAGCAATGCGGCGATTTCCGACGAGGTCTTGCCCTGGGCAGTCAGTTTCAGGACTTCGAGCTCGCGCTCGGTCAGGGGCGACTGTCCTTGCCCGGTGGGGCGCGCCATGCGTTGCTGGTCCAGCACGAGATGAACCACGAAGGCGAACCAGCGCATGCGAATTTCGCGACGGCCAAGCTTGCCGTTGACCGGCGGGGTTGGCGACGGGGCGGAGGGTAGGGGCCCACCGCGCATGGCCAGGGTGAAGTCCTCCTCCGACAGACCGTGGCACAGGCCCAGCAGCCTTGCCTCGCTCCACAGCTGGCTCGCCGAGAATGTCATGCTGCGGTTCCCCATATCGAAGCCGAGCATCGCGGCGGTCGTCTCGATGCTCTCGAGTACTTCACGCTCCGAGGCTGCCGGCTTGCTGATGCGATTGAGTCGATCCTGCCAATTGCCCATTGCATCGCCCCTTGTTGAGAGTCTGGCAATGCCCATGGAACTCTGCAACCGTCGAGAACGCAATCGCCGTTATCCGAAATAGCGATCTCGGCAGCATCGGCGCCGAGCCCGGGCGCCTTAGTGGTAAGGTTACGGCTTTCCCGAATTCCGCTGTCCATGTCGCGCGCACTGGCGATCCTCAAAGAAGTCTTCGGCTACCACGCCTTTCGCGGCCGGCAGGCAGAGATCATCGACCATGTGGCCGAGGGCGGCGATTGCCTGGTGCTTATGCCCACGGGCGGCGGGAAGTCGCTCTGCTACCAGATACCGGCGCTGCTGCGCCAGCAGGCGGGGCAGGGGGTCGGTATCGTCGTCTCGCCCCTGATCGCGCTGATGCAGGACCAGGTGGCGGCGCTGACCGAGGCCGGTGTGCGCGCCGCGGTGCTCAATTCCACGCTGACCAGCAGTGAAGCCTCCGCCGTGGAGCGCGACCTGCTCGCGGGGCGGCTGGAAATCCTCTATGTGGCGCCCGAGCGGCTGATGACGCCGCGCTTCCTCGACCTGCTCGAACGTACCCGCGTCGGGCTGTTCGCGATCGACGAGGCGCATTGTGTGTCGCAATGGGGCCACGACTTCCGGCCCGAGTACATCCAGCTGTCGGTGCTGCACGAGCGCTTCCCGCAGGTGCCGCGTATTGCACTCACGGCCACGGCGGACACGCAGACGCGCGAAGAGATCGTCGAGCGGCTGGCGCTGGACGACGCGCGCGTGTTCATCTCCAGCTTCGACCGGCCGAACATCCGCTACCGCATCGTCGAGAAAGACAATGCGCGCAACCAGCTGCTCGCCTTTATCAAGGCCGAACACATGAATGGCCACGGCGGGCACGACAGCGGCATCATCTATTGCCTGTCGCGCAAGAAGGTCGAGGATACCGCCGCCTGGCTGGCCGGCCACGGCATCCAGGCGCTGGGGTATCACGCCGGCATGGATGCCCAAGTGCGGCAGCGTCACCAGGCACGCTTCCGGGAAGAGGAGGGCATCGTGATGGTGGCGACAATTGCCTTCGGCATGGGCATTGACAAGCCGGACGTCCGGTTCGTCGCCCATATGGACCTGCCCAAGAGCATGGAAGGCTATTACCAGGAAACCGGTCGCGCTGGCCGCGACGGCCTGCCCGCCAATGCCTGGATGGCCTACGGCCTGGGCGACGTGGTGCAGCAGAAGCGGATGATCGACGAGTCCGAAGCGGACGATGCCCACAAGCGCGTGTCGTCCTCCAAGCTCGACGCCCTGCTGGGTTTGTGCGAGACGGCCGGATGCCGGCGCGTGCGCATCCTGGCGTATTTCGACGAAAACGCTGAGCCGTGCGGCAATTGCGACACTTGCCTTGAGCCGCCAGCGACCTGGGACGGCACGCGCGAGGCGCAGATGGCCCTGTCCTGCGTCTACCGCACGGCCCAGGCGAGCCGCGTCCACTTCGGCGCGACCCATCTGATCGATATCCTGCGCGGCAACGCCAACGAGAAGATCCGGCAGTGGGGCCATGACAAGGTCTCGACCTTCGGCATCGGCAAGGACCGGTCGGTCTCGGAGTGGCATGCGATCTTCCGCCAGCTGATTGCCCACGGGCTGCTGGTGATCGACCATGGCGGCCATGGCGCGTTGCTGCTGGGCGAGTCGGCCCGGGCCGTGCTCAAGGGCGAGCAGCCGATCACGCTGCGCCGGCAGGTCAGCAAACCGGCCAAGTCCGGCGACCGCGCCGCACGTGGCACGCGTACCGACCATACCGCGACGATGGACCCCGACGCGCTGGCCCACTGGGAGGCGCTGCGCAGTTGGCGCACGGCGGCGGCGCGCGAGCACGGCGTGCCGGCCTACGTCATCTTCCATGACGCGACGCTGGCCGAACTGGCCCGCAGCGCGCCCGAATCGCTMGGCGAACTGGCTGAAGTGCCCGGTATCGGTGCATCGAAGCTCGAGCGCTACGGCGAGGAAATCCTCGAGACGCTGCGCGCGGTCCGAGTCTGACCGGGGCGCCMACCCAAGGCGTATACAGAGCGGGTATACCGCTTGACCATTGTCAACACCCCTGCTAGGATGCCAGATTCGAGTTTTTGGCTTTGGATTTCGCTCGTCCGTCGGACGCGCGCCCGCGGAGTGATCCTTGCGGCGCAGCCGGCAGGATAGCCAAGCGGGATCCGGGCGAGCTCGCGCTCTTTGGCAAGTCTGTCACTTCACAGCCCTTCCTTTCGAGCGCCCGCTCTCCATTCCCGTCCGAAACCCGTAGTTGCCCCTCAGGCCGAATTCATTGATATGGAGCCGGCGGAGGGGTGTTTTTGTAAAACCAAGCTGGATTGAACAATGCCAACTATCAACCAACTGGTTCGCAAGCCGCGTGTCTCTGAAGTCGTCAAGAGCAAGAGCCCTGCGCTTGAGAACTGCCCGCAGCGTCGCGGCGTGTGCACCCGTGTGTACACCACGACGCCGAAGAAGCCGAACTCGGCACTGCGTAAGGTCGCCAAGGTGCGCCTGACCAACGGTTTCGAGGTCATCTCGTACATCGGCGGTGAAGGCCACAACCTGCAGGAACACTCGGTCGTGCTGATCCGCGGCGGCCGTGTGAAGGATCTGCCGGGTGTGCGTTACCACATCGTCCGTGGCTCGCTCGACTTGCAAGGCGTGAAGGACCGCAAGCAAGCTCGTTCGAAGTACGGCGCGAAGCGTCCGAAGGCTGCCTGATCGTTTTCAGGGCAGCTGGGCAAGCGATTGCCCGCAGCAGCAACAAGAAGATGGCCTGTGGCGCGAGTCATGGTGCTGTCACCAGGCGGCGGTACAACGGAGAGTTATGCGCCGTGCCGTCGAGTAAGTGGTCACCCGGCGAATTTGCCATGCAGGCAAGCTAGTTGGTGGCCGGAGAGTCGCGATAAGTAACGCGCTCTCAACTGAATCTAAAGGAAAGAAGATGCCACGTCGTCGTGAAGTCCCCAAGCGGGAAGTTCTGCCTGATCCGAAGTTCGGTAACGTTGAAGTTGCCAAGTTCATGAACGTGCTGATGCTGGACGGCAAGAAGTCGGTTGCCGAACGCATTGTGTACGGCGCGTTCGACCAGATCGAAAAGAAGGCAGGCAAGGCCCCCATCGAAGTGTTTTCCGTTGCCATCAACAACGTGAAGCCGGTGGTGGAAGTGAAGAGCCGTCGCGTGGGCGGCGCTAACTATCAGGTTCCGGTCGAAGTCCGTCCGTCGCGTCGTTTGGCATTGGCGATGCGTTGGCTGCGCGAGGCCGCGAAGAAACGCAGCGAGAAGTCGATGGCGCTGCGCCTGGCAGGTGAGCTGCTGGAAGCATCGGAAGGCCGTGGCGGCGCGATGAAGAAGCGCGATGAAGTGCACCGCATGGCCGAAGCCAACAAGGCGTTCTCGCACTTCCGCTTCTAAAGCGAGCGAGACACGTTGTTGGTTGCCGGGCGGGCTGTGTTGCTACACATCTCGCCCGTTTGTGTTAGGGGCGCGGGCGATGAGATGCCGGCGCCTCACGGACGAATAGAGGATTAAAGTGGCTCGTAAGACTCCCATTGAGCGCTACCGCAATATCGGTATTTCGGCTCACATTGACGCGGGTAAAACCACCACGACCGAGCGGATCCTGTTCTACACCGGTGTGAACCACAAGATCGGTGAAGTGCACGATGGCGCGGCCACCATGGACTGGATGGAGCAGGAGCAGGAGCGTGGCATCACGATCACCTCCGCTGCCACCACCGCTTTCTGGAAGGGCATGGCCGGGAACTATCCCGAGCACCGCTTCAACATCATCGACACCCCGGGCCACGTGGACTTCACCATCGAGGTGGAGCGCTCCATGCGCGTGCTGGACGGTGCCTGCATGGTCTACTGCGCAGTGGGTGGCGTGCAGCCCCAGTCGGAAACCGTGTKGCGCCAGGCTAACAAGTACGGCGTGCCGCGTCTGGCCTTCGTGAACAAGATGGACCGTACCGGCGCCAACTTCTTCAAGGTCTACGACCAGCTGAAGAACCGCCTGAAGGCCAACCCGGTGCCCGTCGTGGTGCCGATCGGTGCTGAAGACGGCTTCCAGGGCGTCGTCGATCTGCTGGAAATGAAGGCGATCATTTGGGACGAAGCCAGCCAGGGCGTGAAGTTCGAATACCAGGACATCCCGGCCGAGCTGCAAGCTATCGCTGAAGAATGGCGCGAGAAGATGGTCGAGTCCGCCGCCGAAGCCAGCGAAGAGCTGATGGAAAAGTACCTGGGCGGCGAAGAGCTGACCCGTGCCGAGATCGTCAAGGCGCTGCGTGACCGTACCATCGCCTGCGAAATCCAGCCGATGCTGTGCGGCACCGCGTTCAAGAACAAGGGTGTGCAGCGTATGCTGGACGCCGTGATCGACTTCCTGCCGTCGCCGGTCGATATTCCGCCGGTCACCGGCGTGGACGAACGCGACGACGAAAAGAAGCTCGAGCGCAAGGCTGACGACAGCGAGAAGTTCTCGGCGCTGGCGTTCAAGATCATGACCGACCCGTTCGTTGGCCAGCTGATCTTCTTCCGCGTGTACTCGGGCAAGATCAATTCGGGCGACACCGTGTACAACCCGGTGAAGCAGAAGAAGGAGCGTCTGGGCCGTATTCTGCAGATGCACGCGAACCAGCGCGAAGAAATCAAGGAAGTGCTGGCCGGCGACATCGCCGCTGCGGTGGGCCTGAAGGACGCCACCACGGGCGATACGCTGTGCGATCCGGCTGCCCCGATCGTGCTCGAGCGCATGATCTTCCCGGAGCCGGTGATCTCGCAGGCTGTCGAGCCGAAGACCAAGGCTGACCAGGAAAAGATGGGCATCGCCCTGAACCGCCTGGCCGCTGAAGATCCGTCGTTCCGCGTGCGTACCGATGAAGAATCGGGCCAGACCATCATTTCGGGCATGGGCGAGCTCCACCTGGAAATTCTGGTCKACCGCATGAAGCGCGAATTCGGCGTGGAAGCCAACATCGGCGCGCCGCAGGTGGCTTACCGCGAAACCATTCGCAAGAAGGCCGAAGACGTCGAAGGCAAGTTCGTCAAGCAGTCGGGCGGCCGCGGCCAGTACGGTCACGCCGTGATCACGCTGGAACCGCAAGAGCCGGGCAAGGGCTTCGAGTTCATCGACGCCATCAAGGGCGGTGTGATTCCTCGCGAATACATCCCGGCAGTCGAGAAGGGTATCGTCGACACGCTGTCGGCCGGTATTCTKGCTGGCTTCCCGGTGGTGGACGTGAAGGTTACGCTGACGTTCGGTTCGTACCACGATGTGGACTCGAACGAAAACGCGTTCCGCATGGCCGGCTCGATGGCTTTCAAGGAAGCCATGCGCAAGGCCAGCCCGGTTCTGCTCGAGCCGATGATGGCCGTGGAAGTGGAAACGCCGGAAGACTACACGGGTACGGTGATGGGCGATCTGTCGTCCCGTCGCGGCATCGTGCAGGGCATGGACGACATGATTGGCGGCGGCAAGATCATCAAGGCCGAAGTCCCGCTGTCGGAAATGTTCGGTTATTCCACGTCGCTGCGCTCGGCCACGCAAGGTCGCGCCACGTACACCATGGAATTCAAGCATTACGCCGAGGCACCCAAGAACATCGCCGAAGCCGTGATCACGGCCAAGGGCAAGTAATTGGAAGTTTGCCGCCGCGCCTGCCGGTGCGGCGGCGCGATGAAACAACAAGATTGCATTCCATTAGGAGCTGAAAAATGGCAAAGGAAAAGTTCKAGCGGACCAAGCCGCACGTGAACGTAGGTACGATTGGTCACGTTGACCACGGCAAGACGACGCTGACGGCAGCAATCKCCACGGTGCTGGCTGCGAAGTTTGGCGGCTCGGCCAAGAAGT